>PAOE01000001.1 GCA_002707915.1 Gammaproteobacteria bacterium
AATTCACTTTGAATGGAAAAGAAAATAGATAGAATAAATTCAAATTGCTCTGTTCCGAATGAATTAATTTTTTACCAGCAAAAGGTGGTTTCCTATGATATTTGTTGAAAGAGAAGAAGATGAAATTCTAAGAATTGTAGAGCCAATAATGGATAACTGCCTAAATGGTTCTAATGAAGATAATCACGCTAAGCATACTAGAGATTTTACTGAAAGAATGAGGAAAATTGTAACTCCTGAAAACCTGAGATTTCAGCTATCAAAAAAACCTCGTGTCTTTTTTACTGAAAGAAAATTCATAAAACTGTTTAGAAGGCAAGACTCCATTGGCATCATATGGAAACAATTCATCTCTACATCGAATGATGAGCTAATGAATCAAGCAATATTTATCGAAAGAAATGAGCAAATTCTCATTGATCATTGCATGATATGTTAAATTATTGATTTTTGGTTTGGAAGACAGTCTCTCCTCCAGCTGCGGTCTAGGACGCCTTGCTCAATCAAACTTGTTTCAATTTGTTTGATCTCTGCACGCACCTTGCGACCTACCTCAGCGCGCTTCTTAGCCGCCTGGCGTTTTTGTTTTATTAGTCTTCCGTGCGTAGTGTGCAGAGCAGCAATTTTATCACGGCCAGCTTGGGTTCGAGGTCCTGTCGACTTACCACCATGTCGGGTGCAGCGACCGGTTCGCTTAACTGCAGGGCGCTGGCATTTCCCTCCAGCCTTGGTTCTTGCACCGCATCGAACACCGGGCCAATCAGGGCCAAAGCGCGTGTCTAAGCCAATTGTCACGTTACCTTTTGTTATCATTTTGAACACCCCGATATGAGTGTTATATAATAGCAAAATATTCGTCGCCTTGCGCCGTACATAACTGAGTGTGGTTAATGTTTTCAAAATCTGCTGCATATCAAGCTCTGATAGAGCAAAAGACACCATGTACGAGATCCGCCCATCCGCGGTTCTAGGGCCTTTTTCATCGAATCAGTATTGTGTTTTATTGGGTATAATGTTCGTTCTGATTAGCATTTTGAGCGTGCCAGCGCCCTTGGTCGTTATTTCTACGGACGTTAGAGCGACGCTCCGGTATTTTCGCCAACAAAGCGGCCATCAGGTGTCTTACCCTTAGTCGCTAGTTCGGGCCTTCCTTCGCTATTGCCGCCCACCTTCGCCTCTTGCGTGTTCTGCGAGCTAGCCACACCCCAGTCCATAACGACTTTGCCGGCTTCACCGGAAATCATGGCCACAAAACCACCCTCAAAATCGTCGATGCTAATGCGATGCGTGATCAAATCCGTCAGATCGAGTCCTGACTGTACGAGCGCGATCATCTTATACCAAGTTTCGAACATTTCACGGCCATATATGCCTTTGACGTTGAGCATCTTGAAAATAATCTTGTTCCAATCAACAGCAAACCCAGTCGGCGCGATACCAAGTAGTGCAATCTTGCCGCCATTGTTCATCTTGTCGATCATATCGCGCATCGCGGGGGCAGCGCCCGACATCTCCAGGCCTACATCGAACCCTTCTGTCATACCTAAATCTGCCATAACGTCAGATAGGTTCTGCTCGGCCGCATTAACAACATGTTGCACACCCAGTTTGCGCGCTAAATCAATCCGATACGTGCTGATGTCAGTGATTACCACTTTGCGTGCGCCCACTTTTTGAGCTACCAAAGCGCCCATAATTCCTATGGGCCCCGCGCCCGTGACCAATACGTCCTCACCGACGAGGTCAAAGCTAAGGGCGGTATGCACGGCGTTGCCGAACGGATCAAAAATGGCCGCTACTTCATCAGGTATGTCGTCCGGTATTGGAACGACATTAGCCTCAGGGATGGAGAGATACTCGGCAAATGCGCCTGGGCGATTGACACCGACTCCCATAGTGTTACGGCACAATTGCCCGCGTCCAGCACGGCAATTCCGGCAGATTCCACAGACGACATGACCTTCTCCTGAGACACGTTGACCAATTTTGAACTTCTTTACCGCGTTTCCATAATCAACGATTTCGCCGCAAAATTCATGACCTACCACCATGGGCACGGGCACAGTCTTCGCCGACCATTCATCCCATTTCCAGATATGAACATCTGTGCCGCAGATTGCAGATTTGCGGACTTTGATCAGCACTTCGTGCGGACCAGGTTCTGGCACAGGTACGCGTTCCATCCAAAGGCCTTCCTCGGCACGGGCCTTAACCAATGCTTTCATGTGATTAGTCATTGAATAACTCCCATCTCTTGCCCAACTTCAATGAACGCATCAATGGCGCGATCAAGTTCTGCTAGGCTATGTGCTGCAGACATTTGTGTGCGGATGCGGTCCTGCCCGCGCGGAACAACAGGAAAGGAGAATGGCGCGACGAAGACACCTTTTTCATCTAGGCGGGCCGCCATGTCCTGCGCGAGCTTGGGATCACGCAACATCACTGGAATGATTGGGTGCTCACCTGGCAGGAGGTCAAAGCCAGCGGCGCCCATGCGCGCACGAAAATGCGATGCATTGTTCATCAGCTGGTCGCGACGTTCGGTCGAAGCTTCCAGCATGTCGATAACCTTTAGTGTCGTTGCAGCAATCACCGGTGCCAACGTGTTGGAAAAAAGGTAGGGACGCGAACGTTGCCGCAGCCAATCAACGACCTCACGCTTTGCGCATGTATAGCCGCCCGACGCGCCACCGAGCGCCTTGCCCAGCGTACCTGTGACGATGTCTACACGTCCCAAGACATTACAATGTTCAATAGAGCCACGACCTGTCTGCCCTATAAAGCCGACGGCATGGCTATCATCTACCATAACCATTGCATCATAACGGTCTGCTAAATCACAGATTTCTGAAAGCTTTGCAATAAAACCATCCATAGAAAAGACGCCATCTGTGGCGATTAGCTTGAAGCGCGCACCGGCCNCNGTNGCNGCCTGAAGCTGTNCNNCCANATCGNCCATNTCGGAATTGGCGTANCGGTATCGNNTNGCNTTNCAAAGNCGCACNCCNTCAATAATCGANGCNTGGTTNAGNGCATCCGAGATNATNGCATCNTCAGGCCCCAGNAGNGTCTCNAANAGNCCNGCATTGGCGTCNAAACAGCTNGAATANAGGATCGNATCCTCNAAGCCNAGAAACCGNGATANCNNNGNTTCNAGNTCGGTNTGCTCTTCTTGNGTGCCGCAAATGAACCGTACTGAAGACATGCCATAGCCATATTGTGTTAGCGCCTTCCGACCTGCCTCAATCAATTCGGCATTGTCGGATAGCCCAAGGTAGTTATTTGCGCAAAGATTAATAACTTCCCGACCACTCTTAAGTGCCACGGTTCCGGCCTGCTTAGATGCTATTACCCTTTCAGATTTGTACAGCCCTGTGTTCTTGAGTTCGTCTAGTTCCGANTTCATATAGGTCAAGAAACTTTTAGTCATTGCTTCAATCCTTAGCAGTAGAATTTATTAACTTTTGCGCCCGAAAGAAGTGCTCAAGTATATGCGCTTCGACGCAGGCTCGGTCGTTCATTAGATGGGCAACAGTTTCGGAACGCTCTGCGGGAATATCACCCCAAACCGGAGGGTGTGAAGTCTTGCCGGTTGCGTCATGCACCGTGTCGGGAAATTTTGCAGGATGCGCGGTTGAGAGCGTTACCATCGGCACATCCGGATCGGCATGTTCGCGCGCAACCTTGACGGCAATGGCGGTGTGCGGGTCGGTTAGATATCCTGTATTTCTCAAAATTAGGGCAACTTCTTCCAACGTTTCGATTTCGGACACAACACCAGCATCAAAACTATCGCGGATAAAAGTAAGCATCTTATCTGGCAGACTGTAATTGTGGTTGTTTTTCAATGCTGCCATCAGGTCACGTACGATGGTCGAGTCCTGCCCTGCAGCCTCGAACAGTAAACGCTCAAAATTCGACGAAATTTGGATATCCATCGAGGGAGTGATTGTTGGTTTGACAGACTCAAGTCGGTGATCGCCGGTCGTCAGAGTGCGAGCAAGAATATCATTTTCATTGGTTGCAATCACCAACCGACTGATCGGCAGGCCCATCTGCTTCGCGACGAAGCCGGCNTATATGTCACCAAAATTTCCAGTCGGCACGGTAAAGCTGACGCGCTGCTCAGGGGCGCCAAGCGCGGCCGCCGCAGTAAAGTAATACACCACTTGCGCCATCACCCGCCCCCAATTGATCGAGTTGACCGCCGACAACCGGATCTTGTTTGCAAAGGACTGATGGCCAAACATATCCTTCACCATCGATTGGCAGTCATCGAAGCTGCCATCGATCGCTATTGCGTGGCAATTTTCAGCGCCAATGGTTGTCATCTGGCGTCGCTGGAAATCCGATACCTTGCCATTGGAGAACATGAAAAATGTGTCTATGCCGTTGCAGTTTTTGAACGCTTCAAGCGCCGCACCACCTGTGTCACCGGACGTGGCCCCAACAATGGTAAGACGTTCTCCGCGTTCACGGAGCACATGATCCATAAGTCGTGAAAGCATCTGCATGGCGACGTCTTTAAATGCTAGGGTCGGCCCGTGAAACAGCTCCAGAAGCCAGTCGTTTGGCCCCATTTGCACCAAAGGTGTTACGGCAGGATGATGGAAAGTGGCATATNCCTCTTCAATTATCTGCCGCAAATCGACATCGTCAATCTCTCCGCCTACAAAGGGCGACATTACTGCGAAAGCTACC
The DNA here is from genome assembly GCA_002707915.1 of Gammaproteobacteria bacterium. Taxonomy (GTDB): domain Bacteria; phylum Pseudomonadota; class Gammaproteobacteria; order Magnimaribacterales; family Magnimaribacteraceae; genus Magnimaribacter. Next base: position 4,702 of record PAOE01000001.1, read on the forward strand.
TCTGTGTAGGGCTTGCCCCGAAATGATCTAATATCATTTAAGGTCAGTTTCGGCCACGCCGCAGGCACGTAGAGCCCGCCGTCACTAGCCAGCCCCACTAGCAGCGCATCTTTGAAGGAAAGCGTCGGTGCGTTTCCGCGTGTCGATATGTAGCGCATGTTTCGAATCCCTTCGTCCTGGACGCGTTGGCTTAGCTGCCGACAAACAGACGTGGGTCCCACGGATAGACTGACATCGTTTCAAAGCCATCATCCGTAATAACGCCCTGGTCTTCCAGCTTGACCATGTGATCTCCGCCAACTTCGCCCACTAATGCCTCTACGCAAAGCGTCAGGCCAGGTTCAAGAATAGCGTCAAAGGCACCGTCCACCAGTCTGTCTGGATAGGCTATCAAGGGCCACTCGTCACACATGCCAACACCATGCATCGGAGATGAATATTTGAGCGCATCATATTTGTCCTGAAGGACATGCAAAGACCGTGTCAGGTCTTCCATATGAAGGCCCGGCCGCAGGAGTGCCGTGTTATAGCGGATATGCTCTACCGCCTCGGCATAGCTTTCGCGCATATGAGACGGGGCCAGATCGTCACCGATCCACCACGTGCGGCTTAGGTCCGCACAGATACCATAAGGGCCGATCAGATCTGTATCGAAAGCGAGAATTTCACCCTCTGAGATGACCCGTGGCCCGCATTCCTGAAACCATGGGTTGGTGCGCGGGCCGGATGTGAGTAGCCGTGTTTCAATCCACTCGCCGCCACGCTTGATGTTCTCAGCATGGAGTACAGCCCAGACATCGTCTTCGGTCACGCCACCCTTAGGGATTTCGGTACGTGCAAAGTCTTCCATAACAGCCATGGCGCGCTCACAGGAATGGATGGCGCAACGCATGGCGCGCAGCTCATGCTCTGTCTTGATGCCCCGCGTGCGTTCGGTAACTTCCTCACCATCGCGGTACTCCAGGCCCGCGCGGCGGATCGCGTCAAGCCCTGCTGGTTGAATCTTGTCAATGCCGATCTGTTGGTGGCCTGGTGCGTGACGGGAAAGCAGGTCTGCGACCTCGGCAGCAAAGGCATCGGCCGCCGGACCAATCCGATCACCACGGGCAAAATAGAACATATCTGCACCAGAACGGCTTTCGCGCACCAGCGGATTGAATTCTGCAAGGAATGGCGCATTCTTGTAATCCCAAAGTACCATATAGCCATCGGCACAAAGTAGGCAGGCCCGAAACGGGTTGTGGGTGTTCCATAACTGCATGTTCGTGGTGTCGGTCGCGTAGCGGATGTTCAGGGGATCGAACATCAAAAGGCCGCCATAGCCGCGCGCTACAATAGCATCGGTCAGGCGTTTATGGCGGGCCTTGCGCATTTCGGCGAGGTCTGGCAGTTCCAAACCTGCCTCGCGCCATTCGGCATGGGCGAGGGCTGTTGGCCCAATCTCAACACGGTTGCCGTCATTCTCTGTTCCGTCGCCAAGGCGTGGGCCCTGGCTTGGGTCAATCTTGCGATTATCACTATAGTGAACNTTCATTTGTTTTTCATCNCCNTGTACACAACACTACATTTCCATCATTATTCCATTGATGCCCTCTGTCGCTCATGTCAAATTAGGAACGCATATTGACGCCGTTGCCGTCGTAAATTGGTCCAGCCAAAACCTCTGCATCATAGAAGTTGCCCAGAATTTCAACTTGGAGAGTGGTTCCGGCGGCTGCGAATTCGGCGGCAACATAGCCCATCGCCATCGACTTGCCGACATGGTGCGCATAGCCACCCGAACTGACGTATCCAACCGGCACGCCGTCTTTCAGGATCGCTTCGTCATGGGCGACGTCTATGCCGTTAGTGTCGATAACCATTGTCACCAGTTTCTGTGAAACGCCCTCATTGAGCGCCTTTAACGTGGCTTCCTTGCCGACGAAATCCTTCTTCCAGTTGATGAAGACATCCATCCCTGATTCGACCGCGTTGAAATCCGGGCGGTATTCCATCGTCCAGACACCCCAACCCTTTTCGAGCCTCATCGACAGCAGCGCACGCGCACCATACCAGCGATAGCCCAGATCAGCGCCGGCCTCTTCAATGGCGTCGGCAAGGCGCATCAAATATTGCGGCTTGCAGTAGATCTCATAACCCAACTCGCCGGAGAAACTAATCCGGTTGAGAATTACCGGNACACCACCGACGAACGTCTGCCGCAAGTCACGGAACTTNAACGCTTCGGCGGAAACATCGTCGCGTGTGATCCGGGCCAGCAGCTCTCGCGATTTCGGGCCGGACAGTGCGATGCCGTGCCAGTCGTCCGAAACATTGGCATAGGCAACATCTGCGGGCAGGTCTTTTTCGAACCAGCGGCGGTGTGCCTCTTGCATGGCCCCCGACCCGAATAGCATGAAATGATCCTCAGCGAGGCAAGCCACCGTCAGATCGCCGTAAAGCTTGCCCTTTGGCGTCAGCATCGGTGTCAGTGCCAAGCGGCCCGGCTTGGGCACGTATCCTGCAAGAATGTGGTTGAGAAAATCGCGTGACCCTGTGCCCTTGAATTCGTGTTTGGCGAAGTTGGCGATCTCTAATCCACCAACGGCTTCACGCACGGCCCTGATTTCCTCTGCGACATAGTTGTGAGAGCGGTTACGCTCGAAGGTTGGCACTTCATGTGCATCTTCCGGTCCATCTGCAAACCAAAGCACATTTTCGAGGCCGAAACCCTGATCCATCACAGCACCCTTGGCGATCATCCGATCATAGAGTGCGGTTGTCTTTTGCTTGCGTCCTTTGGGAAGAGTCTCGTTCGGGAAGGTCATCACAAACCGGCGTTCGTAGTTTTCCGACGATTTAATTGTGCCCCAGTCAGGTGTCGCGAATTCACCAAAACGTGCCACGTCCATTGCCCAGACATCAATAGATGGCTCTCCATCGATCATCCACTCTGCAAGGGTTAGGCCCACGCCCCCGCCCTGACAAAAGCCCGCCATGACGCCAACAGCCACCCAATAATTTTTCATACCCGGAACAGGACCGATTAGCGGGTTGCCATCAGGGCCAAAAGTGAAGGGACCATTGATCACGTCCTTTATCCCGGCATTAGCCATAGCCGGAAGCCGCTCGAATGCGGTTTCCAGACGATCTGCAACACGATCCAGATCTGGCGGCAACAATTCATGACCGAAGTCCCACGGGGTGCCGCCGACTTTCCACGGGGTCGCTTTGGCTTCATAGGTGCCGAGCAACATGCCTTGACCTTCCTGACGACAATACACGTTGGCCTCGAAATCAATGCCGTGTGGTAGCTGCTGCCCAAAGTTTGCGACTTCATCCATGGGTTCGGTGATCAGATAATGGTGTTCCATCGGTTGAACGGGCAGGTGAATACCAACCATTTGACCGACCTCACGGGCCCACAGACCTCCACAATTAACAACATGCTCTGCGTTGATCGAACCTTTCGGCGTCACAATATCCCAGCTGCCATCGGGGCGCTGCGTCATGGCAGTCGCGCCACAATGGGTGAAATATTGCGCACCATGCGCTTTGGCCGCCTTGGCAAACGCATAAGTCGTGCCGGAAGGGTCCAGATGGCCGTCCTGCGCATCCCACAGCACTGCATGATAGTGGTCTGGATCGATCAAAGGGTGACGATCGGCCAATTCCTTGGGCGAAATGAATTCTTGGTCCAACCCCATGTAGCGCGCTTTTGATCGCTCACCCTTCAGGTAATCATACCATTCCTTGGTGGAGGCGGCATAAAAGCCACCGGTCTGATGCAGACCAACGGACTGGCCGGATAGCGCTTCAATCTCTTTGTAAAGATTGATTGTATAGGATTGCAGACGCGAGATGTTCGGATCTGAACTAATGGTATGGATGCCACCGGCCGCATGCCACGAAGAACCGGATGTCAGTTCGTCCCGTTCCAGCAGCACAGCATCTTTCCAGCCAAACTTGGCCAGATGGAATAGGATTGAGCAGCCAACTACCCCCCCTCCAACAACAACGACTTTTGCATGCGTTGGCAGTTTCTTGGTTCCTTTGGTCTCATCAATCTGTATCGTCGGCATTAGTGATCTCTCTTACTGTGGCATTTGGAGCTTTGTGAAGGTCAGAAGTCAGTGGGTGCACCACCCTCGGCCTTCCGCTTGGCGACAAAGGCCTCAATTTCTTCCCGAATTGCAGGTTCCAGCGGCGGCGGCTCATAGGCGGCAAGGCGGCTTTTCCACTCGGCATTCGCATGTTCTATCGTGATTGGCGACCCGCCTTCTTGCCAGGTCTCAAAATTGCGCCAGTCACTCAGGATCGGAGAATAGAAAGCATCGCGATATCGCGCCTGGGTGTGTTCGGTGCCAAAAAAATGACCCGCTGGACCAACCTCATCAATGGTTTCCAGCGCCAAGTCGGCCGGGCTGGTCGAAACTGGCTGAAGGAATTCGGAAACCATCTGCAGCAAATCAATATCTAGGATCGTTTTTTCATATGAGCAGCAAAGGCCTCCTTCGAGCCAGCCTGCCCCATGCATAAGCATATTGGCACCTCCATTAATGGCGCCCCACAGTGAGAATACCGCCTCATATGCCGCTTGCGAATCAACAGTATTGGCTGCGCATACATTTGAAGAGCGATAGGGAATGCCGTAGCGCCGCGCCAGCTGCCCACCGATATGCTGTGCCTTCATGTATTCAGGCGTGCCAAAAGCAGGAGAACCGGTTTTCATATCCACATTGGAGGTAAACCCGCCATACATNACTGGCGTCCCAGGGCGCACCATCTGGGTGAGAGCTACACCTGCCAGGGCCTCNGCATTTTGCAACGTCACAGCGCCAGCAATCGTGATCGGAGCCATGGCTCCTGCCAGCGTGAATGGCGTGATGACAACAGGCTGACCCATCTGGGCCAGGTCCATAACGCCCTGCATCATCGGAATATCCAGTTGTAGAGGAGAGTTCGTATTGATGATTGAGAACATACAGGCCCGATCACGCATCTGATCGTGTGTCAGGCCATGGGCAATCCGTGTCATTTCAATCGCATCGGCTACACGCTCTTTCCCAAGCGAATAGATGCAATAGGCTTTGTCGGTCAGGGTAATGTAATCCTGAATGCAATCCAGATGGCGGATCGATGCATGAATATCAACAGGCTCAACGGGATACCCACCTGTGACGTGCAGGACGTTGTGCATCTGTGCCAATTTCAGGAAGTTGCGGTAGTCCTCTTGGTTGCCCGCCCGGCGGCCCANGTCAGTGTCAGAACAATTCGGTGCACTTGCCATCATNTTNAAAACAATNTTGTTTCCACCCATNGTGACNTTGTGCTGAGCNTTTCGGGCATGNANCGTGAATTCNGANGGCACAGTTGCAATGNTNTCNACGATCAGATCGGGGTCAAAACGCACACGNGTCTCNCCTTCCCTGACATCGGCTCCTGCCTTTTTCATNANATCNCGGGCGCCCTCATGCAGCACGTCCAGACCTGTCTNNGACAGNAATTTCAANGANNCCTGATGGATNTGNTCNACCTGATCATCCGAAATCANCGCNACNGAGGGGTAGGGGCGTTTCAGCNGNGTAAANGGACGTTGNGCAATAGNGNGGGCCGGTGTTGTCATCTCACGGCGNCGNCCACGGCGTCCGCGTTCCTGTTGNGCCAGTTGTTCAGTCGTCATCTGGAATTGCCTTCCTCACCAAGAATTTNATCTAACAGTTTGTNATGAGGTGTAGAGATTTAGGCAAATGAGTAATAGGAACATCCATTCATTTTTGTAATGACCTGTCCGCAANTTGAGATTANAATGCATGTAACTTTTGTTGTACNATGAGGTGATTATGTCTTCTAAAAATTCTCCCAGCCTAACCTCGCTCCGAGCCTTTTCTGTTGCGGGCAATTGCCTGAGCGTTACAGGCGCCGCTCAACAACTTGGCGTGACCCAGAGTGCAGTTAGCCGACAAATCAAGGCGTTGGAGGACTCGCTGGAATTCAAATTATTCGACCGCATTGGAAATAGCATCAATCTGACGGCAGAAGGTCAGGCATTTCACCAAAAGGTCTTCACGATCTTTGGTCTTCTCGAGGATGCAACAAATGATGCAACCAATTCCTTCGCGCGGCAAAAGATTAATTTGTTGGCGCCTCCTACCTTGGCCGCACGTTGGTTAACCCGGCGACTACGAGATTATCCTCAAAGTTTCGCAACCGTTGAACTGGCTGTTCACACTGAGCCATGGCCAAATATACGAATGGATTGTGTAATCCACTTCGGCAGGCACCCAAGCAAAGATTCAGAGAATGTTAAATTGTTCCTGGAACAGCATGTCGCTGTTTGTTCGCGCGATCTTTTTGAAAACCGCTGTGCCATGCGCGCAAGCTCCCCGTTGCACGTTTTTGACAAGGGTGTCTTATTTCCCCTCTGGAAGGACTGGCTGACACTTGAGCCAGGCTACCCGGACCTGCCAACTGGACCATCAATGGAATTTTCTTCACTCGAACTTGCTATTCAAGCGGCTAAAAATTCTGTTGGTGTCGCTGTCGTAGATCGGAACATGATTGAATATGAGCTGGAGGCAGGTAGTCTCGTCCAGATTTCTCCGACCACGGTTACAGGACCAAACGGATACTGGCTTGAGATATCAAAAGAACAGGGGACCAAGAAAAGCTCAGTCCAGTTTTTCCGCTGGCTAAAAAGAGCTGCTGGCTCGGCAATTTAAAGCAGCTTCGCAAGACTATTCAGAATGCTGTTGCGCAGGCCAGTGGCAAGGTTATCAGGCAGGGCATCCAGAATGTGCTGCAATTCTTTGCCCGTGATGACATCAATGCGTGCCCCCAATACATTGGTTCACCGGTCCAGTAAGAAACCTGTATTATGATCAGGCGCACCTAGAGGGATACTGGCGTTAACGTCAGTTTGGTTGCTCGACGGCTGGGCGTATCCAGCAACACGGTCTATAAGCACGTACGCGATGCCTGAAAATCAATAAAATGGCTCAGTGACTCTGCCGACCCATCAAAGGACCGCGGTCCCCGAACCACAGACTACGCAGCAACAGCCCCCACCCCCTAACCGATATCCAAATCTCACTGAGAAACGGCTCCAGTAACCCCGGCGCTGGAAACTCCGTCTTTGAAACTGGCTTCATGGGTAATTTAAACGTGGCAATGAACGCGGCAATAATTTACGACGCAAAAAGCCACCTCAAAACTGAATCGGCTAATTTATTGTAATAATTCATAATTTTTTGGTTGCGGGGAGAGGATTTGAACCTCTGACCTTCAGGTTATGAGCCTGACGAGCTACCAGACTGCTCCACCCCGCGTTA
>PAOE01000002.1 GCA_002707915.1 Gammaproteobacteria bacterium
AAAATAGCTAATAAGAGAGAAGTTGTTAGAAGAGATCTCATGTACGTCATCAAAGAAACTGCAATTGATGGCGTTGGGATTACAAATGCTCAATATAACCTCACTTCAAAAACAAATGATGTTGAGGGTTACGTTGAAGCGTTGACCGCAATGGAAAAAGCAGCAGCAGCAAATGGTTTTGATGATATTTCAGTGGCACTTTTCGGTTCTTTAGCTGGTGGGGATAGGGCGCTTACAGTTATGGCCAGTATACAAGCTCCTACGCCAGAAAGACTAGGAGCATTTTTTGACGAAAGGCAATCTGGATGGATGACAAAGGCAGTAGATGATTTCAATGCGCTCAGAACTCCCGTTATTGACTTTATGATGCAATGTACAACCTTATCTGTAAATAATTAGAGGAAAGAAATGAAAAAATTATTAACTGTTATTTTAATATTCTCTTCCATTAATATTGCAGCGGGTCAAGTTTGGGCTCAATACGATTTTCAAGTCGAATCTGCTGAAGCTCAAGCCAAAATAATTGCTGCTAGCAATGAACTTATGTCCTCTGAATTTGCTAAAGAAAATTTAAAAGGTTCTGTTCATTTAGATGCCTACATATCAAATGGCAGCAGCTCTGCAACCCATTCTTTTGCAGTTCTCCAGCCAAGTATGGCAGCTCATCAAGATTGGATGATGGCTCTGCAAACCAGCCCAGAGGGACAAAAGTTCTACTCAGTTTTGAACTCAAATTCAACTGCTATTAGCGAGAGAATAAATTCATTCATTGGGTCTTATGGAACAGCTTCTAATAATGATTATGTCTGGCTTATACATCAATTAACCATTGATCCTGCAGATACTCAAAGATTAATAAAAGCTTTTGAGCAAGTGGATAAAGATATTGAAGGTCAATTTCCTGGCCAATTTGGTTTATCTGCGGTTGCATTTGGTCAAGACGACGTGACACATCTCCTCACAGTGGGTTATGAATCAGTTGCAGAAATGGAATCCTGGGAAGATCAAGTAGCAACTAATGAAGGTACTCAAAAATTTCTTAAAACAATGTCTAAATTTGCAGAATGGAAAGGTAATGATCTTCTTTACAACGCCATAGTTTTTGACTTTGCTCGCAATAAAGAAGATTTTTTACTCAATAATTAGAGGAAAAAAATGAAGAAATATTTATTTGGAATTTTAATGACAATCAGTCTAAATTTTTTGCTTGCTGATGACCACATGCCAATCAGTTATGGCATGGAGGGTTATCAATGTGATTATAAAGAGGGTGTTACTCTGAATGATTTAGTCGAATTTACTAATGAAGATCTTAATCCTTATGCAGATAAGAGTTGGTCAGTTCCTTATAGCGGATTTTACCTGACTCCTTTTTTAAGATCTGGTGATGAAGTAGCTTTTGATGTGGGATGGGTAGGGTTTACTAATACCCATAAAGATATGGGTATTGTTCAAGATTCTTGGTTCTCCGACGAGGCCTCTGAAACTTTCGCGAAATGGGAAACTCTAACCGATTGTTCTTCACAAGGTTATTACATGGCAATTGAAGCGAGAACGCCCAAAGTTCAATTTACTGAGGGTCAGACTTCCTTCTGGGCTATAAGAAGCTGCTCTTTAAATGAAGGAAAATCGGTAAATGATCTTCTAGAAAGTGACAAAGCTTGGAATGAATACATGGACAAATTAGGTCATACTGGAGGAGTTTGGAGATGGGTACCAATTGCTGGTACTCCTAATTCTTTTGAAGGTGATTTTCTGCTTAATATAACCTTCAATTCTTGGGAAGAATATGGCTCTATACAAGATGATAGATTTTGGGAAAAAACACCGAGACCCGAAAGTGTAATATCCTGTGACAATCCAAGGATCTACTCTGCATTTAATGCTAGAAATAGACCCTTTAATACAAATTAAAATGGAGAAAATAATGAGAAAATATTTAACTGTATTTATAGCTTTGACATCTATGAACTTTCTAATGGCAGATGATCATGTCGAGTTCGGAGCCATGGAAGGTCTTCAGTGTAATTTTGCAGACGGAAAAGACATGAGCGATGTCATGAAGGTAATATCAGAGTGGAATGAATACGGAGATGAGAATTTCAGTGCCCCTTATAGCGCTTGGATTTTTACACCGGTTTATAGAACAAACTCAGATTTCGACTTTGACTTTATGTTCCTTGGTTTCACAACTTCTATGCAAGAAATGGGAAAAGTCCAGGATGATTGGCAGGCAGGTGGATCAAAAATAGAAGAAAAATGGTCTAGAGTTACCAATTGTTTGGGTCAATCTATGAGTTTGAATGTTGAAGTACGATCGCCCAAATATGATTGGGAAGAGGGGGGTATTACTTATGCTTCAATTAGAACTTGTTCGCTCAGCGAAGGGAAATCCGTAGCTGATCTCCCTGCAAACGACAGCATTTGGAACAAATACTTAGATGAATATGGTTTTGAAGGTGGAGTTTGGAGATGGTGGCCTGAGACAGGTTCTGCAACTACTTTCACACATGATTATTGGAATGTAGCAAGTTTTAGAAGTGTTGAAGAATACGGAGCAGGACGTGATGCAAGGCTTCAAGCAATGATGGCTGATACAAGACCAGAGGAAATTCATGATTGTGATACTCCGAGGCTATATAAATCGACTAATATAAGGCTATCTGTCGCAGAAAGTTAAGGAGAATCAACATGAAAAAATTATCAATTTTTATTTTATTCGCTATTTCTTCCCTAACAAGTTATGCCGATGATCATCAATCTTACACCACTTATACAGGTGAAGTGCTTCAATGCAATCTCCAAGATGGTAAGGAAGTGGATGATGTATTAAAAATGGTCAAAAAAGACTGGTATGCTCTTGATTACCCAGTTCCATATGAGGGATGGGTATTAACACCAACCTTGTATGCAGATAATGATGGTGGTTATGATTTATTTTGGGCTGGTTTTGCTTTTAATAATACTGACATGGGTTCAACGCTTGATTGGTTTTTTGAAAATGGAACTAAAGTTTTTAGCAAATGGGAAAACTTAGTTAGTTGTGCTTCCTGGAGTCACTGGGACATTTTTGAAGCTAGAGGACCTGCATCAGAATTAGTTGAAGGAGATTCAAATGTTTGGGCTTTTCACAGTTGTAATTTTAAGGATGGTAAAGGAGTTTCTGATTTAAGAGCAAATGATATGATTTGGAACAAATATCTTGATGGTATAGATCACTCAGGAGGAGTTTGGAGATGGTGGGCTGGAGGCGGGTCCAACACCCAAGACACACCTGACTATTATGTAAATATTTCTTTCAGCAATATGAATGAGTTTGGCCAATATCGTGATGCAAGATTGAAGGCAATGATGGATGGCAAGCTTCCTGAACAAATTGCTGATTGCGCACCTCCTAGAGTTTATGCAGCGAATAACATTAAAGCNATATCAACTAATTAAGCTTCAGAACTAAAAAAAACGGTCAAAAATGGCCGTTTTTTTTTTGATAGTGTTAAGTGGGTTATATGAAAATAGTCTTTCTTATTTTGTTTTTAAGTCCTGCTCTTCAAGTTCATACAGAACAATATATTGGATGGCGCGAACACATAATAGANGATAATCAATTNGGTCCAGCCGACCTAGCTGGTAGTGATGGATTAGAAATTGCAGATTTAAATAAAGACGGATTCATTGATATTGTTTCCGTTCACGAACTGGATACACAGTATGGGGTCCCGAAGGGATATGTGCGTATCGCTTGGGGTACATCTAATCCCAATAAGTGGGAGTTGATGACACTAGCATCAGGACAAGAAGCTGCATCAGCGGAAGATGTTGATATAGCTGATGCCGATGGAGATGGATGGTTAGACATAATCGTNGCATGTGAATTAGCTCACTTAATTTATTTNCGTAACCCCACTTTGAAACATCTCACATCTAAATGGGAGAGAACTATTCCTGAAATTACACTTAATAGAGGCTCCTTTATTAGAGTTTTTTTTGCTGATTTTGATGGAGATGATAAGGTCGAAGTTGTTGCTGCTAATAAAGGTGGAGAAAACCCCGATATTAATAACGCTCCTTTAAATAATGTTTCTATTTTTAAATTGCCNGACGATCCTTTACAGGGAAGTCAATGGGAAGAAATAATTTTGACTAGAGTAAAAATCCCGATTAACTCTCAACCAGTTGATTTAGACCTTGATGGGGATATGGATATTGTNGTNGGAAGTAGAGCTGAGGCTCGGATACTTTGGTTAGAAAATTTAGGAGAATTAGTCTTTAAGGAGCATGAGATAAAACTTTCGCAAGACTTAGAAAAGGGCTCTTGGATAACAGGCTTTAATATGGATTACGCCGATCTTAATAATGATGGTAAATTGGATATTATTAGCTCTGTGTGGCCAAGTTCTGCTTACATTCTTTATCAACCCGAAAAAGTTACAGATAGTTGGAATTTTGAGAAAGTAGGCTCTATTCATCCAGATAGACTCGTAAGCATATCTGTTGAGGATATTGATGGTGATGGAGACAAAGACATTTTTTCAGGCTCATACAGTTTAGGAAGCAGAGACAAAGATGATACGTTAAGTTTGAATAGATCATTNGGTAGCGTAGTTTGGTTTGAAAATACAAAAAATGGCTGGATGAAAAATAATATNTTGAGAAGAAAAAGAGGAATGTATGATAAGTGGATTCCTTATGATTTAGATAAAGATTCAGATCTAGATTTCATTGGAACTAGAGGCAACAGCCAACCTTATGATGGTGTGATTTGGTTAGAGCAGATTGCAGTAGAAAGTGNAGAGTCTGTTTTTTTTGCTGCAAGATCGATCGATAGTCAAGNAGTCNCATTTCCTGATTAAATTTTCATCATCTTCAACCTTNGTTATAATTCATATATGGAAGTTTCCAGAATAAAGCCTAGAGACCTTCTTAATAGTGGGCAAATTGATCAAATAAGAGCGAAGAATGACTTCAGAAATATCTTTGCATTGATTTTCGACTGGGGATTGATAGTACTAGGGATGAATATATTTTACTATTATCCAAGTATATTTACTTTTATTGCCGCAGTAGTTGTAATTGGTTCAAGGCAGTTTGCACTAGCCGTACTAGTTCATGACGGAGCACATAATCTTTTATTTTCAAACTCAAAAGTGAATGACTTTATCTCACAATGGTTATGCGCTTATCCAATTTTCCAAGATAATCGAGTCTACAAGCCCTATCATTTAAAACATCATCGGTTCACCGAAACCAAGGATGATCCTGACTTGGCATTAAGTGCTCCNTTTCCNATAACGAAAAAGAGTTTTTTACGAAAGATTTTGAGAGATGTGACAGGCATCACAGGATTTAGAAGATATTCTCAAGCCTTGCTTTCTATATTGAGTACTGGAGGCGATACGACCTATAGCAAAATGAAAGGGATTTGGTTCAAGATTCACGGCTTCATAATTACAAATACTTTAATTTTTATGGCCATATCAATATCTTTTCATTGGTCTTTATATTTTTTGTTATGGTGGCTACCAGCTTTTACTTATTACAGTCTTATAATAAGAATAAGAAATATCGCTGAACATTGTGTTACCTCCGGATCAACTGATTTGGACAATACGAGAACCACATTAACAAATCCTATTGTTAGATTCATGATGGCGCCGCATAGAGTAAACTATCATTTAGAGCATCATCTTTTCATGATGTGCCCTTGGTACAACCTCCCTAAAGCACATACCATGATGATTGAAAACGGATATAAAAACAAAATGTGTATAGAAAACTCCTACAGAACTGTTTTAATGAAAGCTACAAATGCATAAAAATGAGTGAAAATAAANACGATTTAAAGAATAAACTGACACCTGAAGAGTACTACGTAACTCAAAATCATGGTACAGAGCCCGCATTTAGCGGAGAATTTGATAAGAACTATGCTCCTGGAACTTATCATTGTGTGGTATGTGGAACAGAAATATTCAGCTCTGAAGAAAAGTATGATTCTGGAAGTGGTTGGCCAAGTTTTTGGAAACCATCGATAGATGATCATGTAGAGACTCAAGAAGACAGATCAGCTGGAATGATAAGAACAGAGGTGCATTGTAGTAATTGTAAAGCTCATTTGGGCCACGTTTTTCCCGACGGACCTAAACCCACTGGATTAAGATACTGTATAAATTCTGTTTCGATGAGTTTTAAATCATCTTAAGAGGAATAAAACTGTCAAAGGACGCTCCCTTACAAAAAAAATCTTTAAAGCTATTACTTAGCAGCGGATTAGTTTCTTTCTGGACCTTTATTTCTAGANTTCTAGGTTTGGTGCGCGACATCGTTATAACTGCATTATTAGGAGCAGGNGTNGCTCTTGATACCTTTGTTGTAATCATGAAGATACCAAGTGTTTTCAGGCGTTTGTTTGCAGAAGGGGCCTTTAACCAAGCATTTGTTCCAGTTTTAGCCGAATACAAAGAGGAGAATTACAAAGAAGTTAAAACTTTCATTAATAATACCTTTGGGGTGCTATCCTTAGTATTGTTGACAGTCACCATACTTGCCCTGTTGTTTGCTCCTTTTTTTGTAATGATATTTGCTCCGGGTTTTTATTTGGAACCTCTAAAAAAAGAGCTTGCAATAGACATCTTACAGATTACCTTTCCTTATTTATTTTTTGTTTCTATTGTGGCATTTTCTGGCTCTGTACTTAATTCTTATCAGAAATTTTCTTTNCCCGCATTAACACCACTATTTTACAATCTAAGTTTAATTATCGCTGCCCTTTGGTTTGCTCCGAAGTTGGAGATGCCAATATACGCTATAGCCTGGGGTGTTTTTTTTGCTGGAATTATTCAAGTGATCATTCAAATCCCTTNTCTCATGCAATTAGGACTATTACCNAACTTTAAATTGGATACTTCACATCCCGGTGTCAGAAAAGTAATGTTCTTGATGATACCAGGCATCATTGCCGGAGGTGTTAGCCAGATAAATATGCTGATAGACACAATACTGGCATCACTATTGCCAACTGGCAGTCCTAGCTGGTTATATGTTTCTGATAGGTTGATGCAGTTACCATTAGGTATATTTGCAATAGCTATCGGAACGGTAATTCTTCCTAGACTTTCTAATTTATTTGTAACTGATGATAGGCTCTCTTTTTCTACTACCTTGGATTGGTCCATGAGGCTAGTTTTTCTTGTGGGCATGCCGGCTGTAGTTGGTTTAATTCTCCTTGCTGAGCCAATAATCTTAATCTTATTTGAAAGAGGAGCCTTCAGNCCCGAGGATACCCTCCAGGCATCTTATAGCCTTGTAGCTTTAGCTTTAGGTTTAGTAGCCTTTATGCTGATAAAGATACTTACTCCAAGNTTTTTCGCTCGTCAGGAACCAAAAAAACCAATGTATGTTGCCCTTGCCTCCATGATACTTAATGGAATTTTAGCTTGGTTACTTGGCTTTTATTTTGGATACGGTCACATTGGGTTGGCCATGGCCAGTTCTTTGGCTGCCTTCTTTACAGTTCTCACCCTTTTGATTCTTTTGAAAGCGGAGAATGTCTATCGACCTTCTGCTGGCTGGTTGCTATTCTGGNGCAGGATACTTTTAGCTTTGTTGGCTTTGATCGGTTGTTTGTCATATTTCAGTCAAGATGTAACCTACTTAAGAGAAATATCAGCAACAGGTAAAGCTTTATACTTAGTTAAAATGGTCATAATGGGAATATTGATCTATTTAGTCATACTGAGATTAACTGGAATGAAAATTAAGGATTTTCTTAACTAGGATGTATTTAATTAGAGGTAAACAAAATATTGATCTTTTCTTGAAAAGACACCCTGANATTAATCTAATTGCAACTATAGGAAATTTTGATGGCTTGCATCTGGGTCATCAACACATAATTAAAAATATGCAAATAGATGCAAAGATAAAAAACTTGAAGAAATTGGTAATCTTTACTGAACCTCATGCAAAAGAGTTCTTTGCGGAATCTTTAGGAATGGAGGTCGAAAAACCTCCAAGAATATTTCCTTGGTCTGAAAAAGTTAGAAAGTTAAAAGAGCTAGGCGTCGAATTTGCTTTTTTTCTAAATTTTAATAATCAATTGAGAAACATGACTCCTGAAGATTTTATCGATCAGGTTTTATCCAAATTANATATTAAAAAGATAGTTATTGGTGACGATTTCAGATTTGGTGCAAATAGAGAGGGTGACTTCNCGNTTTTAAAAGAGTGGGGAGAAAAAAATAGGATTACTGTGGAAAAAACTGAAACCTTTTCTCATGAAGGTGAGAGAGTAAGTAGCACTCGAATAAGAGAGTGTTTAACTAATGATAATTTTAAGGAAGCTAGAGACCTATTGGGTAGGCCTTATGCATTTAATGGAAAGGTTGTTTATGGGCAACAACTTGGAAGATCTCTTGGTGTTCCTACTGCAAACTTATGGTTGCCTAAGAATAGACTTCCAGTGTCTGGCGTCTATATAGTTAAAATTGAGCATGGAAATAATCTTTANGAAGGAATAGCAAATATGGGTATAAGACCTACAGTAGGTGGTCAAAATCCTGTTTTAGAGGTTCATATTTTTGATTTTTCTGGAAACCTATATGGTCAAAAAATAAATGTAGAGTTTTTAAAAAAAATTAGGGATGAAAAGAAATTTGAAGGTCTGGAAGAATTAAAGGATCAAATATTTAAAGATATTGCTTTCGCAAAAGAATATTTAAGTTAAAGTGCCACAAATTCTATTATGACTGATTACAAAGAAACACTTAATCTTCCAAATACTGGCTTTGCCATGAAAGCTAATTTGCCAACAAAAGAACCTGAAATGATTGAGTTTTGGAAGGGAATGGGCCTTCATGAGAAAGTTTCTCAAGCTCGAAAAGGAAGAGAGAAATTCATACTTCATGATGGACCTCCATATGCAAATGGAGAGATTCATATGGGACATGCTGCCCAGAAAATATTAAANGATATGGTAGTGAAGTCCCAAGTTCTCGANGGAAAATTTGCACCTTTTGTACCGGGCTGGGATTGCCATGGTTTGCCCATAGAACTCAATGTTGAAAAGAAGAAGGGTAAGGTTGGTCAAAAAATATCAGCTTCTGAATTTAGGGAAGCTTGTAGAGATTATGCAAATTCTCAGATAGATTTGCAAAAGAGTGATTTTCAAAGATTAGGAATTATTGGCGATTGGGAAAATCCCTACGTAACAATGGATTATTCCTTTGAAGCAAATATCATAAGATCATTAGGGAAAATTATAGAGAAGGGCCATCTCAAAAGGGGTGATAAGCCTGTGCACTGGTGTTTTGATTGTAAGTCTGCNCTAGCAGAAGCCGAGGTTGAGTATCAGGAAAAACTTTCAACATCTATAGATTTTCTGTTTCCCATNGAAAATAGCAAGATAGAAAAAATTTTTGGTTCAAATAGCAAAAATCAATCCTATTTCGCAAGTTGGACGACTACCCCTTGGACCTTGCCAGGAAATCTGGCCTTAACAGTAAATGAGTCTTTTGTTTATGAANTCATTGAAATTATTTTTAATAATAGAAAGATTAATCTCATCCTTGCAAAAGAACTTGTTCAATCAACCTTGGAAAGAATTGGATTGGATACTTATAATTCACTAGGAACTTGTAAGGGAAGCGATATGCTGGGAATTAAAGCATCCCATCCTTATTTAGATCGTGATTCTTTAATTATAGCCGGTGATCATGTCACCACTGAAGCTGGTACGGGTATTGTACACACAGCACCAGGCCATGGTCTTGAGGATTATTTAGTGTCTATAGAAAATGGTCTAGAGGTACTCAATACAGTTAAGGCAAATGGAACATTTAAAGATGATGTTGCACATTTTGCTGGTCAATTTATATTCAATGCAAANGACAATATAATCGATTTACTTAAAGAAAAGGATGTTCTTCTTTCACAGTCTCAATACGAACATAGTTATCCACATTGCTGGAGACATAAAACACCAGTAATATTCAGAGCTACTCCTCAGTGGTTTATATCTATGGATGCTAACGAGTTATTAGAAAAATCTCTNAGCTCTGTTAANTCGGTAAAATGGGAGCCAGCTTGGGGACAATCTAGAATGGAGTCCATGTTAGAAAGCAGACCTGATTGGTGCATATCAAGGCAAAGATCTTGGGGAGTTCCGATTGTCTTATTNGTAGACAAGGATACTGGAGAAATACATCCTGAAACTCAAGAAATCATAGAAAAAGTAGCAATCATGGTTGAAAAGAATGGTATTCAGGCATGGCATGATGTTGCGATAGAAGAGTTGACTGAAAAACATGAAAATTATTACAAAGTAACAGATTGTCTGGATGTTTGGTTTGACTCTGGAGTTACACATGCTTGTGTTTTGGATACAAATGAAGATTTACAATTCCCTGCAGATCTTTATCTAGAAGGTTCTGATCAACATCGTGGTTGGTTTCAATCNTCATTACTTACCAGCATAGCAATGAAGGAGAACGCTCCTTATAAAACAGTTCTAACTCATGGATTTGTGGTAGACGAGGAAGGCAGGAAGATGTCCAAGTCAATTGGTAACGTAATTTCCCCCCAAAAAATATGGAAAAATATGGGAGCTGATGTACTTAGAGTTTGGATTGCATCAACTGACTACACCAAAGAAATTGTTCTCTCCGATGATATTCTTAAGCGTAGTTCGGACTCATACAGAAGAATCAGAAATACAATAAGATTCATCCTTGGCAACCTTGGTGATTATACAAATAAGAAAATACCTCCTAAGAATTTAACAGAATTAGATAAATGGATGTTAAAAAGAACGAAAAAGCTACAGGAGGAGATTCGTGAGGATTATTTGAATTATAATTTCCATTTTGCTTTTCAAAAAATCCATAACTTCTGCGCCAATGATTTAGGTGGATTCTATTTAGATATTCTGAAAGACAGACTTTATACAGCTAAATCTGATTCTGATGCGCGTAGAGCTTGCCAAGTTGTATTATCTGACATACTGCAAGCTTTACTGCGGTGGGTTAGTCCCATCCTTTCATTCACCGCTGAAGAGGCATGGCAAACCTTAAACGAGGATACCGAATCAGTTCATTTATTAGAATGGTTTGACGATTGGACAGATATTGGTGAAATAAGCTTTTCGGATAAAGANTGGGAGAAAATACTTGAAATTAGATCTGAAGTTAACAAACACATTGAAGAAGCTAGAAATCAAAATATCGTCGGATCTTCTCTTGAAGCTGAACTGGAACTTTTTTGTGACAGCGATCTAAAACTTTTACTTGATAGATTTTCAGAGGAACTGAGATTTGTTTTCATTACCTCAGATGCCAAAGTCTCATTACTTGGAAACGCAGGAACAGATACAGGTATTGATGGGATGAAAATATCAGTTTCCAAAACTACTCATAAAAAATGTGTCAGATGTTGGCATAGTCGACCAGATGTGGGAACAATCAAAGGGCANGAATCNATTTGTGGAAGATGTTATGAAAATGTTTTTGGAAAAGGAGAAATAAGGATTTATGCTTAGATGCATAACTTATTCATGAAAAAAATCCTTCTACTATCAAGTTTAGTTCTAGGAGATCAGTTTTCCAAACTTTTGATAACCAAAAATTTACTTCCCGGTCAGAGCATCAATATTTTACCTTTCTTCGATCTTTATCTCATATTCAATACAGGTATAGCTTTTAGTCTTTTCAATGATGGAGGAAATTTTGGAAGATGGGTATTAGTTTTGTTGGTTTTACTTGTCTGCCTATATTTATTATATGTTCTTATTTCCGAGGAACTTAGGAAATATGAAACTCTTGCACTTTTAATGATTTTGTCAGGTGGGTTTGGTAATTTAATCGATAGGGTTTTATGGGGTCATGTAATTGATTTCATTCACCTTTATTATGAAAACTATTCATTTTATATATTTAACTTAGCGGATACTTTTATCACGATTGGNGTTATCATCTACATTCTAGATTTGTTNGCAATNAAATTAGTATCNAATGCAAATACGACTAGCTAATACTCGTGGCTTTTGTGCTGGAGTTGATAGGGCTATAGAAATAGTCAAGAAAGTCTTGGAGCAACAAGGTCCGCCGGTGTATGTAAAACATGAAGTTGTCCACAATAAAACCGTTGTTNAAGAACTTAAAGAATTAGGCGCTATATTTGTCGAGGATNTTGGAGATATACCTGAAGGTGAGGTAGTAATTTACAGCGCTCATGGTATTTCCAAGGCTGTTGAGATTGAATCTAAAAATCGTAATTTAGATATCCATGACGCTACATGTCCTTTGGTAAGTAAAGTACATGCTGAAGTTAATACCTATGCAAAAATGGGATACCACTGCATACTCATTGGACACAAAAATCATCCAGAAGTCGAAGGAACAATGGGTCAATTTGATACTTCTTATGGAGGTACTATTACACTTATTGAAGATATTTCTGATGTTGAAAAACTTAAATTCAGTGAAAGTTCAAAAGTAGCTTTCGTAACACAAACAACTTTATCCGTTGATGATACTCAAGAACTTAAAGACTCTTTAATAAATAAGTTTCCCGATATTATCGGTCCAAAAAAAGATGATATTTGTTACGCAACGCAGAACAGACAAGATGCGGTGAAACAATTAGCGTTGGAGTCCGACCTCGTCATAGTAATTGGTTCTGAAAATAGCTCAAATTCTAATCGTTTAAGAGAAATTGCAGAGAGGTCGGGAGTTAAGGCCTATCTAATCGACAGTATAAGAGATTTGCCTGCTGAATGTTTAGAGGGAAAGAAAAGAATTGGCCTTACTTCAGGTGCTTCAGCTCCAGAACATTTAGTCTCAGAAGTTATTCATACCTTAACAAAAAAATATGGTTTTAAGTTGCATGGAAATAGGGCAAGAACAGATGAGGGTATATCTTTTAGATTGCCAAAAGGGTTGAGATAAATTGAACTTCATTTTTTGTACTTGTCTAAGTTTCAAGGAGGAGATAATGATAAGAAGAGTATTTTTATACTGCCTGTTGCTTTTTTTACCTTTGGTAGCCTATCCAGATGCAGCTCCAAGCCAAAAATTGGAAAACTTAGATGTTAATAAAGACAGCGAACAAGCTTTATATTACTTTAAGCAAGATTCATTTGAACGGTTTAGATTGATGGACGCAAATGGTGATGGTCAAATAACTGAAGAAGAATTTTTAATTTCAGCCGCAGATCGTTTCAAAAAGATGGACTTAAATTCAGATGGCCTTTTAAAAAAAAGGGAGTTAAGGAGGATAGTCTATGAAGCGCGAAAAAAGAGCAAAATGGATAGACAAAAAATCAAGAAGGAACCTAAGCCCTTTATAAAACAGTAGAATTAAATTGAGAATTAATGATAATCATATTCTAGAGAGTGCTCGCCTTTGTCTATCTCCCAATCACTCTGAAAGAGATGGTGATGAGATTTCCCTCTTGGTTTTGCACAATATTAGCCTTCCACCGGGAAAGTTTGGTAATGGTTATATTGAAAAATTCTTTACAAATAAACTTGATTCTAGTGATCATCCATACTTTGAACAGATTTTTGAATTACAAGTCTCGAGTCATCTTTTAATTGAGAGAAATGGATCTATTATCCAATTTGTTCCTTTTGATAAAAAAGCTTGGCATGCCGGAATATCTGAATTCCAAGGTAGAGAAAATTGTAATGAATTCTCAATTGGTATTGAGCTTGAGGGAACTGATAATCTTGATTACACAACAAACCAATATGAATCTCTGGTTGAGGCGACTAAAGAAATTATGAAAGTTTATCCTGCAATTTCAAAAGAAAATATNGTTGGTCATTCAGACATTGCTCCTGACCGTAAAACGGATCCAGGTGATTCTTTTAATTGGAATCTATACTTNCATAATCTTGTTTAAGATATGTTNATTTTGNTTTGGTAACTNTCCTCTCATAAGNNTTACNTTGACCAAACTGCNATGGAACTGAGAGAAAACTNCTNCATTGTGCNTGTCATTTAATGNTANGGGTTTTTGTCTTTATTTGNTACNTAGACTAAAGTAATTNAANAGGAGATATATATGGCATCATTCGATATNAAATCAGAGTTAGATCANCACGAAGTAACAAATGCAGTAGATCAGGCTAANAGAGTTTTACAGAATAGGTTTGATTTCAAGGGAGCNGGNGCTGAGTTTTTGCTAATCGATCAAACAATAAANCTTTCTGCTAATGAAGAGTTCCAAATNCATCAAATGCTCCCAATTCTGAATGAATCTCTTGCNAAAAGAGGCATAGACTTAAANAGTCTTAAACCTAATAATATTGATCTNAGTGGTNGTTCCGCAAAGCAAACTATAAATTTACAAGANGGCATAGATAAGGAATTGGCTAAGAAAATTACNACCATAGTCAAACAATCCAAATCTAAAGTTCANGCCTCAATACAGGGAGATAGTGTNCGNATCACAGGTAAAAAAAGAGATGACTTACANNCTATCATTCAGCTTATCAAAGACCAAAATTANGATATACCCTTGCAGTTTGTAAATTTTAGAGACTAAAAATATGAAAAATCTTTCTATAGGAGCTTTGGGTTTCTCGTCAGGTCTTCCTTACATACTNATCTTTTCGACCTTAGGNGTATGGCTGGCTGACGTTAACATAGATTTATCATTAATAGGTTTTTTTGCGTGGATTGTATTAACTTATTCATTAAAATTTCTATGGGCTCCNNTGGTGGATAATTTATCTATACCTCTTCTAGATAAATTTGGAAAAAGAAAGAGCTGGATTCTNCTCACCCAACTTTTTATAGCATTTTGTTTGATATTGCTATCTTTGACCAGTCCCTTGAATAGTATTAAATGGTTTGCATTCATTGCTTTCCTGGTTGCTTTATTTGGATCTGTGCAAGACATTGCTATAGATGCCTTCAGNATAGAATTAGCTGAGATAAGNCAACAAGGAAATTTAGCAGCNAGCTATCAATTAGGTTACAGAATTGCAATTTTGATCTCTAGTTCTTTTGCTCTAATTTTTGCATCAGATTATGGATGGTCTGCTACTTATCAACTCATGGCACTTTTAATGTTCATTGGNGTAATNGGAGTTNNAATACANCCGGAACAAATTAATACTGANTTGGAAAAGTTAACCTTTCAGAATTCTATAATAGAGCCTTTGAGGGACTTCTTTTCAAGATTTGGGTTATATCTAGCTTCATTTTTATTACTTTTAATTGCNACATANAGGTTAACAGATATTGTCATGGGTCCTATGGCAAGCCCTTTCTATCTTGAGAAAGGTTATTCGNTGAAAGAGATTGGTTACGTAGTAAAGGTAGTTGCNGTTATTGCTGCAATTGTAGGTTTTTTTGTAGGAGGCCTATTGGTTAAAAGGTTAGGTGTAAAATTAACTCTNATTATTGGAGCAGTTTTAGTTTTGATAACGAACTTGTCTTTTTCTGTGGTTGCAACGCAAGATAAGGATTTAANGCTCTTGGGATTTATAGTTGCTTCAGATAGTTTAGCAGCCGGAGTTGTAGGTACTGCAAATATTACTTTTCTTACAAGTCTTGTTTCAAAAAAATATACTGCAGTTCAATACGCTTTATTAACTTCTTTCATGATGTTACCAGGAAAATTATTCAGCGGCTTCTCAGGAGTTTTGGCAAGTTACTTCAAATCAGANTTAGGTACTGAATCAGGTTGGATGATNTTCTNCATTTTNACATCATNTCTCACTTTACCTTCTNTNATACTTCTATTTTATTANAAGGAAAAATATTCCAAAAATGCTGATAGTCTATAGAGCAATCTTTTTCGCTTTATTAATTTTTTCCTGCTTCGCAGCCTTCTCACCTTCTGATGGATCTTTTAAATTACCTTTCATTGATAAAGTTTTTCATTTTCTTTTATTTTTTTTGCTTTCATTGTTTCTTGATTTGTCATCTAAATCTTCAATANTNAATTCTAAGTCCTTAATATTGTTTTTAGTTTTTTATGCTCTTTTAATAGAGGTAGTGCAGTCCTTTTTGGTTTACAGATCCGCTGAAGTAAATGATTTCATATTCGATTTNCTCGGAATACTTGTATATTTGATGTTTGCCCCAAGAATTATNAAGAATGAATAAGTTTTTACTAATGCTTATCCTTCTTCCAATNCTNGAAATCTANGTATTAATCGTCATTGGAGGAAGCATAGGGCCATTTAATTCGATCCTTTTAATTCTATTAACTGCAATTTTTGGTGTTTATTTATTGCGAAATCAAGGTCTTAAAAAGATATTTGAAATAAGATCCAANAAAGAAGTCCCTTCTCCTACAACTGATAATATCCTTAAAACCCTTTTTNCACCCATTGGAGGTTTATTTCTTTTGATTCCAGGTTTTGTAACGGATTTATTCGGCTTATTGATCCTTATGCCAGTAACTAGAATTTTAATTCTTGGCCTGATCTTCAGTAAACTTAAGCCTCTTAATGCAAAAAATAACGTTAATAANCGCACAGGTGATTGGATAGAAGGAGAGTATAAAAAGGACAAATAAGTAAGGTTTACTTGAAAATTCAATAATAATCCCAAAATAAAGAANNTGNAGAGCATTGACATTGATAATTGGTGATTGACGTGTGCTTACAACTGATTAGAATGGCGGCTTTTTGAATAATTAAGTTTTAATAATATTTGGAGAAACCAGATGAAATTTAGACCATTAGCAGATCGTGTGTTAGTAAAACGCACTGATGAAGAACAAACCTCAGAGGGAGGGATAGTTCTTCCAGGATCGGCTGCAGAGAAGCCTTCTCAAGGTGAAGTAGTTGCTGTGGGTCCAGGAAAAACCTCTGATAACGGTGATGTGCAACCTATCTCAGTAAATGTAGGAGATTTGGTTGTTTTCGGCCAATATGCAGGGAGCAATACAGTAAAAATTGATGGTGATGAGCTTGTNATTCTGAATGAACAAGACATCTTAGGTGTTATAGAAAAATAATTTATTAAAGAGAGGAAAAAAATGGCAAAAGAAGTCAAATTTAGTGATCTAGCTCGTCAGGGCATGCTTGCAGGTGTAAATATCCTTGCTGATGCTGTGAAAGTTACTTTAGGTCCAAAAGGTAGAAATGTTATCTTGGATAAATCATTCGGAGCTCCGACAGTTACAAAAGACGGTGTATCAGTTGCAAAAGAAATAGAATTACAAGATAAATTTGAAAATATGGGAGCACAAATGGTAAAGACTGTAGCTTCTCAAACATCAGATGAAGCTGGTGACGGAACTACAACAGCTACTGTATTAGCCCAATCCATTGTCAATGAAGGTCTTAAATCTGTTGCAGCCGGTTTCAATCCAATGGATTTGAAGAGGGGCATAGANAAAGCTGTTTCAGCAGCTGTCGAAACACTTCAAGATGCTTCTGAGCCATGTGAAGACGATACAGCCATTGCACAGGTNGGAACCATCTCNGCNAATAGCGATACTGCAGTTGGAGAAATTATTGCCGAAGCTATGCAAAAAGTTGGTAAAGAGGGTGTTATAACTGTCGAAGAGGGTTCTGGCATAGAAAATGAACTTGAAGTTGTTGAGGGTATGCAATTTGATAGAGGTTATCTGTCTCCATATTTCATTAACAATCAAGAAAGAATGACAGCAGATTTGGAGGATCCATTTATTTTGCTTCATGACAAAAAGATTTCAAACATTAGAGACCTTTTACCTCTTCTCGAAGCAGTAGCCAAAGCTGGAAGACCTCTTTTGGTGCTCGCTGAAGATGTAGAAGGAGAAGCGCTTGCAACTTTGGTTGTCAATAATATGAGAGGTGTCGTAAAAGTAGCTGCCTGTAAGGCTCCAGGCTTCGGCGATAGAAGAAAGGCAATGTTGGAAGACATAGCAATCTTAACTGGAGGAACGGTTATATCTGAAGAAGTAGGTTTATCTTTAGAAGGCGCCACCATTGAAGANTTAGGACAAGCCAAGAAAGTTGAACTTAACAAAGAAGATACAACTATCATTGATGGAGCAGGTGCTGCCGATGCAATTTCAGGACGAGTAAATCAGATAAGGGCTCAAATTGAAGACACTTCTTCTGANTACGATAGAGAAAAACTGCAAGAAAGAGTTGCGAAGCTTGCAGGCGGAGTTGCGGTTATTAAAGTTGGAGCCGGTTCTGAGATTGAGATGAAAGAAAAGAAGGCAAGAGTAGAAGATGCATTGCATTCAACAAGAGCTGCCGTTGAAGAAGGCGTTGTTGCCGGCGGAGGTGTAGCGTTGGTCAGAGCTCAGCAAAAGATTGAGGGACTTACAGGTGATAATGAAGATCAAAATGTAGGCATCAATATAGCTCTAAGAGCAATGGAAGCACCCATTAGGCAGATTACAAATAATGCTGGTGAAGAAGCCTCTGTAATTTTAGACAAGATAAAAGATGGCAAAGGAAATTTTGGATTTAATGCCGGTACCGGAGAGTACGGTGATATGATCAAAATGGGTATCCTAGATCCCGCCAAGGTGACACGTACAGCGCTGCAAGCTGCAGGCTCTGTAGCTGGGTTGATGATAACAACTGAAGCAATGATCGCTGATGCCCCTGAAGAGGGAGCTGCTGCTGGGGGTATGCCTGGCGGAATGCCTCCTGGAATGGATATGGGCGGTATGGGCGGTATGATGTAGTCGCCAAAAAATAAAGGCCCTTCGGGGCCTTTTTTTTGTTTTACAATTATTTAGTATGTTTTTTTTGGTATCATTAAATTTTTTAGGAGGGGTTTATGGAAGAATTATTCAATATGTTATTTAGATTTGGTCACGTCCTTGTTGGAATTGCATGGATAGGGCTTTTGTACTACTTTAACTTTGTACAAACAGAGTATTTTAAAGAGGCAGAGGATGATGCACGAAAAGATGCCATCGCTAAATTAGCTCCAAGAGCACTCTGGTGGTTNAGATGGGCAGCCTTTTTAACATTTTTAACAGGTCTGGCTTTACTTCATTACATATCTGCAAAAATAACCTTAGAAATTATACTAGGGGCAACAATGGGCACATTAATGATGCTTAATGTTTGGGGTATAATCTGGCCTAATCAGAAAATAGTAATAGGTTTGAAAGAGGGGGATGCGGCGACAGCAGGTCCAAAAGCGGCATTAGCTTCAAGAACTAATACTTTACTGTCCGTAGGTATGCTTTATTTCATGGTTGCATCTGCTCATTATCCTGCTTCAGGTCAGGTGCTTGGGGCTAATCTTGAGATGCCGGCACTTCTAGTTGGTTTAGCGATCATCTTTGCTATTGAAGCCAACGCTATATGGGGAAAAATGCTTTCTGCAATAACATCTGTTAGAAGTGTTATCGTCTCTAGTTTTGTCCTCTGTGTTGTTTTATCCAGTGTTGTTTATTACGTCTAACTTTAAACTGAAAAAAAGGGAGCCTAGGCTCCCTTTTTTATGGATCCTGATTTTCTATGTAAATAGACCTGCTTGGGAAAGCAAAGTCAGATTTATGGGTCTCAACAGCACTCATTATTTTAAAAATCAATTCTTGTTTTACTTGAGAAAATTCTGTGTAAGTAATTACATTCATGTAACAAAGAATTGTTAGATCAATCGAACTTGCACCTAATTCTGTTACTTTAACAAAGTTCTCCTGACCTGGATTTTTAGTAAAGTTTTCACTGTTGTTAATGTAGTTCTCTATATCTGCGCAGATATCTGCAAGTTGAGATGCATTTGTACTGTAAACAAGATTAATGGTCCAAAATATTCTCCTGTAATTCATATCTTGGTGATTAATTACCTGAGAATCAGAAAGATCTGTATTAGGCACAAAAACAGGTGAAGTATCCAATAATCTTACTTGAGTAGACCTGAAACCAATTGATTCTACTATTCCATGCAAGCCATCTCCGATTCTTATTCTATCGCCTGGTTGGAATCTTTTCTCACTCAAAATAAAAATACCAGCTATGATATTTTTGAACATATCTTGTGCACCTAACGCTACGGCTACAGAAAACAACCCCAAACCTGCAATGATGGGTCCAATTTCAATGCCCCAAACATCTAACATCATTGTGATTCCAATAATCCAAATCAGAACTCCAGCAACTCTTCCAAGCCAAGTTGTCATGGCGGGAGTGAGCCATGAATTGTCACTTAATAGGTTGAGAAGCGGTTTAGTTAGATTTGCTATAGCACTGAAGATCGTGTAAATGACGACCATCTTTACAAGATTGGTTGCTAACATGTCCAAAGAACCCGAAAAAGGTAAGTATGAAGTTATAAGATAAAGACCGAAAGCTATTGGTATTAGCCCAAATGGCCCTCTTAGTGAGTCAACAATTTCATCATCCAGTGTCGTTTCAGATTTTTCTGTAAATTTTGCCACTCTATCTAATACTATAGAATTCATTAAGCTTCTTGCGATTAACGAGACGAGTACAATGCCAAGACAAATGAGAATATCGTCAATGCCTATACCTCGGATACCTTGCTCCCAAGTTTCAACTACCAATTCCCAAAATTCAGCTATCATTCTTGCTCCTCATCAGTTTCTTCTTCGATATCAATTTTTTGTAATTTCGCTAACTTAATAACATTATCTTTNATCGACACAGTTTCTATTCTGTAGTTGGCTATAGCAAGTCCTACGTTTGTATCAGGAATAGTTTGTATCTCCTCAAGTATTAGACCGCTAAGAGTCTTTGGTCCTTCTGTCGGCAATTCCCAGTCCAGCCTTCGATTGATATCGCGTATCATCATGCTCCCTTCAATCAAATAAGTCCCATCCGCTTGAGGTAATATATCCATCTTATCCATTGTTTCGGAAGATATTTCTCCAACTATTACTTCTAATATTGCCCTTAGAGTAATTATTCCCTCAATATCGCCATATTCATCAACAATGACTCCTACACGCCTACCAGTTGATTGGAAATTTGCCAATTGCTTATAAAGAGGAGTATTTTCTGGCACAAAAAGAGGCTCTCGCAAATCTCCTTTGAGGCTATCTATTGATTTAATTTCTTTTCCAAGAAAATCTGCTTTTTTATTTAAAGTCAAAAAACCTAGGACGTTATCTATAGAATCTTCAAAACAAGGTATATAAGTAAAATCAATTTGATGCAGTTGCTCAATAACAATATCTAGGTCATTTTTTAGATCAACTCCTATAATTTCATTTTTTGGTATCATCACATCATTTACTGACAAATTATCCATGTCAAAAATACCCATCAACATTTCTTCTTGCCTTTTTGGAACTCTGGAGCTCTGAAGTATTGTTCTGAGCTCTTCTGGTTTAAGTTCCTCATTATTAGCACTGTTTAAATCTATTCCTAACATTCTTGTAACTCCATTTGATAAAAAGCTTACAAGCGTGATAAGTGGGCTTAAGATCTTAGATAAAGGCTTAAGTAGATAGGAAGCTGGTAATGCGACGCTCTCGGGCTTAAGTGCTGCAATTGTTTTAGGCATGACCTCAGCAAATATTATCATCACGATAGTCATAAAAACTGTTACAGCTAAGACTGCATTGTCACTCCATATTCTTATAGCAATTACTGTTGCCAAAGCAGTTGCAAGAGTGTGTGTAAAATTATTTCCAATAAGTATTACGCCTAAAAGCCTATCGGTCCTCTCAAGTAGTTTTGAGACACGCTTTGCAGATTTATTATTTTCTTTCACGAGATGCTTTAGGCGATATCGATTTATCGCCATCATTCCTGTTTCAGAACCAGAGAAAAAAGCCGACATAATCACAAGGAAAGCAATTAATGCGAAAAGAATCCAAAGAGGTATATCGTTCAATTTAACGTGTTCCCAGGGGAGAAAGAGGTGTGAAAAGAGTGTTCAACAAAAAAAAATTATACTACTAATCCATCATTATAACCATTTGTGGGTAATTGAAAGGNATAAACATATAAATTTTCCTTGAAACACCTAATTTATGGACTAGAATGACCACCTTTTAAATAACTGTTAGCTCAATTTTTAATATATGCTTACTATTAGATTAGCTCGATCTGGAGCAAAAAAAAGACCTTTTTATCACATTAGTGTAGCTGATTCCCGTATGCCAAGAGATGGGAGATTTGTCGAGCGTGTAGGCTATTACAATCCCATAGCATCTGGTCAAGAAATAAGANTGCAAATTGATGTNGAAAGGATTGATTATTGGATTAGCAAAGGCGCTCAGCCTAGTGACAGAGTTTTGAACCTCTTAAAACAAAATAAAGAAACACCNGAGCAAGCCGAAAAGAGGTTAGCAGCCAAAGAAACNAAAAGACAAAAGAAACTTGCAAAAAAATTAGCTGAGAAAGAACCTGTCCAAGAAGAGGNTNCAGCAGAAGAAGCNCCAGCAGAAGANGNTNCAGCAGAAGANGCTCCAGCAGAAGAAGCTCCAGCAGNAGAAGNTNCAGCAGAAGANGNTNCAGCAGAAGAGGCTCCAGCAGAAGAAGTCTGCAGCAGAANAGAAAGATACATAGGCAAAAAAGAATTTATGCGGTCCCATGACCGAATGATACTACTCGGCAAGCTGGGAAAACCTCACGGTGTAAAAGGTTATCTCTATTTTCACTATTATGGTGATGATGTTAATAATCTTGATTCTTATGATTCTTTTCAAACTGAGGATGGACTAAACCTCAAGCTTGAAAAGAAATTTGAAAAGTCAGATAGACTAATAATTAAGTTTGAAAGCTTCAATGACAGAAACTCAATTGAAAATTTGAGAAATAAAGATATTTATATACTGGAAGCCGATATGCCTGAGTTAGATCCGGGAGAATATTATTTATACCAACTTGAGGGACTGGCAGTTCATAACTTACAAGGAGTAAATTTAGGCAAAATTGATGGAATCTTAGGCACTAAATCAAATGATGTACTAGTTGTTGAAAGTACAATTGCAAGTATTGACGATAAACAAAGATTGATACCTTACTTAAAACCTCAGGTGGTTAAAAATATTGAGCTTGAAGAAAGTGTAATAATTGTTGATTGGCCTGAAGATTTTTAAATGAAATTCAATCTTGTAAGTATATTCCCAGAATTGATCAATGATTACATTAAATACGGTTTGTTATCTAAAGCTTTAGAAAAACGAGTACTAGAGGTAAAGACTTGGAATCCAAGAGATTTCAGTGATGATGTTAATGGAAGGA
Organism: Gammaproteobacteria bacterium; assembly: GCA_002707915.1. Classification (GTDB taxonomy): domain Bacteria; phylum Pseudomonadota; class Gammaproteobacteria; order Magnimaribacterales; family Magnimaribacteraceae; genus Magnimaribacter. Next base: position 23,133 of record PAOE01000002.1, read on the forward strand.
TTGATGATAAGCCTTTTGGAGGTGGAGCTGGAATGCTCTTCAAAGCAGAACCAATTATCAATACCGTAGATGAAATAAAAAAAATTGAGGATACACATGTAGTGTTCGTTGCCCCCCACGGCAAATTACTTAACCAAAAAAAAATATTCGAGCTTAAATCTAGAACTAACATTACATTAATCTGTGGACGATATGAGGGTTTGGATAATCGCATCGAAGAAACAATAGTGGATGAGGTAATTTCTATTGGGGATTATGTTTTGAATGGAGGTGAATTAGCCGCACTTGTAATAATGGAAGCGGTAGCAAGATTGAAAGAAGGTTTCATAGGCAGAGAAGACTCCTTAGATGATTCTTTCAGTAAAGGCTTGCTTGAACATCCACAATATACAAGACCAAAAAAAGGAAAATTTGGAGATGTTCCTGAGATCTTACTTAGCGGTAATCATAAACTTATCGAAAGA
>PAOE01000003.1 GCA_002707915.1 Gammaproteobacteria bacterium
TATGGAGTGGTCGCAGTTCAGAAGCAATTTATCGGAAGTATGCATTATGAGGTGATGACAAGGGATTATGGCAACCAAACAGGCACTTATGTGTGTACTTTAGACAATTATCACTCTGATATTGACGCAATTGACTACTCAACAAGTGAAATACCTGCTGAACACAAGTCTCATAACATCATTGAACTCGATAATGGACAATATTGCCTCTATCCAAACAACAGAATGAGGATTTATGACAATAGTATCACTCCAGAAACACCAAAAGTGCCCGATTTTAAGGTTTCGACCATAACCTATCAGGTTGAAAACGGTCATGACCACATGGGTCTTGGATCAGAGGACAATTATTTTTGGAAAACTGCAAAAGAAAGGAAAAATACCGAAGGAAGAAAGCCATTTGAACCAGAATTAGGATGAAACACGTAAAAAATGCCCACATGGGTACACATTTACTCGTTGAAGTGTATAATGTACCCTTTGAAAAGTTAAATGATAGGGATAAAATCGAAAAAATATGCGTGAGTGCTTGTAAAACTGAAGGTTTAGAGGTTTTAAACACTTATACACATCAATTTGACCCTTATGGAGTGACTTGTACCGTAACTTTGGGTGAAAGTCATCTCTCTTGTCATACTTGGCCAGAAAAAAACTGTGTTGCGTTCGATATTTTCACTTGTGGAAGCAAAAATCCACGTTCAGTGGCATGGTGGGTGCTTGAATACTTCGATAGTGATGATTATGTGATGAAAGATTATGCAAGATAGGGTATAAATAAATCTAAAAGCATTAATAATGGCGATTAAACGCAAATCAAGAGCATTTAAGGATATTAGCCTGTCGTTTTCACCTCATCCGATTACGAAAGACCTTCCTGTGCTTACAAATGAGCGAGCAATCGTTAGATCAGTGAGAAATTTAGTTGAAACTATACCAACTGAAAGGTTTTTTAACCCTTTATTAGGTACAGACATCCGTGATTCTCTTTTTGAGAACTTTTCAAGGACAACTGTTAATATAATTGAGGATCAAGTGCGTGAAACGGTCAATGCTTATGAACCTAGAGTATCAAATATTGGTGTCGAAGTAAGAGCAATACCAGATAACAACACTTTTGAGGTAAAAGTGCTTTTTGAAATCAATGGATTAGCGGTTGCACCACAGTCATTCACCTTTATTTTAGAACCAACGAGATAATATGCCCTTTACACAGTTTACAAGTTTAGACTTTGATGAAATCAAAGCACAAATTAAAGATTTTCTCCGTGCAAATTCAAATTTTAGTGATTTTGACTTTGAAGGTTCAAACTTTTCAGTTTTAATTGATACACTTGCTTATAATACCTATATTAATGCATTTAACGCAAACCTAGTTGTTAACGAATCTTACTTAGACTCTGCAACAGTTCGTGAGAACGTGGTTTCTCTTGCAAGAAATATTGGTTATGTACCCCGTTCAAAAACCGCTGCAACAGCGACAATTCGACTCGGTGATATAAATGTCGGAACTACTAATGACAGCACTACAAAGTTCTTAAAACTACGAGCAGGACTTGTATGTGTAGGTAATTCAGAGAATACAACATATCGTTTTTCAATTCCAGATGATGTAACTTCAACAAGAGTTAGAGACATTGGTGGAACATCTTTTGCACAATTTGATAATCCAATCACTGTACATGAGGGAACATTCCTTTCAAGAACTTATCGAGTTGATACATCTAAGAAACAAAGGTATATAATTGATAGTCCAGGCATTGATAGTTCAACTTTGAGAGTTTTTGTCTCTAGTATCGCTGATACGGGACTAGGACGTAACTATCGTATGATTGATAATATATTGAATATTGATAAAAACTCTGAAATATTCCTTGCACAGGAAGTTCAAGATGAAAAGTATGAAATATTATTCGGAGATGGATTTTTTGGAAGAAAATTAGAGAACGCATCAGTCATAACTGCAAGATATATTGTAACAGATGGTGAAACTGGTAATGGAGCATCCAATTTTAGTTTCCAAGGTTCATTTACAAAGAGTGATGGTACACTATTCACACCATCTGATACTGTTAATGTAACCACTGTTACAAACGCTTCTAACGGTGCTGACGTTGAAGACCTGTCATCTATTAAGTATTTTGCTCCAAGGCTGTACTCAGCACAATATAGAGCAGTTACACCAAGAGATTATGAAGCAATAATCCAAACTATATTCCCTCGCACTGAGTCAGTTGCTGTGATTGGAGGAGAAGAGTTAGACCCACCACAGTTTGGTAAGGTTCAAATAAGTATTAAACCAAAAAATGGTACTTTTGTATCAGACTTTGACAAATCACAAATTAAAAACAAACTAAAGAATTACGCTATTGCTGGTATTAACTCAGAAATAGTTGACTTGAAAGTACTATATGTGGAAATTGACTCATCAATATATTACAACCCATCACAAGTTTCGTCAGATATAACACTAAGAAGTCAAATTATTAGTGCATTGAACCAATATGCAAATAATGTGGAGATTAATAAGTTTGGTGGTAGATTCAAATATAGTAAAGTTAGCACACTTATTGATCGTGTTGATAATGGTATTACTTCAAACATTACCAAAGTTATTATTAGAAGAGATTTAAAAGCACTACTAAATCAATTCGGGCAATATGAACTTTGTTTTGGTAATCGAATTAATATAAATCCTGCTGGATATAACATCAAGAGTACTGGATTTACTATCGAAGGTTTTACTGAAACTGCTTACATTACAGATGTACCAAATAAAAATCTATCTGGTAACTTAGATGGTAGTAACATGGGTACTCTCTCAGTGATTTCTAAGAATAATAGAAATGAACAAAGAGTTATTGTTAAAGATGCTGGTGTAGTTGATTATATGAAGGGTGAAGTGATTTTAAATACTATCAATATCACTTCAACAGTTAGACAAAACAATATAATTGAAGTTCAAGCGTTCCCAGAATCAAATGATGTTGTTGGATTAAAAGACTTATACCTTAATTTTGACGTTTCAAGTAGTAAGATAAATACAGTTACGGACGTAATTGCATCAGGAGAGGATGTTTCAGGAGTCGTATTTACGAGAGATTACTATACCTCTAGTTACTCTAATGGAGATTTAGAGAGGAAATAATTTATGTCACAAATTGACAAAAGAATACAAGTCAATACTATTATTGAGAATCAGTTGCCTGAATTTTTGGTAACTGATTTTCCCAATGCTACAGAGTTTTTAAAACAATATTATCATTCACAAGAGTTTCAAGGTGGTGCAGGTGATTTAATTAATAATTTAGATCAATATATTAGATCTGATAATCTAGTTCCTGAAGTTGTTACTGGTGTGACAACTACTACATCTGAAATAGATTCATCAGACACTGTAATTAATGTTCCTAGCACAATAGGTTTTCCATCAGAATATGGTTTATTAAAGATAGACGATGAGATTGTAACTTATACTGGTATCACTTGAACTTCATTTACAGGTTGTGTAAGAGGTTTCAGTGGAATCACAGGATACAATACAGGTATTTCATCATCTTTACTCGAAATTAATCGTGAGAGTCTTGAGTTTGATGAAACCACCGCAGCATCTCATGTATCAGGTTCATCAGTTCAAAATTTATCTGTTCTATTTTTACAAGAATTTTTCAAAAAATTAAAGAAAACATTTTTACCAGGTTTAGAAAATAACGATTTTGCAACAACTTTAGATGTAGGTAATTTCATAAAGTTTGCTCGTTCATTTTATCAATCAAAAGGTGTTGAAGAATCAATTAGAATATTATTCAAAGTATTATATGGTGTAGATTCAAAGATAATTGACTTAGAGGGTAACTTAATAAAACCATCAGACGCTGAATTTATACGTCGTGAAGTAGTGGTTGCTGATTTAATCTCACCAACTGGAGAACCTCAAAACCTAACTGGACAAACTATTTTCAAATCTACTGATATTAATACCAATGCATCAGTGTCTGAAGTTGAAATAATAAAAAGAGAGGGGAGAAATTATTACAAAATCGCTTTATTTGTAGGATTTAGTGACCGTGACCTAATTGAAGGTGTATTTACAATACCAGGTAAAACTAAAGTCGTTGGTGGAGTTAATGCAGGTGCTACAATTATTGACGTTGATTCAACTGTAGGTTTTGGAACAACAGGAACTATTATTGCTGGTGCAAATTCAGAGATTAATTATACCTCTAAATCAATCAATCAGTTCTTCGGATGTTCAGGAGTCGGTGTTGGTATTAATACTGCTACAGATTTACGTTCAGATGAAACAATATTTGGATACGAAAACGGTGATTTATCAAAGAGAGTTGATTTAAGAATTACTGGTGTTTTATCAGAGTTAGTTCCCATCACTGATATTAGTCTAATAAATGAACAAGAAAATTTATTTGTTAAAAATATAGGTGAAAAGATAGAAAATGATGGTAATAACTATAAACAAATTTTTGCAAACTCATGGATTTATAATACAGCGTCAAGATTTCAAGTAGAAATAACAGGTTCAACTTTTAAATTAAATACAAAAATTGATAAAGCATATTTAAAAGAAGGGGATAGATTTGAAATATTAGAAAGAAACGAACAAGTTATAGCTGGAAGTGGTCAGATTGGTAGTATTGACGTTACGTTAAATCAAATAAATGCAACAAACATAGCTGGATTCACACCTCAAGCAGGACAACATTATGATATTAGAAGAATAGTTGAAAAAGTAAACAGCACAGGAATAACTCTTGCTCAAGGTAATAATAATATTATTGCTGATACTTTGAATGTATACGTAGATGGAAATACTGAGGGATATGTTGCATCAAACTCTTTACCAAGTTATGATATTACACAAAATATTATTGAAGAAACTCTAACTGGAAGCACACAAGCGGGACTAGAGGGATATAATCCATTAAATCAAAGATATAGTTTTATAAAATTCACACCTCCACCAGGTGAGGATATTAAATTTATTCAGGGTGATGCAGTTATATACCAACCAGAGGGTGGAAATTTAATAGGATTAGATAGTGGTAGAACATATTATGTTGATCCAGTAATACCAGGTGCAAATCAAAATATATCTCAAATAAGATTATTCAACTCTACAGCACAAATTGGAACTGCTAGTACTGTTCAAGTTGGTCCTACAACATCAACAACAGATGTTCATAGGTTTGTATTGAAGGCACATGCGAGCAGAACTTTAGAAGCAGATAAAATTTTAAGAAAATTCCCTTTATCACAAAACTTATTTGTTCCATCCGCACAAGAAACACCTACAACTGATATTGGTATTTTAATTAATGGTGTTCAAATAAGATCTCCTATTTCAGATAATCAAATATACTACGGTTCATTAGAATCAGTTGACCTTTTAAATTCAGGATCTGATTATGATGTAATCAAACCACCAATTATAGGTATTGAAACAAGCACTGGTGTAGGTGCTGCTGCCGAACCAATTGTTCAAGGAACAGTTAAAGAGGTATTTGTTGACCCACAAGGATTTGATATTGATGAGGTACAAAGTATTTCATTAACAGGGGGTAATGGAAGTGGATGTGTACTACAACCAATACTAGGTGAAAGAAGTAGAGAATTGTTATTTGATAGTAGAGATGTATTCTTTAATGGTGGTGTAGATATTGTCAATGAGACAATCACATTTAAAGAAAATCATAATTTACTTGATGGTCAATTAGTATATTATAGTTCAAATAATAACCAACCAATAGGTATTGGAACTGCATTTGATTTAGAAAATAACATTAACGGTACATTATCCGATGGTGCTCCATATTATGTTAGGATAGTCAATCCCTCTACGGTTAGAATTTTTAATACTGAAACTGATGCCATATTTGGAACTGCAGGTATTAATACAGTTGGATTATCAACAGACACAGCAGCAAGTGGTATTCACAAATTTAGAACAGAAACTAAGAAAACTCTTGTTGCTATAAAAGTTTTAGAAGAAGGTTCAGGATACACACACCGTAAATTAAGAGTAAAACCTGCTGGTATATCCACATCATCAAATGTTGTTACATTTAAAAATCATGGATTCCAAACTGGTGAGATTGTAGAGTACTCTGCAGAAACAACAGCAGTGGAAGGTTTAAGTACAACATCTTCATACTATATTAAAAAATTGACTGATGATACTTTCCAACTAGCAGATGCTGGTATTGGTGCAACATCAACTATTGATTTTAATAGAGGAAAATATGTTAATTTTGATAGTGCAGGTTCAGGATTCCAAATTTTTAATTATCCAGAAATTAAAGTAAATATAGATGTATCATATGGTTCAACTGTTACTGGTGATATAACAATTACTCCAGTCGTGACAGGTGAAATATTGGGTGCTTATCTTTATGAAGAGGGAACTAACTATGGTTCAACAACATTAGATAAACAGGTAATTCCCAAAGTATCAATTGAAAATGGTAGATTTGCTGAATTTAAACCAATTATTGTAGATGGTAAATTAACTGATGTTGCAGTTGTTAATAGAGGTAGAGAATATAATTCAAGTCCTGAAATAAGGGTTATATCAACTGGTTCTGGATCTGGTGCTGTTGTAAGACCAGTTGTACAAGATGGTTTTGTGATAGATGCCATTGTAACCAATCCTGGTATTGGATACAGTAGTATTACTACAGAGGTAAGGGGATTTTCAAGAGGACAAGGTGGTCAGTTTACTGCAAGAGTAAGAAGTTTAACACTTAACAGTCAAAGTAGATTTGGTGATTCATTCTTATCAACAAAAGATGGTTTAATAAAATTCAGTATTTTAGGTTACTCACAAGAGATAGCAACTAATTTTGAAAAAACATTTTCAGTTAATCCTAACACACAAGAATTTACACAAATTACTGGACATTCACCAATTATAGGTTGGGCATATGATGGAAACCCAATATATGGTCCATTCGGTTATTCTGACCCTGATAATATCAACTCCGAACTTAAGATAATACAATCATCATATAAGACAGACATTACCAACGTTGTTAACAGACCACCAGGATATGCACCAGGATTTTTCGTTGAAGATCATGTATTTGATGAATCAGGAGATCTTGATATTCATAATGGTAGATTTGGTAAGACCCCAGAATTTCCAAATGGAATTTATGCATACTTCGCCACAGTTGGGTTAGGCACTCAGACAAATAAATTAGAGGGTAATTATCCATATTTTATTGGTAATACTTATAGATCACCTTTTATAAAAGAAAATCAACTACTTAGTCAGGACTTTGATTTTAATACTTCTAATTTAAGAAGAAATACTTTACCTTACACTGTTGACGAACCTTTTGCTGATAATGATTTTGTTATCGAATCATACGAAAAAATAAGACAATTATCAGTTATTGAATCTGTAACTAAAGGTGATGTAGATGCTATTACTATATTAAACGGAGGGCAAGATTACAAGATAGGTGACTTAACTGATTTTGATGATGAAGAAACTAATGGATCTGGATTCAGTGCACAAGTTAGTGAAATTGTTGGTATAGGAATATCACGAATCGATACTGTCATTAATTCATTCAACAATGCTGTATTTGAATTTGGTGGAAGTAATGAAGTTATCGCTCATTATTATCCTTTTATTGATATTAATGATCAAGATGCAGTATCAATATCTGGATTAAGTACTAACATTAAGAATTTAACTGATTCTTTTAACGTTGGTGTATCAACAAACAGAGTAAGTTTAGCAGCGAGTATGACCGTTGGAAGTTCTGCTGGTCTTATTCAAGATATTACTCTTACTCAAATACCTAGCACTATTTCAGTAGGTGGGTCAATAAGAGTTGGATCAGGTAATACAAGTGACACAGAAGAATTAAAAGTATTAAATATATTTCCTAGTGAAAGAATAGTTCGTATACAAAGGCATACTGGTATAGCACATACGTTGGGTTCAAATGTAGATGCATTAAATAATAAAATTTCGATACCAGTAGAGACAACATCATTTACTTCAGAGTTGAATGATATAGTTTACTTTAATGGTCGTCAGTCAGTGGGTATTGGTACTACAATAGGTGGTGCCATTAAAGTAGATACATTTGTAGGTGATAAAGTATCTGAGGTTTCAATACCTACTAGAACAATAAGAATACCAAATCATCCATTTAAAAATGGGCAGAAATTAACAATTAATAAACGAAATGGTGCAAATAGGTTTGATGTTGGTACAACAAATTTAGTACAAGAATTTAAGTTACCATTTGTAGGTGCTGATTCAACTGAGGTATTTGTAATTAATAAAGGCACTGATAATATTGGTTTAGTTACCAGCAAAGTTGGTATTGGTAGTACAAGTGAGGGTCTATTCTTCTATACAAATGGTTCAAACTCTGGTATTAATTCTTCTCTTTACTTCTTAGAGAGTCAGAAAGAGCAAGTAAGAGGTGATATTGATAAAATTACTACAACGGTTTCTACTAATGTTTCTGCTGCAAATACAACAACTCATAACTTAGTTGAAGGTGATATTGTTAAAATGAATGTTGTTCCTAATTTAGCAGTTGGGGTTGGATCAACTACACCAGTAAACGTAAATTATAATTCTGAATTTGATAAGTTAATAATTAATCCTCTTACATTTACAGCATCTGATGTTGAGACTGATCAAATAGATATTGCAGAGCATGGATTTAAGACAGGTGATAAGGTATTTTACCAAGGTTCTGCAACTGGATTAAGTACAGGTACATATTTTGTTAATAGAGTAAGTAGTAGAAGATTTCAGTTATGTGAAACAATAGAAGATTTAAATGTAAATCCAATTAGAATTGCACCTATAACAGCAAACACAGGTGGTACACAAACTATCGCTCCTATTAACCCAAGAATTGATGTTGTTAAAAACTCTAAATTGACTTTTGGATTATCAAGCACAACTCTAGCAGACTTTGATTTCAAAATATTCTACGATAAAAACCTAACGAATGAATATCTAAGTTCTCAAGACAGTAGTTCATTTAATGTCGGCACTGCAGGAACCATTGGTATTGGTACAAATAATACAGATCCAATAGGTGCTGCTCTAACTGTTCAGTATTCTGCCTCTACTCCTGTTACTTTATATTATGGTTTGACTAAAGGTGGTTACATAAGCACCGCTGACACAGAGGTTCCAAACTATTCTGAAATAAGATTTATTGATAGTGTATACAACGGTGAGTATAAAATATCTAATGTCACTGATGACACCTTTAATTTCTCACCTACAGTTCCAGAATTTTTATCATATACAACTGATGATTGTGAAAAAATAGAATATTCCACAAGATCTACATCTGTTCATGGTCCGATTAAAAACTTCAGGATATTATCACCAGGATTTAATTATAAAAAATTACCACAGTTTAATAAAGTAAACAGCGTTAGTGGTACAGATGCAAACATAATTGCATCTTCAAAGACTATTGGTAGAATCAAAAAGGTAAGAATCGTAGATATTGGATATGAATATTCTTCCGATAAAACATTAGGACCTCAAGCATTTATATCACCAGTTGTAAATATTGATAACTTAGACGTAATCGGGTCTGTCAACATTGTAAGTGGTGGTGCTGATTACATGAGCACACCTAATTTAATAGTATTCAATCCAGTTACAAATACTGTTGTAGATGATGTCTCACTACAACCTTTCTCTCCTAACCAAACAATTTCAAAAGTTGATGTCCTTTCACCTGTAACTGGTTTAGATTCAGTCGTTCATAAAATAGTTTCAATAAACAACTCAAATGGTGTCGGTGTTAATTCCGTTCAGACAGGTGCTTCAGGTGTTGTAACATGTTTCCTAGAGACACCAATAAATGGATTTGATACTCAACCATTTGCTGTAGGAGATGAAGTATTCGTTGAGGGTATTCAAAGGGTTGGAGAGGCAGGAATTGGTGCTACACAAGGGGGAATATCAACAAATACAACTGTAGAAGGAACTGGTTATAACTCTGAAAATTACAATTATTCATTCTTTGATGTTATTGATTACACCGCTGGTACGCAGTGTATTGCTGTGTTTAGTTTATCAGGTGTAACAACTAATCCTGGTATCGCTAAAACATTCCAGTCAGGATATGCAACTCTTGTTAATAAGAAAAAATATCCTGTAATTGAACCTGTACAAACAAGAGGTGTATTTGAACTTAAAGAAACACTTATCATTGATAACGTAATTACTGACTTAAAAATTATTGAAGTTAGAAAAGATTATATTAAAATTGACGGAAAATACAAGATTAAGAAAGGAGATAGAATAAAAGGTGAATTAAGTAACGTATCTGCTGAGATAACAAGTATTGTAGATAATCAAGCTAAATTTACAACTGATTTTTCTAATAGACAAGAATATGGTTGGTTAGATGATATCGGTAAATTAAATGAGGACTATCAAGTAATACCAGATAATGATTACTATCAGAATTTATCTTATACTGTAAAGAGTTCTATAGAGTGGGATAAATTTGTAAATCCAGTAAATCGTTTAGTTCACCCATCTGGTTTAAAGAATTTTGCTGATACAACTGTTACATCTAGTTTAAAAGTTGGTGTTGGTGTAGTACGTGAGTCAAATCAAACAGTTGTATTGGATGTTGGTAACGTTCTTGAACTCAATGATAAACAAAGAGTAGATGCAATCAATAATTTTGACTTTGCAAGAGATTTTGATACAAGACCAAATGGTTCTAAGTTTATTACAATAAAGAATAGAACATTTACTGATTTCACAAGATGTAAGACTAATAGAGTGTTACTTCATGATGACATTAGTGATGGTTTTTCAAGTGAAGGATTTGAAAGTACAAATACAATTATTGAACCTTTAGTAGAGGATTTTGGACAATATCTTATTCAGATTGTTGACCCTGATTCTCTTGATGCTCAGTTCTCAGAGTTAGTTACTATAACAACAGAAAACGATGCATTTTTACTTGAAAAAACAACAGACTTTACTACTGTTAAATTAGGTAATTTTGAAACTGAGATATTAGCAAACGGTACAAAAAATCTTTTATTTGAACCAACTGAGAAATTTATAAAAGACCATGATATTAAAGTATTAAAAATAGATTTTAATACAGATTTGACTGGTATCGGTACAGCAGGTATTGGACATGTAGATTTAGTTGGTGTTAATACAGGTATAGGTAGCACTACAATAGGATTTACAACAACATCAATTCTTGAAACACCAACATATGATTTTAATAGTCTTCATGCCTCAATATTTGTTCAGGATAGTGTTACCAAAGAAATTAATTACAATGAAGTTATTGTAGATTTTGATGGAACTGATACAACAATCGCTGAAACTTACGTTGATACAAAATCAGGATTAAGTCAGTCATCTGTTGGAATCGTAACTGCAAGAGTAGAGAACAATTTAGTTAAATTACAAATTGAGAATGATAGAGTAAATGTTCTTGATGTAAGAGCAAACATAGTTGGTTTAGGATCAACAGCAACAGGAATTGGCACATATAGATTCTCTGTATCAGGACAACCTGCTGGTGCTGAAAGAAGTGCTAGATTACAATCAGGTTACGTAACAGGAACAGCTACTCCAATAACTTATGCTACCATAAATCAATTAATTGATACAACTGTTAAGTCAATTGTTAGAGTATCTTGTGGTGAGACATCTGCAGTTCATCAAATCATATCAATAAGAGATGAAGATGATATATTGACTGTACAATATCCATTTGTATCTGCAGGTTCCACAACTGGTATTGGTTCTTTTGGTGGAGAGATAAGTGGAAATGATATTAATTTAAGATTCTATCCTGATGCTGAGTTCGATTCATTGATTGAAGTTCAATCATACAATCAAGTTTTGTATACAGACAGTGATTTTGCGAATACACCTCCAGATTTGACTTATGGTACAGTTGATCAAAGAATATTCTTAACAACATATGATGGTGCTGCTGGATTAAGAGCGAACAAAAAAGATTTTGTGTTAAAACATCTTGGTGTTCCAATCTACTCTAAAACATTTAATCCCGCTGGAACAATAAGCACTACTACAAGTACAATTAATATTCCAAGTCACTTCTTCAATAATAATGAAGAACTTACATATACACCAGATTCTACGTTTATAGGTATCGCAGGAACAGCAATATCAATAGGTTCTACAACTAACGTAGCTGGTGTTGTTACAACATTATTACCAAGCACTGTTTTTGCAAAGGTTATTGACGAAAATCAGTTTGAACTTTACACAAGACCTGAATATGTTGCATCTGGTTCTCCTGTTGTGTTCACTGGAATAGGTGGTGGTAATGCTCACAAACTTGTGATGACTAAGCAACTAACAAAAACCATCTTAGGTTTAGATGGAGTTGTACAACAACCAATTACATTTACTTCTATCACACATGATATAAGAGATAATATCGGTATTGGTTTATCACAATTTGTTTTAAGTGGTATTGGTTCAGTTCAACCATCAGATTTTCTTAAGTTAAATGGTGAATACATGAAAGTAACTGAGGTTGGATTGTCTAGTACTCCAACTGGAATTATTAATGATGCAACAGATGTGGCACTTGGTATAGCGACATTACCTGTAGTTAAAGTTGATAGAGGACAATTAGGTATTGCACAAACAACACATACTGCTAATGATACAGCCAGAGTCCATAGAGGTTCATTTAATATTGTAGATAGCACAGTATTCTTTGCAGATCCACCAAAAGGTAATAATAGATCAAGAAGAGATGAAACAAATTTACCATTTGTAAGAGCTAACTTTAGTGGAAGAACATTCTTAAGAGCAGATTACACAACTAATATGCTTTTTGATGATGTATCGGATAATTTTACAGGAATAGGTAAGACCTATTCATTAACTGTAGGTGGTGCAAACACAGCATCAGGTATTGGTGTTGGTAATGGTGTATTATTCATTAATGGTGTATTCCAAACTCCATTAACAATCAATAACACTGGTAATAACTATGAATTCCAATCAGATACAACTGCTGGTATTTCGACAGTTGTATTCTCAGGTATTTCATCTACAAACGGTGACTTTATCGTATCTGAATTTGATATCAATCAGAATCAAGTACCAAGAGGTGGACTTATTGTTTCATTAGGTTCAACACCAGGTCTTGGGTACGCTCCACTTGAGGGAGCAAAGGTAAAAGCATTTAAAGATGCGAATGGAGGAATCACAAGTGTAGTTGGTATCGCTACATCTTCAGGATTTAATCTTGGTATTCAAACTGCTGCGTATGATAACTTAACAGGTATTATTACAGTTACAACTGAGAAAGTACATGGGTTTGCACTTGAGAGACCAAATACAGTCAAATTAAAAGGATTAGAGTTTAAATGTCCTAAGACAGTTGTTGGCACACCAACAAATGCAACATATAATCCTGCAACTGGTGTGTTAGTGTTAACTATTCCAAATCATGGATTAGCAGTTGGTGATGCTGTTGTTCTTGATACGGGTTCTATTTGCTTTACTTGTGATAAAGATAGTAATAATACAACACATTGTTATCCTCGTGCAACAGATCCTGCTGCTGGACAATATCTAACAATTACTAATAGAACCACNAATACATTCAGAGTTAATGTTGGTGCATCTGCTCCAAGTGATCAATATGTTCATACATTTGTTTCTGCTGCTGCTGATTCAGTCAAAACAATTGGTGGTGGTGGATATGTTGGAGTAACAACAACTATCTTCCAAGACCACGAAAGACCACTATTTGTCGTTGGCATTGTTTCTGATAGAACATTTGAAGTTCAGGCAGGTGCAAGTACAATACCTCACACATATCAGGGTGGTGGTCATGCATTTGAGTTCTTTGAAGATCTTACATTTGGTTCAGGATATCGTGGTGGTACAGTTGCATGTGGTGTTACAGACCAAGCATATGTTCATAGATTTGTAAGTTCTGGTATTAATTCAATCCGTAAAGGTAACTTTGCTGCCACAGGTTCAAATGCATTCACAGCAACAAACGCAGTTTATACTTCTCATTCAGGACAACTTGTATTAACAATACCCAATCATGGTTTATCTACAAGTGATACAGTCGGTATTGATACTGGTGGTTTGGTATTTAAATGCTCTAAGGACAATTTCTTCTCCGATCATCCATATCCTCGTGCAGTATCTAAAACAAGTTTCCCTAACTCCGACCCTATTGCTGGTATTCAAACTGCTATAACCGCAACCACAACTAACACAATTACATTAAATGTTGGTGCTGGTGGTGGCGGTGGAACTGGAGCAGAAGTAACTGCAACAGTTGGTGCTGGTGGTACACTTGCATTCACAATAACACAGGCAGGTTCTGGTTACGTAAATCCTGAAATTNTAATTCCACAACCAAATTATGATAATTTACCAGTCATTGGTGTATCAAGAGTNGGNGTNGGNNCAACAACNGATACTGGTTTAAATTTATTACTTGACGTTATGGTAAGTGGAGCAACNACAACTGTTGGTATAGGTTCAACCNCATTTGAGATATCACAGTTCTCAATAGCAAGACCAGGNCATTCATTTAAAGTTGGTGATAAATTTAAACCAGTTGGATTAGTTACTGCTGCACATTTATCAGCACCTCTACAAGAGTTTGAATTAGAGGTTACACAAATCTTCAGTGATAAATTCTCATCATGGCAGTTTGGTGAATTAGATTTCATTGACTCAATCCAAAACTTACAAGATGGTGCAAGAACTAGATTCCCATTATTCTTTAATGGACAACTACTAAGTTTTGAAAAAGATATTAATAATGCTCGTTCTCAGTTAATNGANTTAAATGCAATACTTCTTATATTCGTAAATGGTGTTCTACAAGAACCTAAATCAGCGTATACTTTTGATGGTGGTACTACTTTTGAATTTATTGAAGCACCTAAACCTGAAGCAAAAGTAGATATTTTCTTCTATAAAGGTCAACAGGGAGTTGATGTAGACATAGCTGATATTCAACAAACAGTTAAGATAGGNGATGAAGTTAGAATATTCAAACATCCTATTGGATTAACCACCTCACAGGAAGCAGAAAGAACTTTGAATGAATTGTTAGGAGCAAAACTTGTTGAAACTGATATTTACACAGGTGCAGGTATAGATGAGGCAAATGACAAACCATTTAGATGGACAAAACAAAAAGTTGATATTGTATTAAATGGTAAGAAGATTGATAAATCTAGAGAAATATTAGAACCACAAATTTATCCAACTGCTAGAATAATTGGTGATTTTACAACAGCATCTGGCATAGGAAATGTAGGAGGTATATTTGTTGATGATGCAAGATCATTCTTCTATGAAAAAGGAGAGCATCTATCAGCAAGTCTTCCTAATGAACAGGATGGTAATTATGATTTAGAATATAGTTCTATTGATGCTTTAGTATCTTCAGGTGAAGTAGGTGTAGGTGCTGCGGTAACTGCAATCGTATCTGCTGCAGGTACTATATCTTCATTAGATATTACAGAAATTGGTTCAGGATATAGCGGTACTGTTTCATTAAAGATAAGTGCACCACCAGTTATTGGTGTTGGTATAGGAACAACAGCAACAGCAACAGTTACAATATCAAACGGATCAATTACTGGAACCACAATTACAAATCCTGGTTTAGGGTATTCTGCATTTACACCACCACAAGTAATAGTAGACCTACCAATATTNAAAACTGAAAAAGTAACAGGAATTACTAATTTAGATGGATTTACAGGTATCATAACTGGTATTACTACTACAACAGGTACAAATGGTCATCCACTAGCACTTAAATTCTTCTTTAGAGCAGATATATCAGAGGCAGATACTCTTAAAGTTGGTTATCCAGTATTCATTCATGACACAACTGTAGGTAATGGTCTCACATCTGTTGATAGTCAAGATTCTTCAGTCGTTGGAATCGGAACAACATTCTGTGATAACATTTACATAGTTCATGATAGAGATACACCAAGTGGTGAAGCAGGTGCAATCGTATGTAATATTCATACAAATAGTAGTTCATCAGTACTCGGTATCGCTGTCACAGGAAACTATGATAATGCAGCCGTTGGATTAAGCACTGAATTTGGTAAAATAAGTTGGGGTAGAATACACTCTGTGACTGGTAGAAATGAAGACCCAATATCTATTGGAGTTACAGGATTGACAGTTAATACTGGTTTAACATCATTCCCAACTATTCAGAGAAAGAATTACACCATAGGTTCTTTAAGAGGTCTTAGATCATCAGGTGCTTTAAGGGTCTTTGGAATTTGATTAGATTACCTCTATAAATAAAAAGAAAAAGTTTAAATACAATGTCAGCGATAATTACTGATCAATTTAGAATTCTGAATGCTAACAACTTTGTTGAGTCAGTAGAAAACGTCAATAATTCATATTACGTGTTTATAGGACTACCAAATCCTGCTGGAACTTCAACTTTAGTTGGATATGGTAGATCTTCTGATTGGAATTCAAGTACACCTGCTCCAACCGATAGTTTTTCATATCGTTCACACACAGGTGATACGATGATGTTTGGTAAGAAGATATCATCTGCAAATATTAGAAGAATCATAAGAAGAGTTGATTGGGTATCTGGAAGTAGATACGAAATTTACAGAGATGATTATAGTGTAGAAAAACCTAGTCCATTAACACAAGCAAACAGATTATACGATGCGAACTACTACGTACTTAATTCCGACTTTAAAGTTTACGTTTGTATTGATAATGGATCAACAGGAGCAAACCCGCTTGGAAATGTCTCCCAAGATGAACCTACTTTCACAGACCTCGAACCTTCAAAAGCAGGGAATAGCGGTGATGGATACCTTTGGAAGTATTTGTTCACTGTGTCACCTAGTGATATTATTAAATTTGACTCAACTGAATTCATCACTGTACCGAACAGTTGGAACTCTAGTCAGGACTCTCAGATTAGATCGGTTCGTGAGAATGGTGACTCATCAGTAAACCAAAACCAAATTAAACATGTATACATCGAAAATGCAGGAAGTGGATATGCAAACGGATTAAGTCAAGAAGTTGATATAATCGGAGATGGTGAAGGTGCAAAGGCAAGAGTTGATGTTGTAAATGGTTCTATTACAGATGTAAACGTGAGTGCTGGTGGAAAAGGGTATAGTTATGGAATTGTTGATTTAGGAACTTTAAGTAGTGGTGTTAGCACATCTACTGGTCGTGCTAAACTTGTACCTATCATACCACCAGGTTTAGGACACGGTTCTGACGTATATACTGAATTAGGAACTGATAGAGTTATTGTTTATGCTAGATTTGATGATTCAACTAAGGATTTCCCAATCGATACTAAGTTTTCACAAGTTGGAGTTGTTAAAAATCCTACAAAAGTAGGAACAGCAGTAACTTATACTGATAATACATATTCTTCATTACAAGCAGTTAAATTTGATACTGTAACTGGAGTTCCACAAGTTGGCGAAGAAATTAAACAAGTGCTTACAGTATCTCCAAATGTTGGAAAAGTTTCAACAGGTTATATTGCTTCATATGATTCTGAAACTAAAGTATTAAAATATTTTAGAGATCGCTCTCTTAACTTTAATCGAACATCATACGATCATACTGATTATGCTGGTATTTCAACTGCTGGTAGAATATACCAATTTGAATCAGTGGTAGGTGCAAATAACATTGAAGGTAAGTCATCATTCTTTGCGGGTGCAATTTCTCGTGAGTTCTCTGGAATAACAACAAATCCTACTGGCAACAAGTTAATTAACTTAGGAGTCAACTTTATTTCAGGACTATCTAATTCTGAGATAAATAAAGGGTCAGGAGAAATAGTTTACTTAGATAATAGACCTCTGATTGTTAGAAACTCTCGTCAAAAGGAAGACAT
>PAOE01000004.1 GCA_002707915.1 Gammaproteobacteria bacterium
ATTTAACTGGCAAAAGAGTATCATCTTCCCCGTGAAGAACTAGAGTAGGCACCGAGATATTGCTAACGATATCGGATCTATCACCGGATTCGAAGATTGCAGTAAGTTGCCTTGGCATTGCTCTAGGATAGAACCCATAATCTTGAGCGCTTTTTGCATCAACATTCTCCATATTCCTGAGGTTATCTTGATTTCTATCAGATATTTCAGAAACTCTTGGAATTTTAGGAGAGGACATAAGAGATACTAAACTAGTGGTTCTATCTGGATATTTAGAAGCAATTATTTGAGCGATCATCCCACCCATTGATGCTCCTATAATATGAGCTTTATCAACTTCAAGGTGGTCTAACAACGCGACTCCATCATCTGCCATATCTTCTAAAGTATACGGAGCACCGAAACCAATTCCTAATGAGTAAAGAAAGTACTTCCAATAAAGATTTGGCTTTCCAAGCTTATCTAACTTTTCTGAGTTACCTGTATCTCTATTATCAAATAAAATTACTCTGTATCCGTCTTCAATGAGACCATTGACCATCCTTTCTCCCCAAACTTTATGAGATGCTATGAGACCCATTATCATTAAAACAGGAGGATTATCTTCCTCTCCAGCAGTTACATAAGCGATAGAAATACCATTAATCTTTGCAATAGATGTTTCTTGATCTTTTGAATAATTAGATTGAACAAAGAAAGAAATAAATGAGATTAGATATATGAGTAAAGTTTTTTTAGTCATTTTTTTCTAATTGATCGAATTCCCTTTTTTTTCTGTAAATATAAATTATTTCGGGTATGCCAAGTAAATTAAAAACCAGAAAAAATAAAAATGTTTTCTTCTCGTTTAATTTTGAAGCTATCCAGCATGCGTGATAGGTCCAAAAAATTTCCCAAATAGTCAGTATGACAATCAAAATAATCCACATTCAATTTCTTTCCTAACTATTTCTGAAGATGAAGTGTTTTAGCCAAATGTATAAGAATTTCCTTTTCCTTTTTAAGAAGCTGATTTTCGTCTGTATCCCAGCCCTTTTTTTTGATGATCTTGACTAATTCTTGTTTAGTCAATTTACGGTAAGCTGCATCTTCAAGATCTCCTGTGAATTGAACTACATTTTTACTTTTCATCTTTAAGACTTTTTTCTTTCATTGACCTAAAGAAAGGCTAGAACCTATAAAACCTNCCTTTAATAACCANTTATCATTTTTATAAACCAATAAATATATAGCATCGGTTGTTGATAGTGCCTCATCCTTAGCATTGAATCTTGAGAAATTAATTTCTACCATTGCAGATACCTCATCAGAATAAATCAATTCTGAGTCATTAATCTTTGAATAAGCCCAACCTTCTTTGCGTAACCCTTCAAAGTTTACTGAGTCTCCATATTTTTCCGCAACAGTTTTATTATTTCCTATTAAAAAAACGAAGGGTGAATCTGAAGCATTGTTTAGGGCATCTTTATCTGAATTATTAAAAAAATCAAAGTATTCATATACAGCCTGCTCAGGATTTTGTGCCCATAACCCACCAGAAACCAATAAGACGAGTAAAGGGATTGTAAGATTTTTCATATATTCTCAATTTAATTTATTTTTATCATGTATTTCCCAGAATGTATCTGCATGAAGGAAAGTATCATTTGCGTAATCTCTAATTTCTTTGAAGTTCATATCCACAGCTTCAAATACTTGTTGCCATTTTGCTTGTTCGCCTTCAAATGCAGTATCCAGTGTTTCTTTTATTTGATTAATTTGCTCTTCAAGCGATTCTATCCTTGCTTTTAGTTCTATCATTTCTTTNTCTTTCATATCTCACTCTCATTGCATTGATAAATTTCCCTAGATTTTTGGTAGTCAAAAGTAAGTTTCAAATTTCCTCTATTCAATACAACAAAATCTGAATTATCTCTTACCGAAAAGGATGTTGGAGTAGTGCCAATGTTTTTATAATTTTTCCCTCCAAAAGTCATACTATTTGTTTCAAAATCTATCTCAACCTCAGTATCAGAATCCCCATATAAACATTTATTATTTGAAGATTCTGATTCTATACAAGTGCAAGATAGAATTATTTTTGATGGAATTGAAGCTTCACTGCAGCTAAAAGCTACAAGCAAAGCGACAAGAATGATCACAGAGTTTCTCATCAACCTAAATGATAAGATCTCTGAATGCTACCAGACCAATAGGCAGTATCATTCCAAACACATAGCCCCAAAAAATAATCATTCTTGCATCTATTCCATTTAAATCTTTAGGTCTTTCCCAGTCCTCAACAAAAAGGTATTTTGTAAAAAATAACGGGATTAGTGTTATGACAAAGACAATTAAAGCAGGGTAATACATATTAAATATCGTTATATAGANAGCCAAATCATAGAGANAACAAATATTACTACACAGAGTAAGAATATTAATGGTGCTTTCATATTTTTAATTTTACACCCTTAGGAAATGGTGCCCAGAGGTGGAATCGAACCACCGACACAAGGATTTTCAGTCCTTTGCTCTACCGACTGAGCTATCTGGGCAAATAAGGTTTGGCGATTGTATACAAATAATTGATTCTAAAAAAGAATGTTTTACTCTTTAGGAACAAAACCTGAAGGCTTTGCATAATCTTCCCCGGATAAAAATAATTCCATCTGTTCATTGAGCCATTTTCTCGATTCTNTATCAGCCAAATTTATTTGTCCTTCATTGATCAGCATTTTTTGATGTTCTAGCCACTCCTGCCATGCTTTTTCAGAGACATTTTCAAATAAGTCCGTCCCCTTTTCTCCTGGATAGGGTGGTGCGGACATCCCTTCTAGATTTTCCTGATATTTTCTGCAAAAAACTTTCCTAGCCATATTACTTTTTGAGGATTTTGTTAACTGGAGCCGGTATCCCTATTTTTATTATATCCTTAGAATTGAACCAAGCTTTATCATTTTCTTTGATCTTAGTACTTATTACCTTCAAGGTGATGATGTTGATATNAAGGTCATAATGACTAAAAGAGTGTTTAAGAGTGGTTTCTTTGTCTGTCAATTTACAAATTGGCTTAAATCTTTTGAGAAAATCTTGCCTCTCTATCTTTTTTTGGAATTCAGGGAAGGACCACAGTCCTTCCCAAACTCCTTTCGATGTTCTATTCTCAAGTAATACTTCTCCCTTATCATTTTTTATGAAAGCCCAGTAAACATATCTTCTTTGCTTATTTTTCTTAGGTAATTTTTTGGGCAGTAAGCCTTCGATCCCATCTTGTTTTGCTTGGCAGTCATGCTCAAGAGGGCACTGATCACAAAGTGGATTAGTTCTTTTACATAACAAGGAGCCAACATCCATGATTGCCTGTGTATAAACATCACAATCTTTTATAGGCGATTGCTCTTCAGCAATTTGCCATAATTTTTTTAGAGTCTTNGTCGAATTAACAGCTTCTTCAACTTTAAAATACCTTATGAGTACTCTTTTTGCATTTCCATCAAGGATTGCTGCATTTTTCTTAAATCCGAGAGATCGTATTGCTCCAGCAGTAGATTTCCCTATGCCAGGAAGAGACTCAAGAGAATCTATGTCTGAGGGCATAGATGAATTAAATTTCTCTCTAATTATCTTTGCTGATNTAAGGATATTTCTCCCTCNCGAGTAATATCCTAAACCCGACCAGTAACTTAGGACCTCATCCTCAGTCGAATCAGCAAGAGAATCTATATTGGGAAATCTGGTCATAAACTTTTCAAAATAAGGTATAACTGTCTTCACTTGAGTTTGTTGAAGCATTATTTCTGAAATCCAAACTTTGTANGGGGTTACATTAATTTGCCAAGGCAAATTATTACGCCCAAATTTCCTTTGCCACTGAATGATTTTTTTGCTTAATTGAGACATATATTTCTAGTTCAATTGTACAAGTAATGAACAACTTGAACAGATTAGCTATAATGCGCGCCTTTTTTATATATATATGAGACAAGTTGAAATAAACAGAGAGACCTCCGAGACTCAGATAACGATCAATCTAAATCTTGATGGATCTGGACAGACCGATTTTGATACTGGACTACCCTTTTTGGAGCATATGTTAGATCAGATCGGCAGGCATGGAATGTTAGACCTGTCGATAAAAGCAAAGGGAGATCTGCATATTGATGATCATCATACGATTGAAGATATAGGTATTACTTTAGGAGAGGCTTTCAATAAAGCAGTTGGTGATAAGAAGGGAATTAGAAGATATGGCCATTCTTATATACCCTTGGATGAAGCTCTTTCAAGAGTTGTCTTAGACTTTTCTGGAAGACCTGGTTTATTTATGAAGGTAGATTTTGTGAAAGAAGAGGTTGGAGGAATAGATGTAAACATGTTTGAGCATTTCTTTCAGTCATTTTGTAATCATGCCTTTATCACTTTGCACATCGAAAATTTTTCTGGAGAAAATACTCATCACCAAATTGAGACTATATTCAAAGCTTTCGGTAGAGCGTTGAGGATGGCACTTGAAGTTGATGCTAGACAAGAAAATGAAATACCCTCTACAAAAGGAGCTTTGTAGAGCCATTTAAATGACAGATGTTGTTGTAGTAGATTATGGGATGGGAAATTTACATTCTGTAAGCAAAGCCCTTGAATCAGTTTCTACTTCAGAAAATATTATTATTTCCTCCGAAATAGAAAAAATAAAAAATGCTGACAAGATAGTATTTCCAGGAGTAGGAGCCATAAAGGATTGCATGGCTGCACTTTCAATTGAATTGAAGGAGACGGTTGTTTATCAAATAATGAACAAACCAACACTAGCTATTTGTGTTGGTATGCAAATGCTTCTTGAGTCTAGTGAAGAAAATAATGGTGTTCAGGGTTTAAATATTCTCGATGGAAAGATTACAAAACTCCTATCTTCTGAAGAAATCAAGGTTCCACACATGGGATGGAACAATGTAAATTTTTTACATGATCATTTCTTGACGAAAGGAATTGAAGATTCTTCTTTTTTTTATTTTGTTCACAGCTATTGTTGCTTACAATCGATGGATGCACTTGCTGAGACAGAACATGGTCAAAAATTCGTTTCTGCTTTAGCAAAGGACAATATATTTGCAGTTCAATTTCATCCTGAAAAAAGTCAATCTAAAGGATTGCAGCTGTACAAAAACTTTTTAGATTGGAAAATTTAAATGAAGATAATACCCGCAATAGACCTTAAAGATGGAAAATGTGTAAGGCTTAGAGAAGGGAAAATGGATCAAGAGACTATTTTTTCGGAAGATCCTGTTGCTACCGCCAGTCATTGGTTTTCTGAAGGCGCAGATTTATTACATATAGTGGATTTAGATGGAGCTGTTTTAGGCAAGCCCATTAACAACACAATCATTTCAAGAATTGCATCAGAGTTTTCATCTAAACAAATTCAGGTAGGAGGCGGAGTGCGTAGTTTTCAGATTGCCGAAGATTATATAAAGATGGGAGTACAAAGAGTCATAATGGGAACTTCAGCTATTGAAAGTCCTGAAGTTTTAAAAGAATTTTCTAACTCTTATCCAAATCAAGTTGTGCTAGGTATTGATGCTCTTAATGGTAAGGTAAAGACCGAAGGTTGGTTAAAAGAATCAGGTATCACACCAAAGGAATTGATTGAAGTTTTTGAGGGACTGCCAATTGCAGCCATTATTTTCACTGATATTTCTAAAGACGGGATGATGTCTGGGCCTAACTTCGAGGCTACTTCTTCTTTGGCTAAAGTAACTGAAATACCCGTCATTGCTTCTGGTGGAGTTTCCACNTTATCTCACATAAAAAAACTATCTGAAGATAAATTAATTTATGGAGCAATCTGTGGAAGAGCATTATATGAAAAGGTATTNACTTATGCTGAAGCAGTAAANACGGCAGAATCAGGATCATGACAGTTTCAAAAAGAATAATCCCTTGTCTTGATGTTGATAAAGGAAGAGTTGTGAAGGGTGTTAACTTTCTCAACATAAGAGATGCGGGAGATCCCCTTGAAATAGCTAAAAGATACGATGATGAGGGCGCAGATGAAATTACGATGTTGGATATAACTGCAAGTCACGAGACAAGAGATACTACNTACAAAACAGTTGAAGATATTGCTAGTCAGGTATTTATTCCTCTTACTGTAGGAGGAGGTGTNAGGAATACAGAAGACATCAAGAAACTTCTTCGTTCAGGAGCTGATAAAGTTAGCATTAATACCTCTGCAGTTGAAAATCCAGATTTTGTAAAAGCTGCTGCTGATAAATTTGGATCTCAATGCATAGTTGTAGCTGTCGATGCGAAAGCTTTAGAAAATGACAATGAAACTTGGGAAGTGGTGACCTATGGAGGTAGAAATAGGACGGGTTTAGATGTCCTGGAATGGACTCAAAAAGTTACAGAATATGGTGCTGGAGAGATTCTACTTACAAGTATGGATAGAGATGGAACTAAGGAAGGTTTTGATAATAATCTTGTTTCTAAGATTTCAACTGGTATTCCANTACCTGTTATAGCTTCGGGTGGCGTGGGGAATTTAACCCACCTAGTTGATGGAATTAAGATTGGAGGAGCAGAGGCTGTTTTGGCTGCAAGTATTTTTCATTTCTCAGAATACACTATCAAAGAAGCCAAAGAAGCTATGAAGGCTGAAGGTATAAAAGTTAGATATTAATTAATCCGATTTATGGATTGATCTAAACATTCATAAATAAGAGGATCGCCCGTAGCTATTTCTAAGCCTACTATCTTATCTGGACTTATTTCTTCTAATTCCATTACTAGGGCTCTTAGAGAATTACCATGAGCAGCAATTAAAACATTTGATCCCTCCTCAATTTTGGGAAGAATTTCAGATCTAAAGTATGGTAGAACTCTCTCTGCCGTATTTTTTAAACTCTCTCCACCAGGTGGAGGAACATCAAAAGATCTTCTCCANATATGAACTTGATCTTCGCCCCACTTTTCTCTGGCATCATCCTTATTTAAACCCGCTAAGTCTCCATAATTTCTTTCATTAAGTTTTTGGCTCTTAACAATNGCTATACTTTCTTGATTCATCTNCTCTAAGATTATTTTGCCTGTTTCTTGAGCTCTGACTAGATCAGAGGTATACATCACATCAAAATTTAAACCAAGCGAGTTAAGATGTTGCCCAGCTTCAGTGGCTTCTTTTATTCCTTGTTCAGTTAAATCTGGATCTTTCCATCCTGTGAANAAATTTTTTTTATTCCATTCACTTTGACCATGTCTGACAAGCACAAGTGTTGATTTTTTCATAACCATAAAAATTTTATATTTTAACTTACTAATCTATATAATCCTGATCCGATATGAATAAATTCTCTTTATTTATTAGCGAAAACTTTCTAGCTGTTATTTTGCTACTCTCACTTATCTCGATACTTATTATTTATGAGAGAAGAAAGGGTGGCAAAAAGGTAGATACCGCAGAGATGACAAGATTAATCAATAAAGAAAATCCCTTTGTATATGATTTAAGGAGTGCTGCAGAATTTAGTGCAGGTTCTGTAGCTGGGGCATCAAATATTCAGCCATCNTCTTTAGTGAAAGGTGACGCTTTATTCAAAGCCAATGAGAATGACTGTNTTGTCTTNATTTGNAAAACTGGGACAACNTCTTCGAAATCTGCAGGNGACTTAAAGAAACAAGGTTATACAAATGTNAATGTNCTTTCAGGCGGAATGACNAATTGGACNCAGAGTGGTTTACCCTTGGTAAAAAANTAGAGNTTAACTCTCAAGACCTAACTCTTTAATTTTTCTAGTAAGGGTATTNCTNCCCCATCCCAGTAGNTCGGCAGCTTCTTTTTTTCTTCCCATGGTTTTATTTAAAGCAACCTTNATAATTGTNCTNTCAAANTCAGGTATNGCTTCCTCCAAAAGATTATTTNTNCCTTTTGATAAGTAGTTCTCTGACCAGCTTTGNAGAACTTTTGTCCAGTCATTAAGATTCTCAACGTTTTCAACTTTCAGATCATCAGGAAGATCCTCTAGTTTTACTTCTCTTGTTGGGGACATTACTGTGAGCCATCTGCAGGTATTTTCCAGTTGTCTAACATTGCCCGGCCAAGAGAGTGTCATGAAGTAATCTTCCACTTCAGCAGAAAGGTATTTCTTTTCCTCTTTAAGCTCATCTGATGATTTCTGAAAGAAATGTTTTACGAGTGTCGGTATATCTTCTTTTCGATCGCTTAGTTTTGGCAGAGAAAGTTTTATAACATTGAGTCTGTGGAAGAGGTCTTCTCTAAAATTTCCAACCTTTACGAGTTCTTCGATGTTTTGGTGAGTTGCAGTTATTATTCTTACGTCAACTTTTATTGGCTCTCTACCTCCTACTCTATAAAACTCGCCGTTCGATAGAACTCTTAGAAGCCTTGTCTGAGTTTCAAGTTGCATGTCGCCAATTTCATCTAAAAACAAAGTTCCACCATCAGCTTGTTCAAATCTACCTATTCTTTTGTCATCAGCACCAGTGAATGCCCCTTTTTCATGTCCAAATAGTTCTGCTTCCAAAAGTTCCTTTGGAATATCGGCCATATTTAGTGCTATGAAGGGTTTTTCCCGTCTTGGGCTGTGTTGAAAAAGAGCTCTNGCAACTAATTCTTTGCCAGTTCCCGATTCTCCATTTAGTAAAACAGTGGAATTGGAGTTAGAGAGTTTACCTATTGCTCTGAATACCTCTTGCATAGCAGGTGCTTCTCCTATGACTTCTGCTTGAGTCTCTGATGCTTCATCCTTTTTATCTTCATCAGCAGCAGTAGCGCGCTGTACCATTGCAACTGCTTCTTCTATATCAAAAGGTTTAGGAAGATATTCCCAGGCACCATGTTCATAGGACTCAACTGCACTATCTAGGTCCGAATGAGCAGTCATGATTATTACGGGTATATCTGGTCGAAGCTCTTTAACTTTATCTAACAACTCTATACCACTTGGACCTGGCATTCTTATATCTGTGAGAATCAACTGAGGATTTTCAGTTTCTAATTTCTTTATGACCTTATTGGCAGAATCAAAAGTTTNGACATCCATACCGCTCTCGGCNAGGCCTTTTTCCAAAACCCATCTTATTGATTCATCATCATCAACAACCCAAATATTTTTATCCATTTGCTGATTTTAAGTCTAATCCTTTTTTAGAGTTGATGGGTATATTTATAAAAAATTCTGTTCTTTCTGGNTCACTATTAAAATGAATATTTCCATTATGTTGTGAAATAATTCCTTGTGTAATAGATAAACCAAGCCCTGTTCCTTTATCTTTACCAGTAATCATTGGAAAGAAAATAGAGTCTTTTATCTCTTCAGGTATACCAGGGCCATTGTCAATTACAGAGATTTTACAAACAGTAGTATTTTTTTCACCGTCAATCATTTCTCCATAAGCAATTCTTGTGACTATGGTGATTTCAGGCGAAGATGTTTTAGAATCCATTAAGGCATCTCTTGCATTTTTTGTCAGATTTAGGATGCTATTTTCAATTAAATTACTGTCTATAAAGAGATCAGGTATGCTTGGATCAAAATCTTTTTTTATTTTGATTTGATCGTATCCACTCTCTTTATCAACAAGCTTAAGAACATTTTCGATGGGGTAATGAATATTTTGAAATTGGAAGTCAGGCTTCTTGTTGGGTCCAAGTATGTTGTCTACCAGTGAAGTCAGTCTATCCGTCTGCTTGATAATAATATCTGTATACTCCTTGAGATCGAATTCTTTCAGCTTATTTCGTAGCAATTGAGCAGAGCCTCTTATCCCACTCAAGGGATTCTTTATTTCGTGCGCTAGTCCTCTAACAAAATCTTGAGAAATCTGTTGATTTGTCCTCATTCTGTATCTTTCTATCAATTCCGAAGAAGCCTCTTTGTTGACTATTTCAAGTAGAAGCCCATTTTCTTCAAGAGTATTCAAAGGATGCACAACGTACGTACAAAGGACTTTATTCCCTTTTTTTAAATTTAAGATAGCATCTGTTTTAGTGAAACTTCTTTTTTCATTTATTGAATCTTCAAAGCTCTGAAGGCTTTCGGGCTCCTCAAAAAAAAGCTGATCTATTTTCTGGCCAAAGGANGCCTTTTCGGTAGTGTCTAGAATATTTGATGCAGAGGGATTAATGAAAATAACCCTTAAAGAAGAGTCTAATATAACGATACCGGTATTGAGTTCTGAGAGGAGAGATTTAACCAATTTTATACTAAAACATAACCGGAGAATTNATCTCCGGTTACATTACTTTAGTTAATTATGANGTTAAAGTGCCTACTATGTGCGCAACAATTTTGTATGGATCAGCATTAGAAGCAGGNCTTCTATCTTCTAANTAACCGTTCCAGTCGTGCTCAACGGTATAGATAGGNATCCTTATGCTAGCTCCTCTATCACTTACTCCAAATGAGAAAGTATCTATACTTTGAGTTTCGTGAAGACCGGTTAGGCGCATATCATTATCAGATCCATAAAGGGATATACCTTCTTCATGAACCTTACCTAATTTTTCACACATACCGCTAAAGAGCTCTTCAGATCCTGCAGTTCTCATTTCCTCGTTTGAGAAATTTGTGTGCATACCTGAACCGTTCCAATCTCCTGTTTTGGGTTTAGGGTGTATGTTTACTGATACGCCGAATTCTTCTGCAACTTTGTAGAGAAGATATCTGCTAACCCAAAGATCATCAGCAGCTTTAATGCCTTTACCGAAACATTGATATTCCCATTGACCTAGGGCAACCTCAGCATTAGTTCCAGTAAGTTCAATGCCGGCATCGAGGCAAGCGTCTAAATGAGCATCACTTATTTCTCTACCTTTAACGTTACTTGCTCCAACCGCACAATAATATTCTCCTTGCGGTCGTTCAGGTGTTCCATCTTCCCATCCTAAGATAGTTCCATCTGGATTTGTTAAAAAGTACTCTTGTTCGAAGCCAAACCACCATTCATCACTAACAACTTCTTCTGCAGCAGCTCTAAAATTAGATGGATGCGTCTCATGCTCACCAGTTTCAACCTGACAAAGAACCAAAGACCCTTCGTTGGTTGGATTTTCATATTGTTGTACTGGTAGAAGCAAACAATCCGAGCTTCCGCCTTCTGCTTGCAGTGTGGAAGAACCATCGAAGGACCACGCAGATGGTTCACCATCTGTGACCTTTACTTTACTTCTCAAGTTGGCTTCAGGCTCATATCCGTCAAGCCAAATATATTCATATTTTGTCATTACTTTCTCCTTACATAATTAAAAGTTGAAGA
Source organism: Gammaproteobacteria bacterium (assembly GCA_002707915.1). Classification (GTDB taxonomy): domain Bacteria; phylum Pseudomonadota; class Gammaproteobacteria; order Magnimaribacterales; family Magnimaribacteraceae; genus Magnimaribacter. Next base: position 11,257 of record PAOE01000004.1, read on the forward strand.
ATATTATCATGCAAAATTAGATAAAAGAACAAATTTTGTGCAAAATTATTGTAAGTTTGAGCTTTAAAGTAACTATTTTGTGCAAAAGCACTATATCAGTGCATTTTCTATAATTCCCAAACCGTGGTTTTGAGTATGATTTAGGAATTCTTCGAGAAAGAAATTCCACTGAAATTTTTCATCTTTACTCAGCATATTTCTATTTGGGTATCTATTTCTCAGCCAGAATTGCTTCTTTCCATTAAATTTCCGTACCTCTGCTAATTTAGCATCATGGTATAGATAGATTTCTATTTCAGTATTCTGAAGTATTTCTAATGATTTGATTTTTTTTATCTCTATCACAGAGGTGTGATTAGAGAGATTTCTGCAGAAAATATTTATTTCTTGATTCTCAATACCTTCTGGAATTAGGTAACTAATTTCTTTATTACCCCCACTTGTAGGAAAGAACTTTATAAGTTTTTGATAATTTCTTTCATAGAGTCTTATCAACTCATTTAGGCTTCTCTTACTTTGGTCTATTTTGATAGATTTATTCCTTGTCATAAGTTGACCACAATATTAACGCAGCTACTGTTCTGAAGGGAGACCATGGTTCTGCAATTTTTTCAATTGTCAAATAATCAGGTCTTTCTTGCATACCTTTCAATCTTTGTATTGCAACAATGAGACCTAAATCTGATGAAGGCCAAGCATCTATTCTCTTCAAGCAAGCCATTAAATAACATTGAGCAGTCCATTCACCTATACCCCTTATCTTTATGAGCTCACTTATAACTTCAGAGTCATCTTTTTTCGAAAGCTCATTTAAGTTTAATTCTTTTTTTTTAATCATTTCTGCAATTCCATTACAGTAATCTATTTTTTGTTTACTTAATCCAGCCTCTTTAAATTCTCTATCATCGACTTTGAGAAATTCTTCAGGCTCAAATGGAGTTACTATTTTTTTTAAACGATTGAATATCGCTTTTGCTGAAGCTACGGATAACTGCTGCTCAACAATAAGGGCTATGAGGCCTTCGAATCCAGATTTTTTACTGAAAGGTGCAATGTTGTAATTTTTTTCTTCAAGTATCCTTTTGAAAGCTGTTTCTTTTTTTGCAAGATATCTAAAACCCTCCTCTAGAGTGTTTTTGTTTAGAGTTTTAAATTTTTTCATATAAATTAGATATTATTTCTTTTCTAAAAGGTAAGAGTGACTTTCTGTCTTCGTTGTATTGAAGAATATGAACTCTCTCCCTATTCAAAAAATCATCGATAGCCTCTTTAAATCTTATATCCCTTATCCAATGGGCAGAGTATGTTTCTATAGGGCAAAAACCTCTTTTTATTTTATGTTCGCCTTGGACACCTGGATCGAATGATTTTAGTGCGTTTTCGATACAAAATTCTATACCTTGATAGTAACAAGTTTCAAAATGCAGAGAATCATATTCTTCCAAGCATCCCCAGTATCTTCCATAAAGCTTCTCATCATCATAAAAATTAAAAGCGCCAGCCACAAAGTCTCCGGATTTATTCACAGCCATAACCAACATTATCGATTCTGGTATGAGCTTTATGATGCTCTCAAAAAATTCTAAATTTAGATATCCTCTCATACCTCTTTTTAGGTAAGTAACTTGATAAAACTGGTAGAAGCTTTCTAACATTGAAGAAGTTATATCTTCTCCAATGTATCTTACTAAATGAACATCCTGGTCGTGGATCTTCTGTCTCTCTTTTTTTATGTTCTTTCTTTGTCTTGATGTCATATCCTCCAGATAGTGATCAAAATTCTCATAATTATTATTGAACCAGTGATATGAATAACTTGTTCTTATGCTGAAGCCTTCTTCAGAAAAAGCGTCTAACTCATTTTGATTAGCAAGCAACACATGAGAACTTGAGAAGTTATTCTCTTGAGTAAGATCTTTCATAGCGTCACTGACAGCCTTAATCATTTCCACATTTTTGTTTTTATCAATGCTTAAAAGCCTAGGACCACTAGCGGGTGTGAATGGAATAGAACTTACTAATTTCGGATAATAATCTAGGCCGTTTCTGTAATAAGCATCAGCCCAAGACCAATCAAAAATAAATTCTCCTTGAGAGTCAGTTTTTACATACATAGGCATAGCACCTATTATTTGATTTTTATCTTCTACTGTAATGTGTAGAGGAGTCCAACCTTTGTTTGAAGCTACACACTTAGTATCTTCTAGAGATTTTAGGAAATCATATTTCAGGAATGGATATTCATTTAAATGTATCTTATTCCAATCATCTTTTGATATTTCAGCTAGCGCCTCAACAAAATCAATTTTCATAGCGTTACACCTAAAATTGAACCACACAAGAAAGAAAGTCCAACCAGATTATTATTTTTAAAAGCTTTTAAGCAATTCGTGCTGTCTTGGTCTTTTATCAGAAAACATTGATAAATAACCATGGCTGAACTTATAGAGGCAAAAAAATAAAAGCTAATATGAAAGTTTTTTAAATAGGCTATGAAAATCAATATCGTTATAGAAAGAAAATGAAGAAGAAAGAAAAAGGCTGTGACATTTTTTCCAAATGTAATTGCTGATGAATGTATGCCTAAATCTAGATCGTCTTTTTTATCGCAAAGTGCATAGGCCGTGTCATAGGCAATTATCCAGAAGAAGCAAGACAAGAATAAAGCTAAGCTTAAAATATTTATCTCACCTAGCTGGGCAGAAGAAACCATAATAATTCCCCAGGAAAAAGCTAATCCAAGAAAAACTTGGGGTATAGGAAAGAATCTTTTTGAAATTGGATAAAAGGTCGCTAATCCTAATCCAAGCAATGCCATTAAGAACGTTAGAAGATTCATAAAAAGCAATAAACAAGCTGAACATAACACTAGAAAGAAGAATAAAAGAAGAGCTTCATTGGGTGATATTTCTCCTGCCGCTATTGGTCTTTCTTTTGTTCTTTCTACATTTCCATCGAAGTCTCTGTCGAAGAAATCATTGATGACACATCCTGCGGAGCGCATAAGAATAGTTCCAAATATAAATAAGCTCATCAAAAAATAATTAGGGTTACCATCAGTAAGGAGAAAAAAAGACATAAGAGTCGGCCAAAGCAACAGAGCAGATCCAATTGGTTTATCTGCTCTCATCAGCCTTAAAAAACTAGAAAGTTTTGTTTTACTATTCATTGTTATTTTCTGCTTTAACAGAAGGTTGTTACTTTAGTCTAAGTTGATTACAAAGTTGAGTTAGAATGTGATTTTTTGAATAAGGAGTATGCATTGAAAAAATGGGAATGTATTGTTTGTGGACTAATCTATGATGAAGAAGAAGGTTGGCCCGATGATGGTATAGATCCAGGTACAAAATGGGAAGATGTGCCTGAAGATTGGGTATGCCCTGATTGCGGAGTAGGTAAAGAAGACTTCGAAATGGTAGAAATTGATTAAGACATGAATTTAACTTCAAGAATTATTCTGGCTATGGTTCTCGCAATGGCGGGAGGTATTTTTCTTAAATTCATAAATGACTCAGGGTATCTGGGTGATTTAGGTCAGTTAATTCTTTTAGATTTTTTTACCGAGGGAATTTTGGATGTAGTTGGTCAGATATTCATAGCTTCTCTAAGGTTAGTGATTGTACCTTTGGTATTCTTTTCTTTAGTTTGTGGTGTAGTTTCAATATCTTCCTCCTCAAGGCTTGGAACTATCAGCTTAAAAACACTTTCCTTATATCTTTTGACTACTGCTATTGCTATCTCAGTAGCTCTCACCTTTGCTTTAATATTCAAGCCGGGTGTAGGAATAGACCTAGCTTTACCTACAGCATTTGAAGCAGCTGAAGCTCCGTCGCTCAAGCAGGTTTTGATTGATATATTTCCAACAAATCCAATTGCCGCTATGGCGGAAGGAAATATGCTTCAAATAATAGTTTTTTCCATCTTATTTGGTATAGCTCTTAAAAGTTTAGGAGAGGCTGGAAGTTCCTTGAAGAATTCTTTTGAAGTAATAAATAATGTAATCCTTAGTCTTGTAAGAATGCTCATCGAACTAGCGCCCTATGGAATATTTGCGCTATTGTTCTCTTTATTTGCCGTTCAAGGCTTCGGGATGATTGGTGATTTGGCAAAATATTTCTTCTTACTAGTTTTTGTTCTTTTGTTCCATGGATTCGTAACATACGGAAGTCTTTTAACTCTNATTGGCCGTTTAAANCCAGTTCAGTTCTTCTTGAAAGTTAGATCACTTGCAGTATTCGCATTCAGTACCTCTTCAAGNAGTGCAACCATGCCGGTAACACTTGAAACTGTNAAAAATAAGCTTGGAGTCAATCCATCTGTAGGGTCATTTACAGTGCCATTAGGTGCTACGATAAATATGGATGGGACNGCAATAATGCAAGGNGTTGCAACCGTGTTTATCTCACAGGCATACAATATAGATTTATCTTTGGTTGATTATTTAATGGTCATATTAACTGCAACCTTGGCATCCATAGGAACTGCTGGNGTCCCTGGCGTAGGACTCATTATGNTGGCNATGGTCTTACAACAAGTAGGTTTNCCGGTTGAGGGTATAGCTCTAATTATTGGTGTAGACAGNTTATTGGATATGACTAGAACAGCCGTAAATGTATGTGGCGATGCTATGGTTTCTTGTCTAGTGGCAAAGTCAGAAAATGAATTCGAGATTAGTACTTTTCATTCAGAAAATTAATATTTTAATTAAGGCTCTATTCCGTTAGACTTTCGCGCTATTATTAGGAATACCACCTTTTTTGAGGAGAAAAAATGTTAGAGAGTTATCTTGCAATACCACCATTATTAGGNGTCTTNGGTTTATTAGTAGCTTTGGGNATATATNTCGTAGTTACTAGATTTTCTGAAGGCGATGACAACGTAAAGAAAATAGGTGATCAAATCCATCTTGGTGCAATGACCTTTATGAAAACAGAATATACCTATCTTAGTATCTTCGCTTTAGTAGTAATAGTTCTAGTTTGGTTTTCTCTGGGAGAGGGAACTGCGATAGCTGTTTTAGCTGGAGCATTATCATCTTCAATAGCAGGATGGATTGGTATGTATTCAGCNACAAAAGCCAATGTTAGAACCGCTACTGCTGCTTCAGAATCAGGTGCAGAATCAGCCTTATCAGTAGCATTTTATGGCGGCTCAATCATGGGATTGTGNGTNGCNTCTTTNGGTCTAATTGGACTCGGAACTTTATTTTATATTCTAAGTGGAGACGCGCATTCAATAGAAGGATTTGCCATGGGTGCTTCAATCGTAGCCCTTTTTTCGAGAGTAGGTGGAGGTATCTATACTAAAAGTGCTGATGTTGGAGCAGATTTAGTTGGGAAGGTTGAAGCTGGAATTCCTGAAGATGATCCCCGAAATCCAGGTGTTATCGCTGATAATGTTGGAGATAATGTGGGTGANATTGCNGGAATGGGTTCTGATATTTTTGAATCTTACTGCGGTTCAATGGTGGCNTGNATAGCAATTGCATCGACCTATCTAATTACCACTGAATTTTCTCAAGCACAAAAAGAAGGAATGATGTTCCTTCCTTTAGCACTGGCTTCCATAGGTCTCCTTGCATCTATTNTAGGNATTGTGATTGTTAGACTTTTCTCAAAATCTTCGCCAGCAAATGCCATGAGATGGGGGACAATGGGAGCTCCTCTGATTTTTATAATTGCAGCTTATTTTTTAACNAGTTTTCTTGTAGGAAATAATGGTTTTGATGTTTGGTTGGCNGTAGTTTGTGGTTCCGTGGGCGGTATAGCTATAGGTCTCATAACAGAGTATTACACCGGCTCTAGCCCTGTAGTAAAAATAGCTGAATCTGGTCAAACAGGCTCAGCTACAGTCATGATTACTGGACTTTCNGTTGGAATGCAGTCTGTGGTTCTCCCCATAGGTTGTATTATNTTAATTATTTATATTTCTACTCAACTTACTGGACTCTATGGAGTTGGAATAGCCGCGGTAGGTATGTTATCCACTGTCGGAATTACCATGGCTATTGATGCTTACGGTCCTGTTGCAGACAACGCAGGTGGTATTGCAGAGATGGCCGGTATGCCATCTGAAACAAGAGTTATAACTGATGAGCTTGATGAACAGGGCAATACTACAGCCGCTATAGGTAAGGGCTTTGCAATTGGTGCTGCAGCTTTAGCAGCGCTTGCAATCATTTCTGCTTTTGTGTCTACAGTATCAGCAAATAGATCTGAGCCTCTTGAGCTTCTTCTTTCTAATCCTCTTGTTCTAATAGGAATTTTCATTGGAGGAGCTATACCTTTCTTAATAGCATCTATTACCATGACAGCAGTAGGTGATGCAGCCTTTGAAATGATCAATGAAATCAGAAGACAATTCAGAGAAATACCGGGTCTTTTAGAAGGTAATGCAGAACCAGATACAGCTAAATGTGTTGATATTGCTACCGCTGCAGCCTTGAAGAAAATGCTTTTGCCTGGAATTATTGCTGTATCGGCACCACCACTTGTGGGCTTAGGTATTGGTGCGGAAGCTTTAGGAGGAATGCTGGCCGGCGGACTTCTTGTTTGCGTTCTAATGGCACTTTTTATGGCTAATGCAGGAGGCGCTTGGGACAATGCCAAAAAGTACATTGAAAAAGGAAATTTAGGAGGTAAGGGTACAGATACTCACTCAGCTGCTGTAGTGGGCGATACAGTGGGTGATCCTTTTAAGGATACTTCTGGACCTTCCATGAATATCTTAATAAATGTCATGGCAATTGTGAGTCTAGTTATTGCTCCTTTGCTCTAAGAAATAAAATCTTTTTGCATAGTTTTGTGAGGTATGCCTGTATCAGATTGATACGTGCCTATTTCAAAATATCCTAAAGCTAGGTAAAAATTTATAGCATTTTCTCTGGCATTAAGGATCATTTTAGTTGCTCCATTGGATATAGCATATTCTTCTAAAATTTGAACTATTTCAGTTCCCAGTCCCTGTCTTTTAAAAGTATCATCTACAGCCATATAGCGAATTTGTGCTTCTTTATCAGAGTTAAAATGAACTCTTCCAGATGCTATTACATTATTTTCATCATCCACGCCCATCAAGTGATGGCTTTGATCCTCTAATTCGTCAGATAGAGAATCTTTAGACATACCTAGAGGCTTACGAAGTAATTCCCATCTAAATAAGAGATACTTTTCCCATTCTTCTGAAGTTTTAGGAGATCTAATAACGTAATTAGGCATTTTTAAAAATAAAATTTTACAATAACGACTGTGAGAAAGCAGGACAATATCTTTGAAAAAGGGAATTTAGGTGATTTACCTTTCACTTTCAACGACGAAGTAGCTGAAGTTTTTGAAGATATGATCGATAGATCAGTTCCAGGCTATAAAACAAGCTTGAAACTGATCACTCTCTTTTCAAAACAATACTATAAAGCCAACACTAATTGCTATGATATTGGTTGTTCATTAGGAGCATCTTCTTTATCTATTCTTCGAGGAGCTAAATCGGCAAAAGTAATAGCAATAGATAATTCTGAAGCGATGATAAATGCTTGCATTGATGGTCATAAGGAACTCATTTCTCAGGATAAAATNTTATTTNTGAAAGAAAATGTGTGCGATGCTAAGTTAGAAAATGCTTCTATTATTGTAATTAATTATGTTGTCCAATTTCTTGCAATTCATGAGCGCGATAANCTCATAAAAAAGGCNTATGATGCTTTAGTTCAAGGAGGGGTTCTNATAATCTCTGAAAAAATNCACTTCAAAAATCCATATGAAGCGAATAGACTTTTTAAATTGCATCATCAGTTCAAACTAGCAAATGGATATTCGGAGTTAGAGATTGCAAGTAAGCGCGATTCCTTAGAAGGAGTGCTTCTTACAGAAACACAGGAGGATCATACTGAAAGAGCTATAAGAGCAGGTTTTACTAGAGTTGAGAAGGTTCTCTCAAATCTCAATTTTGTAACTTATAGGTTTGAGAAATAAAAGTGTTCATCACTAGAGAAGTCGACTCCCTTTCTTCCCCCTATCTNTCTAATCCCTTTGGNGGTAAGAGCGATAAACGNAAACAAATTTGGTTAGATATTCTTGATAAATTACCTAAGCCAAATAATCCAAAAGTAGATTTTTTAGAACANGTAAGAGTTAATTTTGAATATGAAGAATCAGAGCAACTAAGAAGTCTGCTTATGGAATTGAAACCATGGAGAAAGGGACCATTCCAAATAAATGATATAANTATTGATAGTGAGTGGCTTTCTAATGAGAAATGGGAACGGTTTAAAGAGCTCAATGTTAGTTTAGATGGAAAAAATATTCTTGATGTNGGATCTGGTAATGGTTACTACGCATTCAGAATGTTAGGTGANGGAGCAAGTAAAATTCTTTGTTTAGAGCCAAACCTTATGCATGTCTCTCAATTTTTGGCTATCAACAAGATGATGTCTTCCGAAAGTATTAGGATGGTGCCAGAGCGTCTNGAAGATATGGCACTCAAGACTACTACATTTGATATTGTCTTTAGTATGGGTCTTTTATATCACCAAAGAAATCCTAGTAANCANATAAATGATTTAAAGGAGATGGTCAAAGANGGAGGTAAACTAATTATAGAAACAATTATTTTGCCAGATGAGTGTGGACTCTTTCTTGAACCAGATTTAAGTAGATATGCATCTATGCCAAATGTCCATTTCGTGCATAGTGACATAGGTTGCAAAACTCTATTCGAGGAGAGCAAACTTTTTTTAAGAAATGAATCTTTAGCGATTAAAACCACTAATCAAGAACAGAGAAAGACCAAGTGGATGCCATTCAAATCATTTGAGTCCGCCTTAAACCCAAAAAATAATAATGAAACTATTGAAGGTTATCCTGCTCCCAAAAGAAAGTTTTATGTTTTAGAGAAGTAGTTTAAGACTCTGAATAATCAACCCTGTTACTTATCCATCTTTTTACAAGTATTTTGGCAAATTCCTTCTTGTTTCTACCAAGTTCTAAAGCCTCAGTTTGAGCCTCAACTAACAACTCTGAATCCCTGATAGGATTTGCTATCTTTAAATCCATTAGACCTGATTGCCTAATACCGTATATGTCTCCTGCTCCTCGCAACTCCAAGTCCTTTTCAGCAATTTTGAACCCATCATTAGTAAGTTCCATGGTTTTTATTCTCTCTTCAGCCATCCCAGATAAGGGTTCCTTATATAACAGTAGGCAATGAGAGTCTGTATTGGCTTTACGACCTACACGACCTCTAAGTTGATGAAGCTGAGAAAGCCCTAATCTCTCAGGATTTTCTATAATCATTAGGGTAGCTTCTGGAATATCTACTCCAACTTCAATTACGGTTGTGCATACTAGCAACTGAATATCACCTTCTCTAAATTTTTTTATTACAAAGTCTTTATCTTCTTTTTTTAATCTTCCATGAACTAATCCAACTTTAAGTTTGGGGAGTGAATTTGATATTTCCTTAAATAATTCTTCTGCAGATTGCGCTTCTAGTTCGTCTGAATCCTCTATGAGGGTACATACCCAATAGGCTCTTTTTCCAGTTAGACAAACTTCTTCTACCCTTTTTATGACTCGGTCTCTTAAAGAATCTGGTCGTGATGAAGTCTGAACAGGATTTCTTCCGGGNGGTAACTCATCTATTANNGATGTTTCTAAAGAACCATANACAGTCATTGCAAGNGTNCTTGGTATNGGAGTCGCTGTCATAATTAATTGATGAGGACTAGAGTTTTGTNTTCCTCCNTTTTCCAACATTGAAAATCTTTGATGAACACCAAATCTATGTTGCTCATCTATTATAGTAAGACCTAAACTTTTAAACTCTACCCCTGATTGAAAAATAGCATGAGTGCCAATTAATATATCAATCTCCCCCAATGCAAGTTCTTTAACTATTAATTTTCTTTCTTTTGCTTTTGTAGAACCTGTAAGTAATTCAGTTTTCAAGCCCAATTCATTAAACCATGCCTGAAATGAATTGAAGTGTTGCTCTGCTAGTATTTCAGTAGGACAAAGNAAGGCAGTTTGCCACTTATTTGAATAAGCATGTAATGCTGATAGGGCTGCAATAAGGGTCTTGCCAGAACCTACATCACCTTGAAGTAGTCTTCTCATTGGCTTTACATCAGTCAAATCATTTCTGATTTCTTCCCAAGATCTTTTTTGAGCATTAGTTAGATCAAAAGGTAAGGTATCTAAAAAACGGTTTTCTTCTTCTGATTCATTTCCCATTGAAGGACCTGTTCTTCCTTCAAGCTCATTTTTTAATATACCAGCACATAACATATGAGCTATCAATTCCTCTTTAATGAGTGACTTCTGAGCTGGATGTTTACCTTCTATCAACTCCTCAATATCTGTATTGACAGGTGGTTTGTGCAGGAATTTCAGTGTTTCTAAAAGATTACCAAATTCAGAATAATTACCGGTATTCAGATTTTCTTTGAGTAAATTGTGCTCTTCACAAAATCTAAGACTGTCTTCGATAATTTTTTTTAACTTGTTCTGTTGCAGACCTGAAGTAGTTGGATAAATAGGTGTAAGATTTGCTTCGATTTCTATTTCAACATCCTTTTCAAAAACTTGATATTGAGGATGAATCATCTGTTTACCATTAGGTCCAGGTGTAATNTTGCCNTAACAGCGAATCATCTTGCCTTCTTCTAAAGCTTTGTGTTGTGCCATGGCAAAATTAAACATCCTCATTGTTAATTTTCCTGTTCCNTCATAGATNTCTGTAAAAAGCATACGCCTGCCNCTAAATACNACTGAAGATTTCATTATTTCGCCTTCAATGAGCACTGGTGCTTGATAATTTGCTTCTCCAATCGGTGTTATGAAACTTCTGTCTTCATACCGAAAGGGAAGATGCATTACGGCATCAGGAATTGTNAAAATACCAAGATTATTAAGGANGGAAGCACTTTTAGGACCAACTCCTTTTAGACTTTGTATTGATTGAAGATCTTGAGATTCTTCAGTCATAGAGATTATAAGTTCTTCGTTAAGATGGCTTCTACTTCAATAGATGAGTCTAAAGGCAATTTGGCAACCTGCAGAGCAGCTCTTGCAGGAAATGGCTCATCAAACAATTCTTTCATTATGTCATTTACCAAACCAAATAAACCAAGATCTTGAAGGGACACATTAAGCTTCACAATATGATCGAAGCTAAGGTCTACTTCCTCACAGAGGGCAGCTATATTTTTAAAAACCTGACGTATTTGGTTCTCTTCTCCAGTAACTAATTCCATTGTTTCAGGATCAAGCGGAATTTGACCTGACAAAAAAATCAATGTGTCGGTTTCTATTCCTTGCGAATATGGGCCAATAGCAGCAGGAGCTTTGTGAGTATTTATTTTCTTTTTCATATTTAATGTAAAGCTTTTGCTCCTCTCATCTCATGATCATGTATTCTTGTGACAGAGGATAGACTTTTAAGTGTTCTTATTTTTCTTAAAATTTTTGATAAATGAAGTCTATCAGAAACTTCTAATGCCAAAACAAATTCATGCATTCCTGTATTTATATCTGTTGTTCGAATTGAGCTAATATTTGTGTCTTGGTCAGTTATCACCGAGGCAAGGTTTGCAAGAAGACCAGGTTCATCTCGAGCAATTACTTTTATCTCGGCCGTGAAAATCCTACCGGATGGCTTTCCCCAGTTAACAGGAAAACATTGTTGAGGATCTTCTCTTACAGATAATATATTTTTACATCTCTCTTGATGCACTACTAATCCTCTCTCTGCCGTAAAATGGCCTATAACTGCATCACCGGGTATGGGTTTACAGCATGGTGCATAATTAACAATAAGGCCTTCAGATCCAGTAATCTCTAGGGGTACTAAATCATTCTGTTGTATTTTGTCGCTCTTTTTTAAAAAACCTATCATTTGTTGAGCAACGATATTACCTACTCTTTGACCTAAACCTATTTCTTCTAACANCCTGTTTAGACTTCTTACGCCAATGTTACTAAGAAACTTTTTCAGATCATTTTTTTCAATTTCTCTAAGCTTTATATTCATATTCCCCAGAGATTGATCCAAAAGTTTTTTACCAAATTTCCTTGCTTCGGATGTCTTTAGATTACTCAGATAATGTCTAATGCTGTTTCTTGCTCTGGGTGTAACAGCAAAATTTAGCCAAGCTGGAGATGTTTGAGGTACTTTTTCTGTGAGTATCTCAATGGTTTGGCCACTTTCTAGGGGNACACTNAGTGGGGCTAATCTTTTGTTAATTCTACATGCTCTACAGTGATGACCAATGTCTGTATGAACAGCGTATGCAAAATCTATGGGAGTAGANCCTCCAGACATCTCAATTATTTCACCCCTAGGTGTAAATACGTAGATCTCATCAGGAAAAATATCAGTTTTAACTGATTCGATAAATTCCTCGGTAGACTCATAGTTCTCTCTCATTTCNAATAGGCNAGCCACCCATCTCCTTGCTTTAATTTGAGGACTTGTATCAGATTGATTGCCAGATTTATATAACCAATGAGAGGCGATACCATTTTCAGCCATATCATTCATCTCTTGAGTTTTTATCTGTACTTCAACCGGGAAACCTTTTAGACCAACAACTCCTGTATGTAAAGATTGATATCCGTTTGATTTAGGAATGGCAATGTAGTCTTTAAATCTACCCTCGACGGGCTTGTAGAGACTGTGAATGTGTCCAATAGTCCTGTAGCAGTTTTCTGGCGTATCAACGATAATTTTTATGGCATATACATCCATTATCTCTTCAAAAGATCTATGTCTTTGTTTCATCTTTCTATAGATACTGTAGATATGTTTTTCTCTACCTTCTACGACTGCTGGAATTCCTTGATCCAGAAGTTTTTTATTTAATTCTTTTTGAATTTTATTTAAGGTTCTTTTTTGGCCACCTCTGTTTTTCTTAACAGCCGCTGTTAGTCTCTCGTACCTTTTGGGATACATCACTTTAAAGGCTAAATCTTCAAGTTCCCTGTATACATTATTCATTCCAATCCGATGAGCTATAGGTGCATAGATTTCTAATGTTTCCTTGGCTATTTTCACCTGCTTATCACGATCCAGATACATGAGCGTTCTCATGTTATGAAGTCGATCGGCAAGTTTTACTACAATAACTCTGATATCTTTCGACATTGCCAAAACCATTTTTTGAAGATTTTCTGCTTGAGCCTCTGTTCTACTTGTTATAGATAATTGATCTAATTTACTTACGCCGTCTACAAGTTCAGCCACCTCTTTATTGAAGTTCTTCTCAATAATGCTCTTTGGTATTCCTGTATCCTCGATGACATCATGAAGCATAGCCGCAGAAAGGCTATCTTCATCCATTCTGAACGTGCTCAAGATTGAAGCTACTGCGATCGGATGTGTTACGTAAGGATCACCACTTGACCTATATTGCCCAGAATGAGCTTCGCAAGCAAATTTATAGGCTCTATTTACTTGTTTAACTTTTTGCGGATCAAGGTAGTCCGAAAGTTTCTTTGATAAGGNTCCTATTGATTCCATAACGTTTCAAATCAGAGATAAAGTATCTCTGTTTTTTACCGTTAAAGCGAATATTTTGTTATTTTTATGACTGAGGTAAGTCTTCAGCAGAAAGTTCCTCGGAAAATTCTTGTTCAAGATCAGCAATATCAACCTTTAAGTCATTNATATTATCTGTAGTCACTGTCCCTGCTTCAATTTCTCTCAGGGCCATAACGGTGGGCTTATCATCCTCCCACTCAAGAGTAGGTCTTCTACCGCCAGTTGCAAGTTGTCTTGCTCTCTTTGCTGCAAGTATGATTAATTCATATCTAGTTGATACCTTTTCTAAAGCTTCTTCTACTGTGATTCTAGCCATGATTAATGATCCTTGTTATTTAAGAGGTGAGCATTCTAAAGCAATGTAGCTTTTCAATCTAGTAGTTGATCTAAAGAAATTTTAACAGCTGATTTTCTTTCTTGAGTGAGCTCTTTCTCAGTAAACATAAGTGTTTTTAAATCTTGTAGAGCTTCATTAAATTCATTATTTACAATAATGCTATCGAAATTTTTTCCATCTAATACCTCTTTTTTTGCTTCTTTTAATCTAGATTTTATTACTTCGGCGCTGTCTTGATCTCTATTTTGTAATCTTTTCTCTAAATCTTCATAACAGGGAGGAATNATGAATATTGTTATNGCATCCGGAAATGTTTGCTTCACTTGTAGAGCACCCTGTATGTCTAGCTCTAATATGACGTCTTCTTTTTTCTCTAATGTAGATAAAACCCAATCTCTAGGTGTCCCGTATAGGTTTCCAAAAACCTCTGCATACTCTAGAAATTCCTCATTTTTAACTTTTCTGTCAAACTCCTTTTTAGAAATGAAGAAATATGAGACTCCATCTATCTCTTGAGGTCTTTTACTTCTAGTAGTGCATGATATTCCAAGCTTACATGATGAAGCTCTTTCATCTTCTAATGCTGACTTTATCAGTGATGTTTTGCCCGTGCCAGAAGGTGCCGAAATTACAAATAATTTGCCCATAATTAAAAAAAGTTTATTGTAGGTGAAATATATTTAAAATAATTAAGTTTTTAGATTAAATGTCGACTAAGGAAACTAAATTTTTTGATTTGGCTATGAAGTCAGATTCTCTTCTCTTGGGTAATTTCACATTAAAATCTGGTAAACAAAGCCCTTACTTCTTCAACATAGGATCATTTTTTNACACAGGTTTAATTAATCAACTTTCTGATTTGTATAGTGAGCTCATTTTGGAAAGTGATTTTACCTTTGATGTAATTTTTGGACCTGCTTATAAAGGTATCCCTTTAGCATCGGTTGTCTCAGCTTCTTTGTCTAGCAAAACTAATAAGTCTATTCCATTTGCTTTTGATCGAAAGGAAGAAAAGAAACATGGTGAAGGTGGCAATATTGTCGGCGTATTGAAAGGTAAGAAAGTGTTAGTTATTGATGATGTTTTAACAGCTGGTACTGCTTTAAAAGAGTCTATAGGCTTCATCGAGGCAGAAGGGGGAGCTCTTTCAGCCTGTGTAGTTGCATTGGATAGAGAGGAGAGAGTTGATGGGAGTATTGCTAGAGATGTTATTAAGGAAGAACATGGTATTGAGATATTTTCTCTAGCTCGCATTTCAACTTTAGTTGATTATCTGGATTCCCTTGGAAAAGAGCATGATGCTGAGATAATAAGAAATCATATATCTAATTTTTAATGTTTACCGGTATTGTCCAAAAAATAGGTTCTGTTGAAGTAAAGGAATTAACCGAAGCAGGAATTTCACTTAAAGTTCAAGTCGACAAAGCTTTTCTTGAAGGTATTGAAGTAGGCGCCAGTATTGCTGTCAACGGTGTTTGTTTGACCGTTGTTACATTTGATGAGTCGAGCGTTTCTTTTGATGTTATTCCTGAAACTTTAAGGGTCACCAACCTCGAAGAAGTATCTGTGAATGCTAATGTTAATCTTGAAAGGTCTCTGAAATTTGGAGATGAAGTAGGCGGTCATATTCTCTCGGGTCATATTTCCTGTAAAGCGCCCGGAGAGCTTGTCAAGACAGAAAGTGAGACTGAACTCGTAATTAAATGTCCAAAAGAATGGATAAATTATATCCTTNTAAAAGGTTATGTATCGATAAATGGGGCGAGTTTAACTGTTGCAAAAAAATCTGATGAAAGCTTCTCTGTTTTTTTAATTCCGGAAACACTTCATGCCACAAATTTATCGGAAGTAGAATCGGGAGACTTATTGAATATAGAGATTGATCAAGCAACTTATGCGGCTGTGAAAGCCGCTGAGTCAAGAATAGAATAAAATTAAAAGTTATTAAGCTAGATTTTCTTTTACAATCCTGCTTACTAACCCCATATCTGCATTTCCTTTTATTTTAGACTTTAATGCTCCCATGACTTTTCCAATATCAGCAGGTTCACTGGCTTCAGTAGCTGAAATCGCTTCAGTGACCAATTCCCTGATTTCTTCTTCGCCGAGTTGCTCGGGAAGGAAGTCCTGAAGTATTGAAATTTCTTTCTCTTCTTTTTCAGCAAGCTCTGTTCTTCCTGCATCNGCAAACTGAGAAATCGACTCTTTTCTTTGTTTGATCATTCTTTGAAGAATTCTTAATGCATCTTCATCAGTCAATACAATCTTTTTATCGATTTCTTCTTTTTTGAATTCAGATATAGCCAACCTGAGAGTTAAAGTCCTCTCTTTATTTCTTTCCTTCATTGAAGNTTTAACATTCTCTTCAATGAGATTTATNATGGGACTTGCCATAGGGGCGTGTTTAGAACCTAGGAGGTCTTCCTAGTCTATTTTTTCTTTGATTTTTTTGTTCTCTTTTAACGGCAGCAGCTTTCTTTCTTTTCAGGACAGAAGTAGGTTTCTCATAGAATTCCCTTTTTCTAACCTCAGGAATGATACCTGCTTTTTCACAAGCTCTTTTGAACTTCCTGAGCCCTACATCAAAAGATTCATTTGGTCTTATTTTTACTGACGGCATATATTATCCTTAGCGGCGGGCAATTTTATAGGACCATTTTCTATTTGGAAAGTGTTTCTTTTTTTTTTATTTCGACGAAAATATCTTTTTTTATCATGAAAATACTNGGGATAGAAACTTCTTGCGATGAAACTGGCGTAGCCATCTATGATACTTATTCTNGAAAGATAATCTCNGAACAACTNTANAGNCAGGCNTCNAANCATGCTAATTATGGAGGNGTTGTNCCTGAGCTAGCTTCTAGAGANCATCTNAAGAAATTAATACCNNTAATAANNCTTACAATTANAGAATCTGGTTCANATTTAAATAATATTGGAGGNATAGCATACACNTCAGGTCCNGGGCTAAGNGGNCCACTTTTAATTGGAGCTTCNNTAGCTAAGTCNATAGCAATGTNCCTAGATAAGCCCTCNATTGGGATNCATCATATGGAAGCTCATTTACTNATAAACTTACTTGAAGACCCANCTCCTTCCTTTCCNTTNTTAACATTATTGATNTCAGGGGGTCATTGTCTTCTNATTAATGCCAAATCTTTGGGAGAATATGAAATTGTGGGTCAAACTATTGATGATGCTGTTGGAGAAGCATTTGATAAAGTTGCAAAGATTTTAGGCCTAGGCTACCCAGGAGGTCCAAAAATCGAGGAACTTTCCAAAGAAGGTGATCCCGATGCTTTTCAGTTTCCAAGACCCATGATTGATAAAAAGAACTGTGACTTTAGTTTCAGTGGACTAAAAACAGCTGTTTTCTATGAATACAAAAAGATACAAGAAACCTCTGATGCCTTTAAAGCAGATTTAGCTGCCTCATTTCAGGCCGCAGTAGCTGAAACACTATTGCATAAGGTAAGGATGGCGATGACGAAAACAAACTTGAATGAGTTAGTCATCGGCGGAGGAGTAGCCTCTAATAGGTACATACGAGATATATTAATCAGGGGGCTAAATGATAAAAAGATATTTTTTCCACCCATCTCTAGATGCACTGATAATGGTGCTATGATTGCTTATGCTGGCAGTTTTTACCTAAAAGACGTCGAGAAAGATTTGACACTTAACATCAAACCTAGATGGCCGCTTTCAGACTTGAATGATGGATAAAGTTTTTATAAAAGGATTGGAAGTTGAAGGAATAATTGGAATATTCCAATGGGAGAGAGAGGTAAGACAACTAATCTCTGTCGATATTGAAATGGATTTTGATAACCAAAAGGCGGCTAAATCAGATTCGATTGATGATGCTCTGAATTATAAGCTTGTTGGGAAAAGGGTTACCTCATTAATAAAGAATTCAAAATTCAAACTAGTTGAGGCTATGGCTGAAAAGATTTCTTCTATTATCCTGAAGGAGTTTCCGGTGTCAAAAGTCAAAGTATCATTAAGTAAGCCTGGCGCAATGAGAGGTTCCAAATCTGTCGGAATCACAATTGTGAGACCTAAATGAAAGAAGCCTATGTGAGCATAGGAAGCAACATAGATGCTTCTAAGAACATCCAGGCTGTAAAGTCATACCTCAGCATTTTCGACGATATAAGGTATTCAAGTATATATACAACTCCCGCCGAGGGATTCGAAGGTGAAGATTTTTTGAATTGTGTTTGTAATTTTAGAACTGCAAAAAGTCCTTATGAATTAAGAAACTTACTAAAAAGANTTGAAAGAGATATGGGCAGAACAACTTCACAAAAGGGTATGTCTAGTAGAGTNATTGATCTTGACCTAATATTGTATGGAGATTTGGTTGTGCATGATTCAGAATTGGAAATTCCCAGTNCAGACATTGAAAAATATAAATTTGTNCTTGAACCTTTAGCTGAAATTGCTCCAGATAAATTTCATCCTACNTTAAAAAAGTCATANAAACAGCTTTATANATCNNTATTTGATAAGGCNAAAACTTAACCAATGNAAGGGAATTAATTAATTTCCTTTAAATAGATTCTCCAAGAGCTCTAGCTCTNTCTGAGACGGACTCCTCATCTTTCTTTAAATTTTTAGCAGCCATGAATAAAGCAACAGAAGGTATTAACAAGATTAAGAGAATTAAAGCCATAGAAGTCTGCATCGCATCTCCAGGCGCATACCCTTGAAACTCATATAAATCACTTATTCTTCCCAAAGTATATGGTCCAAGAGCCAGACCAATCATGCTCAATGTTAAAATGAAAAAAGCACCTGCCATTGCGCGCATCCTGGGAAGAACTAAATTTGTCACGGTGGTCGCCGCACAGCCAACATAGACCGAACTACCTACATGATAAATGAAGTTGAATAGTAAAGAGATATTCTTAGATTCTGAATAAATCATACCAAGACAGCCTAGGACAGTTATTAAAATTCCTCCTGCAAAAATTACATATAATCTACCACCTACATATTTTTCTCTCAGCTTATCTCCAAAATAGCCTCCACCAATAACACCTATGAAAGATCCTACAGCGGTGATTAAGCCAATAAGGGTTCCTATTTCTAATGCTGACATCCCATGGTAATTAATATAAAAAGAGGGAGTAAAAGCAGAGTAGGCGTATCCTACAAAAGGGATGCAAGGAAATGAAATGAATGAGTATAGAATCGCTTTGCTCTTAAACATCAGATTAAAAGCAACGATATCTCTTTTACTTAAACTTTGTATCCAAGTGCAAACCAAATAGGTTCCTATACCCCACGCAATCCATTGCAGAAAATCTCCTGTAAGTTTGTAAAGCGAGAAGCACAATAAAAATATAATTGCACCTACGATCAAATTGATACCTAAAGATCTTAAAGTATCTTTATTACCTAAAAGTGATAATGGTGTTAATCCTATAAATTCTTTGAATGTTTCTTTAAATGGCTCCTTACTAGGTTCTGTTTTGATTCCTTCACTCAAACCTCTAACCGGTTCCCTAATGAACAGGAAGGTGAATACCGATAAAATTATTCCTGGTAAACCTACGCCCATAAAAGCAGCTTGCCAACCTTTGAGCTGGAAGGGTGCCTGAGTATGATCAGGATATGCAGAATTCCAGGTGTCTAGTATTGCACCTCCTAAAAAAAGACCTATACCCGCTCCTATATAGAGACCACTTGAATATATAGAAAGAACGGTAGCCCTTACTTTCGGTGAAAAATAATCTGAGAGCAATGAGTATGCAGAGGGAGTAGCACTTGATTCGCCAATGCCTACTCCAAATCTATAGATCGATAAGCTAAGAAAGGATTTTGCAGTTCCTGAAAGAAAAGTCATAAAACTCCAAAAAGCTAAACCAATGCTAATAAGATTTTTTCTATTCCATGAATCTGCGAGCTTGCCCATAGGTATGCCTACAACTGAGTAGAAAACACCAAAGGCAGTTCCAAATAAAAATCCAATGTCACTATTTGAAATACCGAGATCTGCTTTGATGTCCTCTGCTAATATAGAGAGTATCTGTCTGTCAATGAAATTAAAGATATAAACAAGCACCAGAAGGCTGAGCGCAATTTTTGCGTGATAGCCACCGACCTCAGAATTTTTTTCTTCTGACAATTTATCTCCCCTTAATACTTTAAGATTCTATTCTGGCTGTAGCGTTTCCAGTAATTACGGCTACTTCATTTTGATTTGTTGTTTCGATCATTAAATCAACAACCTTCTCTCCATCTTCCTCGCGTATCTCAATTATTGTTGTTTTGCCGGTGAGGGTATCTCCTGGCCATACTTGATTGGTAAATCTGACTCCATATTTTTTTAAAGCTCCATCTCCGACGTAATCAGTAAGCATAGTGCCAGTGAGACCCATTGATAACATACCATGTGCAAAAACACTGGGATATCCTGCAACTTGAGTTGTGAATATTTCATCTGTATGAAGTGGGTTGTAGTCCCCGGATGCACCGGCATACTGAACTATTTGGGTTCTTTTAAGGTCTTCAACTAATACTGCGCTATGAGTATCACCTACTTTTATTTCATTTTCTTTAAGCATAATTTAATCCTTAACTATCAACAGCTCTTTCTGTTTGAACTCCTACGCCAGTAGCTGTTATAACTAGGTCGCCATCTTGATTTCTATACTCAGTAACACTTTCACTAAATTTTAGTTTGCCCGCTCTTTTGCTCTCTTTTTCCCAAGTATTACCTGGTTTAGTAGTAGCGGTTAGAACATCACCAGCTTTTACTGGTTTATGATATTCAAAATGCTGCTCTGCATGAAGGCCCATCGCAGCTCCACCACCTCCGCCACTGGAATCTTTTGAGGGTTTAGCTCCACTTGGCTCTTTGCCTGAGCCAAACCATCCCTCACCACCGATTTTTGGTCTCAGAAAGTAGTCCGGATCAAATTGTGCACTTGATTGTGCGAAAGTAGGGGGTGCAATGATACCACCAAGCTCTGTTTTATTTGCATAGTCTTCGTCATGATAAATTGGGTTCGCATCACCTACGGACCTCGCAAACATCATGATATGACTGGCTTCAACCAAAAATTTATCAATAGCCATATTTCTCTCCTATAAAAAATTTTTCTCTACTAAATCCCACGCTTTATCAGATAAGTTTCTTACACCACTTGCTCTCTCAGCTGCATTTTCATGCGCTGCAGTTCCATCTCTAACTCTTCCAAGAATACCTTGAAGTATTCCGGCAAGTTTGAAAAGATTGTAAGCAGAATATAAATCCCATTCTTCACTTAAATCTATTTCAATTTTCTCTGAATACATTTTTACATAGTCATCAATAACGGGAATACCCTGATTTTTGCAATACTCTTTGTCTGCCAGTTTAGGATTCATCGTATATTGTAAGCAGTGGTAATTAAAATCTGCACAAGGATCACCTAAAGTTGATAATTCCCAGTCAAGTATTGCAATCACATTGGGATCATTTTTTCCTATCATTACATTGGTAAGGCTATAGTCTCCATGAACGATCCCTGTACGTTTCTCGGTAGGCAAATTATTAGGTAACCAATCAATTAGGCTATTCATTGAGT
This sequence comes from Gammaproteobacteria bacterium, assembly GCA_002707915.1. Classification (GTDB taxonomy): domain Bacteria; phylum Pseudomonadota; class Gammaproteobacteria; order Magnimaribacterales; family Magnimaribacteraceae; genus Magnimaribacter. The sequence continues at coordinate 32,710 of PAOE01000004.1, forward strand.
CAATGGTTTCTGTTTCTGAGTCTATATACTGTTTGGACCATCTTGATACTTGCCTGCCAACATAGTTTCCCGGTTTACCAAAACTTGATAGACCTACATGATCTGGATTCACTGAGTGCAGTTTTGCCATAGAGTCATTCATGGACTCATAAACACCTTTAGCTTCATCTTGGTTACTATTCTCCATAGCCGGATCCCAAAGAACTCTGCCGTCTTTAAATTCCATTAGATAAAACGCTGTTCCTATAACATCATCATCTTCACAAAGAGCATAGCTTTTTGGAACTGGAACATCTGTTTGGTTAAGTGCAGTAATCACTCTGTATTCCCGATCTACGGCATGAGCTGACTTTAATAATTTGCCGGGAGGTTTTCTTCTTAATACGTAAGACTGATTTGGTGTAATTACCTTATAAGTAGGATTGGATTGTCCGCCTTTAAATTCTTCAATTTCTATTCTCCCCTCAAATCCTTCTACATGTTCTTGCATATAGTCTTCAAGTTTAGAGACATCAAATTGATGTCTCTCAAGAACCTCCATAGTACCGGTATTCTCGTCAGCTTGATGAAGATCATTTGTCATCTCTCAATAATAAGATAGTTATAAAAATGATAAAAGAAAAAATTAGGTTAGATTACAGACCTACCTCCATCAACCTTTATTACTTGTCCAGTTATGTACTCTGCTGATGACAGAAAGACTGCTACAGATGAAATATCTTCTGGGCAACCAATTCTGCCGAGTGGTACTTTAGTTAATCGGGTTTTTTGATCTGCATCAGAAAGGTCCTCATCTTCTGGCCAGAGTATTGCACCAGGAGCAATAGCGTTTACACGAATTTCTGGTGCTAACTCTTTAGCGAGAGATTTAGTAATCCCCTCAAGTGCTGATTTCGCCCCCGAATAAAGGCTAAAATTCTTAATACCACTTGGTGCCAATGTATCTGAGATATTTATTACACAACCTTTACCTTTTTTAAGAAAAGGTAGAAGAGCTTGAGTTAGAAATAATGGCACAGTAGCATTTGTGGCAAGAAGGTTATTCCACTCTTTCATGGAAGCTACCTCTAATGGAGTAGGGTAAAAGCTTGAAGCGTTATTTATAAGTACAGCAAGTTTATCTGTAATTTTTGAAATTCCTTCTTGAAGAATATCTGCAGAAGATTCATCATCAAAGTTCGCTTGTAATATATGGCATGAATTTTTTCTTTTATTATTTAGCTCTTCAAAAATTTCCTCCGCTTCAGTTTTTGAAGAATTGTAATGGAAAATAATATTAAAACCTTCGTCATGGAAATGCTTGCATGTTGCTTTGCCAATTCTCTTAGCTCCTCCTGTTAAGAAAATGAATTTTTCGCTCATGTACTTCTAATATAGTTCTCTATAGCAACTAATCTATCTTCATAAAGTTTTTTTGCAATTATTTTTCCATTATTTTCCGACTTATCAATTTCTATCTTTGTAACTAGTGCAAAGATCTCTTTCCACTGATTTTCATTAAGTAAAGAATAAGTTGATACCAAAGAAGATGCCCTTTGGGCTTTCAAAAATCTTTCTGGTTTTCTAATCAAGTCACAACTTAAAAGCAGTTTAAGAAGTGGCTCAGCTTTTAATTCTTCTTTATTAAAAGTATTAATTTTTTCTGAGATAGCTGAAATCTCTGTAAATTCTTTTGGCACACCAAATGCTAGGTTAATTTCATCAAGATTCGTATTACCCGAAATAAGAACACTCCATAAGATGGAGATATCATCTTCTATCGAAGATGCTTGACTTAAATTTCTAAGATTTGGATTCATGGAGTCTATTATTTTTTCCAGTGCTCCCACCTTTTCAAGAGTAATAAAGTATTCTTCTGGATTTTGAGTTCTCAAAGCTTTCTGAGTTTCACCCCATATTCTTTCCTTACTTAACACTCCTAATTCATCAGAACTTGAAATTGCTTGCATCTGCTCGAGTGTCTTTTCTTCTATCTTAAAATCAAGATATTTTAATTTCGCATGGAATCTTGCCACTCTAAACACCCTCAAAGGATCTTCAGAAAAAGCTGATGAAACCTTCCTAAGTATTCTATTATTTATATCTTCAAGACCTCCATAAGGATCAATAAAATTTCCTTTGCTGTCTTTAGCAATAGCATTAATTGTCAAATCCCTTCTCATCAAATCTTCCTCTAATGTGACCGAAGGATCGAAATTGAAATCAAAGCCTTTATGTCCTTTGCCTGATTTCCTCTCTAGTCTTGCAAGAGCATATTCTTCTTTGGTTTGGGGATGTATAAATACAGGAAAATCTTTTCCAACCTTTTTAAAATTTTCATCCAGAAGATCTTTCTCGGATGCGCCAACGACTACCCAATCTTTTTCAGTTACATCAAGTCCGAGCAACTCATCTCTTACTGCACCGCCAACTAAATAAGTTTCCATATTTATTTTAGCTTATCACATGAGAAGATTTGCTGATCTTCTAGACGCATTGCCGTTAATCTCCTTCCCCATGAACAGCCGGTATCAAGTGCAGTTATTCTTAATTTATTTGTTATCCCATCCAGTGCTGCCCAGTGACCAAAAAGAATATGAGTATTTTCTTTCATTATTTTTTGTTTACCTTCAAACCATGGTCTAAGGTATTTAGGAGCACCTTCAATTTTTCCTTTGTAATCCATATTCAAAGAGCCATTCTGTTCGAGAAAGCGCATCCTCGTGAGAAAATTAATATTTAAACGTAAGTTATCTTCTGGTGAATTACATTCTTCAGGATGTGTAGGGACATTGCCAAAAATTGTTCTTAGAAAAATAGATGATTCTTTACCAGATAAGTTCTTGCTTAGTTCTTCTGATTTTCTTATAAGATCGTCTTTTGACCAAAATGGCGGAATTCCTGCATGCGTCATGAAATACTCTACTTCTCCTTGTTTGGTATCAATTTTTTTACTTATATGGAAGGGAAGAGTTTTTAACCAGCCAATTAGCTTATCAACATGTTTGTAGCTTAGAACATCATTAAATGTATCGTTTTCACCAATTTTCCTACCCACCTCATGTACCGCCATAAGATGAAGATCGTGATTGCCCAGAACTATATTGCAACTATTTCTGATTGAGTAAAGATAAAGAAGGCATTCCAAGGAGGACAATCCTCTATTTACTAAGTCTCCACATAACCAAAGTTGATCTCTTTCTTTGTCAAAGGAGACGATCTTGAGCAATTCTCTCAATTCCTCGAAACAACCTTGTATATCTCCAATTGCGTAATTAGACATATCAAAGAGCCATAGCAATTTTTACATAATCATCTACAGACAGGTTTTCTGCNCTGGATTTTAGATCAATGTTTAGCTCAACTAATTTATCTTCAGATATTACTTTTTGAAGAGCTTTTCCAATCATTTTTCGTCTATGCATGAAGGCTATTCTAGTGATTATTTGTAATTTATCTGCTATTGGATCATCAAGGTTTCTACCTATAATTGGTTTAAATTTTATGAACACGCTATCTACCTTTGGCTTTGGTGAGAAACTGTCCGATTCAATGGAAAAACAATATTGTGGTTTCGTAAGATATTGAGTTATGACTGATGTCCTGCCAAAGTTTTTTGTATTATTTTTAGCAATAAGCCTTTCTCCAAATTCTTTTTGAAACATAAAGTGCATNTCTAAGAACAAATTCAAGTAACCGAAACTCCAAAGTAAGATTGAAGTAGATAGGTTATAAGGTAAATTGCCTACTACTCTTATTTTTTCNTCAGGGACTTCTTTAGGTGAAAATTTCAAGATACTGGTATTGTGTAACGTAAAATTTTTGTGNCTTTCAAATTTTTTCAGACCACCAACTAATTCTTCATCGATTTCGACTGCATCAAGTTTTCTAACAAGGTTTAATAAGGGCTGAGTTATTGCACCTCTACCGGGACCAATTTCTAAGAAATTATCACTTGGAAGTGGATTAAGATATTGAATAGTTCGGTCTATGACTAATGGGTCTATTAAAAAATTTTGTCCAAGACTCTTTTTAGGTCTAGGCATGCTTATTATTTTTGGCTNAAGAGNGNAGCCATTTTAATAGCTGTTATTAAACTAGACTCATCTGCTTTTCCAGAACCAGAAATATCATATGCAGTTCCATGATCTACTGACGTTCTCACAAAAGGAAGACCCAAAGTTANATTGACTGTTTCACCAAATCCTAATGATTTGATTACTGGTAATCCCTGATCATGAAACATTGCTATGAAAGAATCTGCTTTTATTTTCTCATTCTTCTCAATAAATGCAGTATCGGCTGAAATAGGTCCCTTGAGATTTAATCCCTTTTCAATAAGCTTAGTTATTACAGGTTCAATAATCTCATTTTCTTCCTTGCCAATGTAACCTCCATCGCCGGCATGAGGATTTAAACCTAAAACTTTAATTAACGGGCTCTTAATGCCCCAGTAATTCTCAAGGGCGTTGTTAACAATTGAAATAACCTCTTCTAAGTGCTTTTGATCTATAGAAGAGGAGACTTGATTTAGAGGTATGTGTGTAGTGGCCAAAGCTATTTTCAATTTTTCATTTACTAACATCATAACAACCTTTTTTGCTCCTGAAATATTCGCTAGCTCCTCTGTATGACCAGTAAAAGAAATACCAGCTTCGTTGATAAGTTCTTTATTGATCGGGCATGTAACTACTGCTGAGAATTCTTTTTTTAAAGTTCTTTTTACTGAGTTCTTAAAAGTCTCAATGATATATTTTGCTGCTTTTATATCTGGTTTTCCCGGAGTTATAGTTGTATCAATATCTGAATTAACAATCCACAATTTATCTCTTTTCAATAAGCTAACTTCTTCACCTTTGTATTCTTCAATTTCGACTCTTGTTTTGAGCATCTCAGCTCTTTCTTTAAATAAATTGATATTACCAAATATGATCGGGCAACAATTCATGGAATGAAAGTTTGAAAAGGCTTTGATGCATATATCAGGACCTATTCCGGATGGGTCTCCAGATGAGACAGCTATTTTGATCATGTACTCAGCTTTATATCAACGTAGGCTTCAGCTCTTAACTCAATTAGAGTACTTTGCAGTTCTTGTTCAAATTTCCTTTTAAAAATTATCTGATAAGCTCGATTTTTTTGCTCTTCTTGACTGACATCCTCATTTCTTCTGTCCATCACCTCTATGATATGCCAGCCAAAAGAAGATTTAACTGGTTCAGAAAGTTGACCTATCTCGGTAGCATTGAGAGTTTGCTCGAAAGCTGGATCATAGTCTCCAGGATTACTCCAGCCTAACTCTCCACCATCCATTTTTGAACCTGGATCTTCAGAAAATTGCCTCGCTAGTTGTTTGAAATCCTCTCCTTCAACTAATCTTTGATAAATACTATTGATCAGCTCCTCAGCTTGATTTTCAGTCCTAATTTCAGATGGTTGAACCAGAATGTGTCTTGCTAAAGTTTGGTCAAGGAATTTTACTGTATTTCCTCGTTTGTCAATTAATTTAAGTATATGAAATCCAGCTCCGCTTTTAAGCGGGTCTGATATTTCCCCGACCTTCATGTCCAAAACTGCATCTGCAAACAAACTAGGAAGTTCCGCCGAAGATCTCCAGCCAAGAAATCCACCTTCTAAAGCATTTTGACCGGATGAGTAAGATGCAGCTAGTTTTTCAAAGTTTTCTCCGTCATTAATACGTTTTATAAGTGATTCAGCATTGTTCTTTATTTCGGTAGTTTCTAATTCAGAGGAACCACTTTTTACTGCCAAAAGAATATGTTGGACATTGTATTGCTCTGCAAGTTGTGTTTTTCCTTCTTCAGAATTTATGAAATTTTCAAGCTCTTGCTCTGAGATATCTATTTTTGATCCAACTTTTCCTCTTTGAACTCTTTGAATAATTAGCTCTTTTCTAATGGTATCTCTAAAAGATTTATATGAAGTTCCTTCTCCTTCAAGCTTGATTCTAAAATCTTCTAAACTCAAGTTATTTTGAGAAGCTACTCTTGCAAGAGTTTGATTTAGTTCTGAATCACTGATTTTTATTCCCGCTCGTTCAGCTAATTGGAGTTGTATCTCTTCTATTATTAGCCTATCTAGTACCTGTTCCTCAAGCAAGTTTAAAGGCGGTAACTCCGCTTTATCACTTTTAAGCCTTACGAGAATTTCTTCAACTCTTGAATTTAGTTGAGATTCCATAATTATCCCTGAGTCAACAACTGCAACAACTCTGTCTAATAATTCAATCTTTGCAATTAAGTTAAACGAGATCAAAAAAAGACCTATTACAAAATAGATACGTTTTAATAAAGTTTTGGCAATCTTCAAGGAAATTGTTTGATTCATAGGCATTATTTTCTTCTTTTTTAATTTTCTTGCAATTATTCAAACGATCTTGACGAAACAACATCAGAGATCTGTTTACCTAATCGACCTAATTCTACTAGTTCAAAAAAGAAATAGACATTGTCTCTCTCCCTTTCCATGAAATTTAAATCTATAGAATTTAAGCTCTTATTATCGTAGGAATTCAATAGGCCATAGTAATCTTGATCTATCCACTTCCTCTTCATCAATCCTGCTTTTAAGCAGCAATTTGAGTATTGAAACCCAAAAGATAAGTCTTTTGAAGATGAAATTTCGTTATCTCTTATGACTTTACCAAATACTGTTATTTGATCTGAGATTTTCCATTGTGAGATCAATTCTACCTGATTTAATGATTGACCATCATCTTGCCATATTTTCTGAGAAGAAAGATATCTGGGTTTTTTCTTGTGCACAGATCTCAGTTGAAAATCTGTTCCTTCTTCCCACTCGTATATTAGCCCTAAATGACCTGAGATAAATTTATTCAGATCAGATGCTATTTCAAAAGAAGTTTCTANCTTTATATTTTTACCTAGATTGGCTCTTAGCTCCGAAATGAAAGGAGCTTTATCGGTTGAAAATNTTTGAGCAATATCTTCATTGTTTTCAAAGAAAGCTTTTCCAAAAGAAAAATAGATATCATAGCCNGTATCATAATCGTANAGCGAATGTTCAGCNCCTATGACTATTCTGTTTCTATCAAAAAATATATCTCGACCGCTATACCANTTTTTATTGAAAAGGGTGTCAAAATTTAAATTTAATAACTTAGAATCAATGCTAGTTTCGAAATCTTTCTCTGAATCAACCCATATCAATTTGATTATTGGATTTAGGGCACTGAATCTATTTTTTTCTAATTTCTCAAGAAAGATTTTGTAACTTAATTCAACCCAATTATATTTATTTTCAAGTTTATTCTTTTTATTATCATGTTCAACAGACCTGCTTCCAACTTTGAATATTGTTGAGGAAAATGGATTATTTATCATCATTCCTATTGATGGCTCAACGAAACTTCTTTTTATTTCCTGCTCTCTGTTTAAGGGATTTGAAATTGAATCAAAGGTGAATTTAGAGAAATCCGATAACAATTCAAAATGAAATAAGCCAAATTCCTTTTTGTATTTAATTTCTATATTTGGCAGTGTTTCATAATCATTAGAAATTAGAGGATTCAAATTATCAAATTGATTTATTTTTGCTTTAACACTTATATCTTTATTTATCCAAGAGAGCTGAAAGTTTTTTCTAAGATAATCCTTTTGCTGGCTTCCTAATATGTCATCATCCAAATCTTCAAAATAAAAGATATCACTTACATGCTCAGTATCAATTTCATATGAAAGACCAGAACTAAATTTTGAATGATTGAAAAAATTGGTTGCCCATCTTTTTGTATCTTGTGATGTTTGTTTAGAAAATTTCCTATCTTTTTCAAGATAAGAAAATGAAAACTGTCCCAAAGAATTTCTAGTTAAATATCTTCCTTCAGCCCCAATGACAGTTCCTCTTTCTTCAATGTATCTTGGTACCAGTGTTAGATCATAATTTGATGCTAGATTAAAAAAATATGGAATTGACAGGTCNACTCCATCTTTTCCTTGTTTTAGTGATGGAGCCANAAAGCCAGAAAACTTCTCATCACCAACCGCAGATCTAATATAAGGAAAATAAAATATTGGGACTCTGCCAAGTTTTACCCAAATATCCTTGGAAACTACATTTCGTCTATCTTCGAGTATTACAATTTCTTCAGCACTTAAAAGCCATTCAGTATTCTCATTTTTACAACTTGTAATNGATACATTTAATAACTCTATTTTTCCTTCAGCCCTGATATTAACTATNTGAGCTTCACCAAAACCTCTTTCTTCAAATTTAAAAGAGGAGCTACTTAGGTAAAATTGTTTNTTTAGAAAATCTGCTGTCATCGATTNAGCTTCTACAGATAGAGATTTTGAAAGGGCTTGAACATTACCTTTGAGTTTGATTAATTGCTTTTCTTTGTCATAGGTCGCCTCATCAGACCACAATTCAACTATGTCGGAATTAATAATGACGTTCCCTGTGAGTTTCAAGANACCATCCTCTTCTGATTCAATAATTTGNGCGCNAATAGATTTTATATCGAATTCTTGTATCTCATCTGAACTGATGAGAGNAGAAAAAAAAGCAATCACTAGAAAGAGACCTTTGGCAGAAGAAGTGAATCGGTTAGACATTGTTTGCTTTAGAGTATTTTCAGCATAATTTGTTCCATAAACATGAAACATCTTCAAAGGATATCTTAAACATTTGCTGTAATATTATGACAGAGATGAATCATGACTTGTTAGATTGGGTTAAATCTGAGGGAGATAACCTCGGTTTTAAAGATATTACCTCTGCTGTGAAACTACGCGAACAAGCGAGCTTGAGACAGTACTTTAGAATTTTCACNGATGCAGGAACATACATTGGNGTGGTTNGTAATCCCAATTCAGNNGAAAATCAATTNTTCCANACTAATGCAAAATATTTGAGATCAAANGACGTTNAGGTACCTGATGTNATGGCTCTAAATCATGAANAAGGGTTTTTAATTGTTCAAGANTTCGGTGACTTANTATTNCAAGATNTAATAGGTAAAAATGANGATGATTTTTTATATAANGAAGCNCTTTCANGTCTANTTAAAATTCAATCCTGTANNCCAGAGNNNNATNTATCCTATATAANTNNNGAANACTTAATTGCACAAATGCATTTGTTTGAGGAATGGTTTTTAAATGCGTTACTGAAGATAGATTTTAGTAATCAATACAATTTAATCTCAAAGGGCATACAACACATTGCAGATGAATGTTCTCAACAAACTCATAAGGTCTGTCATTTTGATTATGAGTTTAGAAATCTCATGCTTTTGTCGAATCAAGCAATTGGTGTTCTTGATTTTCAAGACCTCTGTCTTGGTCCATACGGAATTGATTTAGTTTCCATTATTAAGGACATTGATAATCCATTGACTAAAAAAAAATTAATTGAATATTCTGAGTTTTTTCTGGCCGAGTCTCATAAAGTAAAAAATTTAAAAGAGATAAATATTGAAACTCTCCTTAGGGATATAGACTATGCTGGTTTTCAAAGACAATTTCGTATTCTTGGAACCTTATCCAGACTTCATTTGAGAGATAAAAAATCTTTTAGATTGCAGGACTTACCTCAAACACTTGAATATTTGATTAATGACATGAGTAAGTATGATCCTTTAAAAGAATTTTCTAAATTCTTAGAAACTAAAGTTCAACCATGTCTGGTGGAAATTCTTAAGGATTCAGAATGAAAGCATTTATGTTGGCTGCTGGATTGGGTAAAAGATTATTGCCACTCACACAAGATAAACCAAAACCACTTTTGGAGGTAGGAGGTATTCCTCTAATCCAAAGAAATCT
>PAOE01000005.1 GCA_002707915.1 Gammaproteobacteria bacterium
TTGACGCCACCTTCGGTTGATGCCATTACCACCAACCTCTGTGAAGCCCTATCTATCACTGCTCCAAGATAAAGTTCTTTTGATATATTTGTNCAAGTTTCAATTAAAATATCATTTACTGGTTGACCTTTTTCATCTGTTTGAAATGTCACTAAATTNTTACCNAGCCATTTATCNGCAAATTGCTTTACTTTGTNGATAGAATCAACTACTTCTACACCACCAGCCTTNCCTCTTCCACCAGCATGCACTTGCGCCTTTACAACCCACTTATCTACGTTTAGTGATTTTGCCTTATCAATAACTTCTTCGCTTGATGAGGCTGATAAGCCCTCNGANACAGCTATTCCATANTCTCTAAAGAGCTCTTTAGCCTGATACTCNTGTAGGTTCATGTATTCTCCCTAAATCAATTTTCTTAAAATGATTATGCGTCTTATTGAAAACGCATTGTAAGGGATAAATGGATAACTTAGGAGATTTGAAAATTGGTTTTCTAAGATTTCTCTCTTGTAAGTAGTTTATTTCTTATNTTGGAGATAGCTTCGGTGGGATTNAGTCCCTTGGGACAAACTGAGACACAGTTCATAATTCCGTGACATCTGTANANACTNAAAGCATCTTCTAGATCNTCAAGTCTCTCTTCAGTAGCCTCGTCTCTGCTATCTGCTATAAATCTCCACGACTGNAGTAATGCTGCAGGGCCAAGAAANTTATCTGGATTCCACCAAAAAGAGGGGCAGGATGTTGAACAGCAGCCACAAAGTATGCATTCATAGAGTCCATCCAAATCCTCACGGTCTTCAGGAGATTGTTTTCTTTCTATATCTGGTGTGTCTGATTTAGTAATCAAATAAGGNTTAACTTTCTCTAGTTGATCAAAAAATTGTTTCATATCAACTATTAAATCTCTGACAACTGGTAAGCCTGGCATAGGTCTCAAGGTTATTTTGTTTCTTTTTAATACCTCAGAAAGTGGTGTAACACATGCAAGACCATTCTTGCCATTGATATTCATNCCATCAGAACCACAAACACCTTCTCTACAAGATCTGCGATAAGAAAGAGATGGCTCTTGTTCTTTAGCCAAGTGAAGGGCATCAAGTACCATAATATCTTTATCAGTAGGGATTTCTACAACAATATCTTGCATATAAGGCTTTTTATCGACGGTCGGATCATAGCGATAAATGCTCATCGTTATAGTTTTAATTTGCGCTACAGGGATAGCTGCACTCATCAGTAGCTCCTTACCATGGGTTGAAAGGCTTGAACTGTTTTGGGCCTGTAGTTAACATCCCTTTTACTTACTTCTTTAGTATCAGCANAGTAAATTGAATGTTTAAGCCAGTTTTCATCATCTCTTTCAGTGAAATCATCNCTTGCATGAGCTCCGCGACTTTCTTTTCTCTCATTTGCTGTTATTGCAGTCGCTTCAGCTACCTCAAACAAATTTTGCATTTCTAGAGCTTCAATTCTAGCGGTATTNAAGGTTGCTGATTTATCTTTGAGAAAGATATTGTCTACTTCTTCTCTAGTTTTAGAAAGCTCNTCAATTCCNTTTTCCATCAAATCGCCACGCCTAAATACACCAAAATTATTTTGCATATTTTGTTGCATCTTTTCTTTGAGTACAGAAACTTGGTCGCCTTCGGATGATGCATTGAGTTTATTAAGNCTCTCCAAAGCTTTATCTATGTCATCAGAGGAAGCGTCTTTAAGTTCTACTCCCTGCTTCATTGCTTCTTCGATATATAATCCGGCTGCTCTTCCAAACACCACTAGATCTAGTAACGAGTTGCCACCTAATCTATTACCGCCGTGTACTGAAACACAAGCCACTTCCCCAGCTGCAAAAAGTCCATCAACAATCTTATCTTGTCCATTTTCTACCGAAATAACCTGACCATTTATATTGGTTGGAATTCCTCCCATCATATAATGACAAGTAGGAACAACTGGTATTGGCTGAACTGCAGGATCAACTCCAGCAAAAGTTTTAGAAAGTTCTGTTATCCCTGGCAACCGCTTGTGCACTACCTCAGGNCCTAAGTGATCTAAACGAAGAAATATGTGATCTTCATTTGGACCNCAGCCTCTGCCTTCTAAGATCTCTAGAGCCATCGATCTAGCTACTACATCCCTACTCGCTAGGTCTTTTGCATTTGGAGCATAACGCTCCATGAATCTTTCGCCATCTTTATTTAGTAGATATCCACCTTCTCCTCTGCAACCTTCTGTAACAAGGGTGCCTGCTCCATGAATTCCAGTTGGATGAAACTGCCACATTTCAATATCTTGTACTGGCATTCCTGCTCTCAATGCCATACCGATTCCATCGCCAGAATTAATCAGGGCATTTGTAGTTGAAGCATAAATTCTTCCAGCCCCTCCTGTAGCAAGGACNGTAGCTTTTGATTTTATATAATAAATTTCTCCAGTTTCTATTTTAAATGCTATGACACCTACAACCGCCTTGTCTGCATTCANAACTAAATCAACAGCAAACCACTCATTCAAAAAATTAGTACCTGCCTTAAGATTTGCCTGATATAAGGTATGTAATAGACTATGCCCCGTTCTATCGGCAGCAGCACATGTTCGAGTAGCCTGTCCTCCTTTTCCATAGTCTTTAGACTGACCCCCAAAGGGTCTTTGATAAATCCTTCCTTCTTCTGTTCTAGAAAAAGGTAAGCCCATATGCTCTAACTCAAAAACAGCTTTAGGACCTTCACTACACATATATTCGATAGCTTCCTGGTCACCTATATAGTCGGAACCTTTGACGGTATCAAACATATGCCATCTCCAATCATCATCTGGATCATCGCTTTGTATTGCACAAGTTATTCCCCCTTGTGCTGAGACTGTATGAGATCTCGTAGGAAAAACCTTTGAAATCACAGCTGTATTTAAACCCGATTCAGCAAGCTGAAGAGAAGCACGCATTCCAGCACCACCTCCACCAACGATTATGCCGTCAAACTCCATTACAGGAAGATCTCTGGCATTGATTATTTCATTTACTAACATATTTTTACCAAATTATTAATATAGCCCAAGTTAAAACCAGAGCTATTATTGCGGCTACTACTGATCGAAAACTTACGAATAAGGCTCTNCCAAATTTTCCAAAGATTCTTGGTGTAAGATAATCACTTGCTACTGCCCAAGTACCCATCCAAGTATGGACTGCAAAAGCCAAGAAGAATATTGAAGTAATAACTTTATTCATTGTTTGATCAAAAAAAGTGGACCATAAATTAAAATTAAATTCATCTGAGAGAAGAAAATAAGTTCCTAGATAAAATGTATAGGAAAGTAACAAAAAAGCGCAAACTCTAATTACAATAAATTCCTTTGATCCATGACCTAATCTTGAAAGCATATCAAAAAATAATAAAAGCTAAGACCAAAGATAGAATAAGTGCTATCCCAAAAACCACCCAAGATAAAATTCTTCCAGATTGAAGAGTTTCACCAATTCCAAAAAAATCGCTTAAAAGTTTTTTAGTACCAGCAACCAAATGGTATGTAAATACTACAAATATAAGATAAAAGACTAATTTCATAAAAACAGAATCTGCAAATAAATTAGCAAGAAGTGTGAAACTTTCTTCCGATTTTAGGGAGATACTAAAGATCCATACAACTAGGGGAAAACTAAAAAAAACNGCAAGTCCTGTTAANCTATGCAAAATAGAGGNNAAGCCTATCACCGGTAAGCTGATGGTAAGCAAATTAAGATTTACAGGTCGGTTGTCTTTTTCAATCACTAGTCAAATTTAGAAAAGCTTCTTGGGCGGGTAAAAGCTTGTGCATTATAGATATTTGTTAANCCAAATTCCACCTACTTTTAGTTAATTTAATAATTCTAGCTTCCTGAGCAAAAGAACTAAAATTAGATAAATTGGTAAAATAAATAAAAAAGGCAAATTCATAGAAAAACTATAAAGTATGCCACTCAAAAATGGTCCGACAGCAAAGCCTATACCAGGAGCGACCATTGCCAGACCAACAGCTGCTCCTTGACTTTGATCATCAGCATTTAATGAAGCTGAAGCTGTATAACCTGGGGAAGCGAGGCCCATACCTAAACCCATCAGAGCCATGCCTAAATAAAATAAATTAAAATTAGGAGAAAAAATAATAAGGATTACGCTCAGAACAAACAATGGAACCGAAAATTTAATTAAATTCAAAGCACTTCCTTTATACCTCTGAACAACAGTTAATTGCGACACTATCGCAGCAAGNGCCATNGTTCCTAGTAGTAAAGCAGTTGTTTGGGCTGTNCTGTCGAGATCTAATCCAAATCTATCTTGAATATAAAAAGCNGTGATAGATTGAACAAGAGCGAAAGCTGTGAAAATAATGATACCTATCGACATTAAGTATCTCAACCTTAAGTCCAAAACAATCCTAGGATTTTTATTCTGCTCTGGTTGCGTGGAGTGGTTATCGGGCAAATAAACGTAAACAANAATTGCGGCTNCTGTCATTATCAAAGACATAACNATTAATGGTGTAAGCAGTCCAAATTGCGGAGTGGAAATTTCGAAAACATTCATNCCAATAAGTGAACCAACTAAAACAGGACCTAAAATTGTACCTANGTTATTTGCTGCTCCGAACTTTCCCATTCCGGAGGATCTCTCTTCGTCTGAAGTTACATCAGCTACGTATGCCCCTGATGCAGGTCTAGATGCGGCGCCTATAGCTGAATTAATTATTCTAGAAATCAATAAAATCATCAATAAAGAGAATCCAGTGAAAAGTCCAACCAAACCTAGATAAGCTGAGTAAAGAAAAACAATATTAGAAAAAACATAACCTGTGAGTCCGATCAATAAGACTGCTTTCCGGCCTATTTTGTCACTTAGCCTGCCCCAAAAAGGGGTGAAGACAATGAACATTGCAGCTGAAATTGAAACTAAGGTATTGATTTCAATCTCGGTAAAATTAAATTCCCTTCCGATAATTGGCATAGTTTGCCAATACACTGATTGGCCCATGCTAACAAATAAAATAATTAGCATAAGACTGTATAGCGTTTTGGAATTATCTAATACAGTATCCTTACCTTCTATCTCCTTCAATTTGAATCGACCCTCAATAAAAATGCATACTCCATTGCTACTTCTTTGAGGCTTTCAAATCTACCACTATTTCCACTATGTCCTGCACTCATGTTTACTTTCATGATTATAGGATTATCGCTTTGATTATAGTCTCTAAGCTTAGCAACATACTTCGCAGGCTCATAATATTGAACTTGGGAATCCCAAAGACCAGCCGTAACTAGAATACTAGGATATTCTAGTTTATCGATATTATCGTAAGGCGAATAACGCAAAATGTATTCAAATTCCTCCTTAATTTCGGGGTTGCCCCACTCACTATATTCTCCAGTTGTTAAGGGAATACTGGGATCTGACATTGTCGTTACTACATCCACAAAAGGAACATTAGAAACTATTCCACTATATAGTTCTGGCTCCATATTGACTATTGCTCCCATGAGCAATCCACCTGCACTTCCACCTCCCGCGTAGACCCTTTCCGGATCTCCCAATCCAAGCTTTAGTAANCCTTTAGTAACATCAATAAAATCATAGAAGGTATTTAACTTATTAAAAATCTTTCCATCCTCATACCACTGCCTTCCAAGTTCTTGTCCCCCTCTTATATGAGCTATAGCAAAAATAAAGCCTCGATCTAGCAGCGATAACCTAGAAGAACTAAAACCTGCATCAATGGAGTGACCATAGGATCCATAACCATAAACGAAAAGAGGATTCTTATTTTTTAAATATCTATCTCTTCTATAAACCAAAGACACAGGAACTTGTGTCCCGTCCCTTGCAGAAATAAATTTCCTTTCCACTTTGTAGTCACTTGACGAAAAAATTCCTTTAACCTCTGCTTCTTTTAAAAGCCTTTTTCGCCCAGTATCCAGTTTTACAGAAAACAAACTATCTGGAGTTCTCATGCTTGAGTAACCAAAATAAAATCTATCTACATCATACTCAGGATTAGATGCTAGGTAAGCCGTATAGCTTGGGTCATTAAAATTTANNGTGCGAGAATTTAAACTTTCTTTGTCCAATATTCTAAGCTTTTTTAGTCCNTTCTCCCTTTCCATAACGACTAAATGTTTAGGGAAAGGAATAACAGCCTGTAAAAGTACTGCCTCTCTGTGAGGTATTATTTCCTTCCAATTTTCTTTGACTTTTGAGTCAATAAGATTCACTTCTAGCAATCTAAAGTTTGTTGCATTCCAGTTAGACTCAATTAAAAAACGATCGCTTGCAGGATCGTGATCAACTGAATAGAGATGATCCTTTTCTCGTTTATAAAAAATCTCAGGACTACTTGTTGGATTATTGGATTTTATTAGTCTTGTTTCAGAGCTAGTAGTTGATGAAATGCTCAACTCAATAAACTCCATAGAACGTGTATTGCCAACAGACAAATAAAAAGTTGTATCTTTTTCTTCATACACTAGCTCGTCTGTGTCTTGAGAAGTTCCAACTTTATGTCTAAATACTTTGTGAGGGAGGAGTGTTTCCTCATCTCTGAGAACATAAAATAAATAATCTCCTTCTGCAGACCATGCCATATCGCCCGATGTATTCTCTATGACATAGTCATAGGTCTCACTTTTTATAAGGTCTTTAAATTTTATGGAATACTGTCTCCTACCATTTATGTCCTCTGCATAGGCCATCAAACTCTCGCTAGGAGANATACTCCAATTGGCTAACTGATAGAAGTCCTTGCCATGAGCCAACTCATTTACATCAAGCAGTACAATCTCCTCAGAGTTTTTATTTTTTCTTCTTATATAAATCGCATATTCGTTTTCTGGTTCATACCTTCTAAAGTATTCATAATTTTTTAAACGAATTGGTACCGAATCTTCTTTTTTTGGAATTCGATCAGTTATCTCCTGAAACAACTTATCCCTTTCATCTAGACCAGAAGCGAACCATCCCTCCAGATAAGCATTCTCAGTATTTAGATGGTCTATGACCTCTTGATCTTTTCTAGTGTCATCCCTCATCCAATAATAATTATCCACTCTCTTTACACCATGAGCATCAAAAGTTACTGGTATTTTTTTTGGTGAAGGTTTCAAATCTCTTAAATTATCTTTGTTTAGGTCTGAGGCTATTTGCAAGGAAAAGTAGATTAACAGAAAAGTAAGTGCAGTTTTAATCATAGTTTACTTTTTTCTTCTCTTTATAAGTCTTTTTCTTTTTTTGAGCTGCCTCACGTTTAGTTTATTAGTCCTATCTTTGAAAGGGTTATTTTGCTCTTTGTAGATAATCTCTAGTGGTGTGGAACCTAAATTTAATTCTTTTCTGAAATGATTTTCTAAATATCGTGTATAGCTNTCTTGAATTTGTTTCAAGTTATTACCATGTATAACAATTCGAGGAGGAGTTTTTCCTCCTGAATGGGCATACCTTAATTTAGGTCTGAAGCGGCCAGACATAGCTGGTTGTTGATTAAAAACTGCGTATTTTAAAATCTTATTAAGAATAGAAGTATCCAAATCTTTTAAAGTATCTTTATAGCTAGAAGAAGCTAATCTTATTAATTTTTTTAAACCCTTTTTCTCTTTCGCAGAGATGTAGTGGAGATTTATGTAGCTTGCGAACTTTAACTTTAGATTAATTTTATTTTCTAAATTTGCCATGTCGGCTCTAGTAAGCAAATCAATTTTATTTGCCACCAGAATTACCGGTCTTCCGATCGCTAGTGTTAGTCCCAAGAGATGTATATCTTGATCGACAATATTTTCAGAACCATCCACTAGCAATATCACTAAATCAGACCTTTTGATTGAATCTATAGATTTTGAGACAGAAAATTTTTCTGGATTTTCTTTAATTGATCTTTTGCGCCTCATTCCNGCTGTATCAATAAGAGTGAACTTCTCTCCATTCATTTCCAAAGGAACGTCAATTGAATCTCTTGTAGTGCCTGATAAAGAAGAAACTACTAATCTATCTTCTCCAATCAAAGCGTTCACAAGTGTTGATTTACCTGCGTTTGGCCTACCAATAATTGAAAGCTTAAGGGAGTCATCAGATAAAGCATTCTCATTGAATTCCTCCTGGTCGAATTCAGAAAGTATTTCTCTAAGTTCGTGAAAACCTCTGTTGTGAGATGCAGACAAAAAAACAATTTTTTTAAAACCCAGAGAATTAAATTCAGATGCCGACTCTTCCAACATTTCATTGTCAGTTTTGTTAACCAACAAAATTATTTCTTTGTTTTGTTTTCTTAATGATAGAGATATTTCTTTATCTAATGGAAGGAGGCCATCTATAGCATCAACTACAAACAAAATAACATCTGCTTCTTGTATAGCTAAATCGGTTTGTTCCTTTATGATGAAAGAAATATCATCCGATTCCTCATTTAATCCACCAGTATCAATTAAGCTGATTAAGCTATCTTTAAGATTTCCATACTTCCTATCTCGTGTTATACCAGAAAAGTCAGCTACTATTGCAGACTTGGATCCAGTTAATATGTTAAAAATGGTGGATTTACCTACGTTTGGTCTACCGATAATAGCTGCAATCGACATGGCTCAGATATCCAAAATCGCTCACTTTAGAGAGAATTTCTGTACTCTTCCTGCAGAATCTGAAATGAGAAGATAGGATCCTTTAGAGACAATCTCTTTAATTGGATTTCTTGAGACCTTCTCTCTTCCTTCAAAATTTCCAGTTTGTGCATTCAAAAGATGCACATAACCTTCTAAGTCTCCAACAACAATTAAATTACTTATTGAAACTGGCGNAGTTAACTCTCTCAACTGTAGATCTTCTTGGTCCCATATCAGCGCACCAGTAGCAAGTCCAAATGCCTTNAAAATACTCTTGCTATCAACAACTACAACTCTATTTCCATTTGAAGTAAGATCCTTTACAGTTGATACTTCTTCCTGCCAGGCAGGTCTACCATCACGAAGATTAATAGCTATGATATTTCCTTGATAGGATGCTGCAATCAATAAATCATTAGCTATCAGGGACCGTCCATCAACATCAACTATCCTTTCGAGCTCCGATTTTCCTTCATTAAGNGTGATTGGCAACTCAAGTCTGACAGCTCCCGAATCGGGATAAATCATTGCCACTTTGCCATTTGCAAAACCTGTAAAAATAAAACCTTCTTCCAAAAGGGGCCATGAAGTTCCTCTTAATGTGAGACTTGGTAATACTGCTTGATAAAACCAATCTCGCTCTCCATTTTTTGCATTAAAACCACTCACCCTTCCATCTACAGTTTGAAGAATAATATGATTGCCTGTATTGATAGGGGGAGATAGGCTTTCACTTGAAATTTCAGTTCGCCAAAGCTCCTTTCCATCTTTGTGACTCAAAGCAACTAACTGTCCATCAAATGTGCTGTAACTTATAGTTTTATAATTAGCATCAATTCCAGTAGAGATTATTTCCTCAGTATCTTTTGACCAAACTTTCTTACCCGAATTTAAATCAATTGCGATGAGGTACCCGCTTGAATTAAGAAAATAAACTTTTTCGTCATAAACAGCCGGGATAAGCCTTCCGTAAAGAAAATCATTTCCTAATGATGAGCTCCATTCTCTGACAAGCTCACGCTTTTCCTCTATNGAATAAAGTTCAGTTGGACCCTCTTCTTCCTCTTCATCACCCCAGAATTTCATCCAGCTCAATGATGAGCAGCTNGAAAGCACAAAAATTAAAGACACTAATAGTGGAAAGCGAAATTTACTCAATGTCTCCACCATCCAAATCTGAAATTTTCATATTTATCATAGCTTGAGAAGCTTGGTTAGTACTATTCTGCAGGGCAAGCAGATAGCTAACTCGTGCAGCAGAATAATCACCTAATTTATTTTGGGCATCTCCTTTTATCTCAAGCATTGATGAGGTTAATAGTTCAGAATTCTCGAATAATTGAATAACCTCTTTATATTTACTNTGTTCCATGTAAATTTTAGAAAGTCTTATTTGAGCTGCAACCCTTANGGGNTTAAATTCTTCACCTGAAATNGGATTGTTATTAATTACCAAATTTAAGTATTGAATGGCCTCTTCAAACTCATCTGATTTAAAAGATTTCTTTGCCTCGTTTAATCTTACAAAGTCAGCATAGACNGTATTTGAAAAATCTTGCAGGATTTTGTCTCCGAACTTTTTATCTTCTGTTTCCAAGTAACTTTGATACAAAGTAGCTGAGATAAAATCACTCTCTTCCGAAGAAGATAATAAATAATCTCTACTCACAATAAAGAAAATTGGTGCGACAAGCACTAGGACGATTAAATACTTATATCTATCCCATAGACCTAAAAGGATCTCTTGTTGTTCTTCTTGAGAGGCGGAAAAAAAATTAGACATGATTATTTGTTATAGAGTTACTGATTTCTGATTTTACTTCTTCAAGAGAAAGTTTTTTTTGTTCTGATTTAATTCTTAAATCTTTAAATGAAATTTCGTCATTTAATAATTCCTCTTCCCCAATTATCAATGCTATTTTAGCACCAGATTTATCTGCTTTCTTAAATTGAGATGAAGGACTTTCTAATCCTAAATTGCTCTTTATCGACAATGATGGATTGGAGTCTCTTAATTCCTCTGCAATTATTATAGCTCTCTTCGCTGCCTCTTCAGATAAACATATAAAGTAAATATCTAAATCTTCTCTAATATGTAATTTGTTTGTCTCGGTAAGTAACAATACTAATCTTTCCAATCCTAGAGAGAAGCCAACTGCCGGACAAGGCTTGCCACCGAGCTCCTCCACAAGATGATCGTAACGACCTCCTCCAAGAATTGTATCTTGGGAGCCTAATAAATCTGTTTTCCATTCGAATACGGTATGATTATAGTAATCCAATCCCCTAACCAGTCTTGGATTCAAAGAATAATCGATTTTTGCTTGATCTAAAATATTTAACAGTTTATCAAGGTGACTTCTGGAAGATTCATCTAAAAAATCTTCTATGCTTGGAGCATCTTTAAGAATATCTTGAATCTCGATTGACTTGGAATCTAAAATTCTCAGCGGGTTTTCCAACAGTTTCCTTTTTGAATCTTCATCTAAATCATTTTTTTTGGAACTTAAAAAATCTACTAAAGACTCAGAAAAATATTTTCTCGCTTTTTCATCACCTAAGTTATTTATCTCGAGTCTTACTTCATTTTCGATACCGAGTTCTTTCCAAAACCTTGCAGTCATGAATATTAGTTCAGCATCGACTTCGGGAGAGTTTAAGCCAAATACTTCAGCACTAAATTGATGAAATTGTCTTGAGCGGCCTTTCTGAGGTCTCTCATATCTGAACATCGGTCCCGAATACCAAAGTCTCGCCTTATCAGTTCTGATGAGATCATTATCAATTGCTGCTCTGACACAACCTGCAGTACCCTCAGGTCTCAAGGCAACGCTTTCTCCGCCTTTGTCTTGAAAAACATACATCTCTTTTGTGACGATGTCCGCTGCCTCATTCGATCTTGTGAATAATTCACTTTTCTCAACTATTGGAAAACGAATTTCCTGATAACCATAAGAACTTACAATTGACTTTAAAACTTTTTCTAAATGCGACCAACTCTTGACCTCTAACGGACTAAGATCGTTCATTCCTCTTATAGTCTGTATTTTTGCCATCAATTTTTTATTATGAGATTTTTTTTAGCCTCACTTTTCTCCTTTACCTTAGCCCTAATTAGAGCTTCAAGATGTTCAGCTAGATTATCGCTATCAACTTTATGGTCCGGCTTTCCATTGATATAGATCAGATTCTTGGGCGATCCACCAGTAACTCCAATATCTGTATGCTTAGATTCACCTGGGCCGTTTACATAGCAACCAATCACTGCGACGTCTAAGTCCTCTTTAATATCTTCTAGTCGTGACTCTAATTTATTCATTGTTCCGATAACATCAAAATTCATTCTCGAACAACTTGGACAAGCTATAAAATTTATGCCCCTTGATCTTAATTTTAAACTCCTGAGAATATCCCATCCAACTTTTACTTCATCTACAGGATCAGAAGCTAAAGATATCCTGATAGTATCTCCAATCCCCTCCATCAACAAAGAACCAAGCCCCATTGCTGATTTAACAGTCCCAGACCTAAAGCCACCTGCCTCAGTTATGCCTAGATGCAAAGGTTGATCAATTAACTTGGATATTTTTTTATAGCTTTCAATTGTTAAATGTACATCCGATGCTTTGATGCTTAACTTAAAGTCTTCAAAGTTATATTTTTTTAAAATATTTATGTGATTCATCGCCGACTCAACAAGAGCATCTGAATTTGGCTCTCCATATTTAACTTGAAGTTTTCTCTCCAATGATCCAGCATTTATCCCAACCCTGATTGGAGTATTTGTATCTTTTGCTGCTGCTATAACTTCTCTGATTTTTTCTTCCTTTCCAATGTTTCCAGGATTAATTCTTATGCAGTCAGCTTTGCCTTTGATTGCTTCTAGAGCCATTGTGTAATCAAAATGAATGTCGGCTACAAGGGGAACTGGAGACCTTTTTTTTATTTTCCTGAAGGCATCTGCAGCCTCTTGATCAGGCACAGAAACCCTAACTATATCTGCCCCAGCATCAGATAACTGCTTAATTTGATCTGAAGTAGACTCAACATCATTGGTTAAGGTATTTGTCATGCTTTGAACAGTGATAGGAGAATCACCACCTACTGGGACATCTCCAACAAAGATCTTCCGTGTTTTTCTTCTAATTATCTGGTGTTCAGAATTCACTACAAGCTCCAACAGGCAAAACTATACAACTCACTTGNTTCCTATTAGTCAGTCTTTCTAGACTCACAANCTCATCATTATATGANAGTTCTATGTTTTTAGAGTTTCCTGCAATGACTTTTACTGATGTAACTTTAAAAGAGTAGTTTTCTCCTGCTTTAGCTAATTTATAAAGAAGCCTTTCTTCCTTCGAGTAAACCTCCAACCAGCAATCGCCAAGCACTTTTAATTGTAATTGATCCTTTGAGATTATCTCTTCGTTATTTGATTTAGTGCCAACTTGAATATCAAGTTCTTCATAAAGTACATTATCTTTGATTTTTATTTTGGGGGAATTTAAAGTTTTGTTTTCTTGCTTAGGTGCTATTGTCTCTTGGAAATTTTTATTCGATTGCTCTTCTATAGTAATCTCTGCTTCTCCATCTTCTGGGAACTTTTGTTTAGAAACCTCAACAATCTTTATAGGAGAATTACGCTCGAAAATAACATCTGTTAAAAAAAATAAAAGTAGTAATGTCGAGATAAAAGCTAGCAAAGATAATGAAGCAGGATACTCCTTTAGTTTATTAAAAATAGCTCTGTTCGAATTAACTGACTCCCTTGTAGAATTTTCACTTAATAGAACTAACCTTTCGTTATATTTGTCTATTATTATGTCTGGATTTAGATCCAGTTTTCTTGCGTAAGCCCTTAAAAAGCCTTTTATATATGCTTCACCACCAGGTATTAGTGAAAAATTCTCTTCTTCTAAAGCAATTAGATAAACTTCATCAATTTTTAGCTCTGAGGATAATTTCTTATATCTCAGTCTTTTTTTCTTCCTAGCGGAGGATAGAATTTTTCCTACAGAATTGTCATCACTATTTTTCACTGTTCCATTTAATTCAGCCAAAAAAGTAACTTATTTCTCGTTTAGCTGATTCAGGAGAATCTGAACCATGAACAGCATTTGCATCAATTGATTCAGCGAAGTCTGCTCTTAAGGTACCAGCATCGGCCTCTTTTGGATTAGTGTTTCCCATAACTTCTCTATAGTTAGATATTGCGTTTTCTCCTTCTAAAATCTGTACTTGAACAGGTCCTGATGTCATAAAAGCAATAAGATCAGCGAAAAAAGACTTCCCCTTGTGTTCAATATAGAAGCCTTCAGCTTTTTCTTGATCTAAGTGAAGACTTTTCTTGTCAATTATATTTAATCCAGCATCTTCAAGCCTTTTACAGATCTCATCAACATGCCCTTTTGCTACTGCATCAGGTTTAATTATTGATAGTGTTTGCTCTATTGCCATCTTTTCCCCCTAGTTAAAAAAAAGCGCATTATACTGTTTCAATTAATAATATCTATTCTCTCTCTTCGAGCCATAACATCTGAATAGCTTCTAGAATTTTTTCATTGGATCTATCAGGATCATCCTCAAAATTTTCAAGATTCATTATCATCTCCCTTAAGTCAGTAAAAAGGATATATGTAGGATCAAGATCCGGAAACTTTTCAAAAAGTTCAACTGCTATGTCATTTACATCTGTCCAGAGCATTAGTGATTCTCCGAGACCATATTAATAGTGTACTTAGGAAGCTCGACATCGAGATCAGTATCCGTGATCTCCACCTGGCAACTAAGCCTTGACTCAGATTCAAGACCCCAAGCTTTATCCAACATATCCTCTTCATCATCTGATGCTTNACATAGACTCTCAAAACCTTTTCTAACAATCACATGACANGTNGTGCANGCGCAAGATAACTCACAAGCATGTTCGATNTTTATTTGGTTTTGCAATAANACTTCAGCAAGTATCTCTCCTGACTCAGCGTCTATTTCTTTACCTTCAGGNCATAATTCTTCATGAGGGAAGACTCGAATTTTTGTCATGTGAAGTTAAGTATTTATTTCAAAGCTTTCGCCGCAACCGCAAATTGCTTTGACATTTGGATTAAGAAATTTTACTCCCTCATTAACTCCTTCGACTTGAAAGTCAACTTTTGTTCCCTTTAAGAACTTAAATGAATCTGGATCGATAAAAATTGAGATTTTGTCAAAATTGAAAACAAGGTCATCCTTGCTAATTTTCTCAACATAGTCAATTTGGTAGGTGTATCCAGAACAACCAGTAGATTCAGAAACTGAAAGCCTTATCCCTTTATAGAGATGTCCATCTAAGTTTGATGCAAAGTGTTCTACAGCTGATTCTGTCAAACTGAATTCAGCAGGTGTGTAGGATGTAACTGTGTTATCTGACATGTTATAACTTTGACTCGTAATCCTCGATTGCTTTCTGGATACTATCTTCTGCAAGAACTGAACAATGAATCTTAATTGGAGGGAGGTCCAAAGCCTCAGCTATATCCTTATTTTTTATTTCCTTAGCTTCTTCCAAGGTTTTACCCACCAACATGTCAACTAGCTCGCTTGAGGAAGCAATTGCTGAACCACAACCATAAGTTTTGAATTTAACGTCGCTAATTACGTGACTGTTATTCTTTGGTGCGCATTTTATTTGGAGCCTCATTACGTCACCGCAGGCCGGGGCTCCAACCATACCAGTTCCAATATCAGAATCTGACGGATCCCATCTACCAACACTATTTTTTTCTGGTTCGTTTAATGTATTCTCAAATTTTTCTACAACTTTTTTACTGTATGCCATAATTTTTCCTTTTTAGTTTTAGCCCTCAGCCCATTCAATTGAATCCATATCAACACCATCTTTATACATATCCCATAAAGGCGATAAGGTCCTAAGTTTTTCAACAGAATCCTTAACAAGATCAATTGTATAATTTACTTCTTCTTCGGTGGTAAATCTGCCAATAGCAAACCTTATTGAGCTGTGAGCTAACTCGTCTTTTAATCCTAAGGCGCGGAGAACATATGAAGGCTCTAAGCTTGCTGATGTGCAAGCAGATCCTGATGAAACGGCTATGTCTTTCAAGGCCATTATTAAAGATTCACCTTCTACATAATTGAAACTTACATTCAAAAATCCAGCGGCTCTTAAAGACTCATCTCCGTTCAGGTATACTTCTTCCATATCTTTAATGCCATTCCAAAATTTTTCTCTCAGAGCTGTAATCCTTGCATTATCATTTTCCATCTCTAACTTGGCAATTCTAAATGCCTCTCCCATTCCAACTATTTGATGAGTTGCAAGAGTACCTGACCTCATTCCTCTTTCATGTCCACCCCCATGAATCTGAGCTTCTAGTCTCACTCTAGGTTTCCTCCTTGCATAAAGAGCACCAATTCCTTTTGGACCATAGGTTTTATGCGCTGAAAAAGACATAAGATCAATATTCATAACCGATAAATCAATTGGAAGTTTACCGGTGCTTTGAGCAGCATCTACATGAAATACTACTCCTGCATCTTTAGTGATATTACCTATAGCCTCAATATCATTGATTACACCAATTTCGTTATTAATGTGCATGAGTGAAACGAGGATAGTATTGCTAGTAATCGCAGCTCTAACTTGAGATGGAGTAATAATGCCATTGTTATTTGGTTCAAGATAAGAGACTTCAAATCCCTCTCTTTCAAGCTGACGACAGCTATCAAGGACAGCTTTATGTTCAATCTTTGAAGTAATAATATGATTACCTTTGGATTTATAAAATGTTGCTGCACCTTTTATTGCAAGGTTGTCTGACTCAGTTGCACCTGAAGTCCACACAATTTCTCGTGGATCACAGTTCACCAGATCAGCTACATGCTGTCTAGCTTCCTCAGTTGCTTCTTCTGCTTTCCAACCAAAAGCATGAGATCGTGAAGCAGGATTTCCAAAGTTACCATCTAATGATAAGCAATCTTGCATTTTTTTTACGACCCTTGGGTCTGCTGGTGTAGTGGATGCGTAATCTAAATATATAGGTAGTTTCATAAATTATCCTGTTGCAATTAAAACATCTTGTTTTGAGCTTAAGTTATGAATACCTCTCCTTTCTGAAATAACATCGTCCAAGGACTTTGCCATCAAAAAATCATTAACATTCTCATTGAAATCTATCCAAAAATTATGTGCTATACATTTTGATCCACCATTACAGGTTCCCTCTCCTGAACACTGTGTAGCATCCATTTTTTTTTCAACAGCATTTATAATTTCGCCTATCATTATCTCTTTACTAGACCTAGATAACTTGAAACCTCCTTTGGGGCCTCTTACTGCAGACAAAATACCAGCTTTCCTTAAGAAGCTAAAAATTTGCTCAAGGTAGGCTGGCGGAATGGATTGCCGCTCAGCAACTTCTGATATCTTAGAATATGTGGAATTGTTTT
>PAOE01000006.1 GCA_002707915.1 Gammaproteobacteria bacterium
ATGGGGTTTATTAAGGGCTTCAAATACAACACCCGCTTTGGTACTGAGATTTGAGGCTCAAACAGAAAAAGTGCTAAAAGAAATAAAGGAAATCTTTAAACAAAACCTAAAAAAAATAAAGCATGACGCACCAGATTTTTAAAAATGAGAATAACAAGAAAACAAGCTGAAAATATAGCCTCAGTATTAAGTGAAGGCCTTCCGTATATAAGAAAATTTAATAATAAAATAATAGTGGTTAAATATGGAGGAGCTGCCATGACCAAAAAATCACTTCAGGATAGTTTTGCAAGAGATATTACGCTGATGAAACTAGTCGGGATGAATCCTGTAATTGTTCATGGTGGAGGTCCGCAAATAGGGAAAGAATTAAAAAAAGCTGGTATAAATTCAAAATTTATAGATGGACATCGGATAACTACTAGATCTTCTATGAAAGTGGTAAAAAAAGTTTTGGGAGAAAATATAAATAGTGAAATTATTCAGTCTCTGCGAACTCATGGAGGGATAGGTATTCCTTTTAATCATAAGAAATACAAAATAATTAAAGCCTCGAAAAAACAAAACGATACTATTGACTTAGGATATGTGGGAGAAGTGGATAAAATTTTTACAAAAGAGTTAAAACTTAGTTTAAAAAAAGATTTAATACCTGTTATAGCTCCTATTGGCCAAAACAGAAAAAAGCAGTTTTTAAATATAAATGCTGATGTTGTTGCAGGAGAAGTTGCTCAGGCATTAAAAGCAGAGAAGCTGATTTTACTCACAGATGTTAGCGGAATAAATGACTCAAAAAATAATCTCATATCTAGTATCTCTCTAGTCAAGGGTCAAAAACTTCTTCATGAAAAGTTCATTCAAGGCGGTATGGTACCAAAGCTTTTAGCTGCATTAAATGCCAAAAGAAATGGAGTTAAATCCGCACATATAATTGATGGGAGAGTGCCTCATGCTGTCCTCCTAGAAGTGCTTACTGAAGAGGGTGTGGGAACTATGATAAGCTAATTTCATGGATCGTCTAAAACCACGTCAACTAGATATTATGCAAAATTTAGCCTCGATGTTAGGACAGAAAGGTCCTGTAAAAATTACAACCGCCTTGTTGGCTAACCAGTGTGGCATTACTGAGGCAGCGATTTATAGACATTTTCCTAGCAAAAGAAAAATTTATTCAGGTCTAGTTGATTTCTGTGAACAAAATATTTTTGACCTCATTGCAACCATCAATACCTCTGACAGCGATTATCTTGAAAAAACAAAAAAAATACTAAATCTGCTTGTTAACTTTAGCGAAAAAAATCCTGGGTTAGCGAGACTCTTAACAAGAGAAGCCTTTTCAATAGACGAAACTACCCTAGATGAAAGAATAGGACAAATGATGTCAAAAATTGAATTGATAATTAAGCAAAACTTACAAAAATATGAACAGACAACAAAAGCTAAATTAGCTCTTCCTACTGCATCATCAGCAAATTTATTACTNGCAAGTGCTGAAGGATTTATACAGCAATTTGTTAGGTCAGGTTTCCAAGATGCTCCTTCCAAAAGAGTTAAAGATCAATTTGAGTTTCTTGTGAATGCTTTGGTGGCTAATTAGGTAATTTTTCTTCCAAAAAATATTCAAAAAGGACTCCAGAACTTCTTGGGCTTGCCAATTTTCCCGACTCTTTATCAATTTTAACTATTGATATGCCCTCAGGTGGAAGTTTTTGAGATAAGGGGAGATCATTAACTATTTTGCTTTTGTAATCTAACCATATGGGCAAAGCTACTGTGGAACCNAACTCTCTATCGCCTAAGCTTTTTGGTTGGTCAAATCCTACCCAGACAGATGAGACTATATGTTCATTNTATCCAGTNAACCATGTACTNTCAGCTTTGTTAGTTGTTCCCGTTTTTCCAGAAAAATCATTTCTGTTAAGTTGAGAAATTTTTCTTGCTGTTCCCCTTGACGCAGCCTCTTTCAAAATATCATTTATTAAAAAAGCAATCCTTTCATCTATTACCTGCTCTGGATTATTGGAAACTCTTTCAAATATCAGATTTCCCTTTCTATCCAATATCTTTGATATTAAATAAGGCTCAATTTTTTTTCCTCCATTTGCAAATACGGAATATGCTGCAGCATTGCTGAGAGGGTTAAGTGATGCCGTCCCTAATGATAGAGAAAGGTCTGCAGGTAACCTTTCTCTATCAAATCCAAATTTTTCTGCATAAGTCCTTACTTTCTCTACTCCAACCTCTCTTAGCAGTCTTACTGAAACTAGATTTCTACTCTGCAACAAACCTTCTCTTAGCCTAGTNGGACCATAAAAACGTCCACTAGCATTTCTTGGTCTCCACTTTTCNTCTAATGCCTTGTCTTCAAAAACAATTGGTGCGTCGTTTATTAATGACGAAGGAGTGAAATTCTCGGAAAAGGCTGCTGCGTATAGAAATGGTTTGAAATTAGAACCTAATAGTGGCGAAGCTTGTTCAGCCCTATTGAATTTACTGAGGTAAAAATCATAACCACCAACATAAGCTAAGATACCTCCTGAANTCGGATTTAATGAAACTAAAGCACTTTGTGCTTCGGGTATTTGAGTAAGTGAAAAAGTTTGAGTGACTTCATCTCTTTCTATCCATACCAAATCTCCNAAAGCAACTATGTCCTTAAAAGACCTTGGTTTAGCTCCTCTGCGATTTTCACTTATGTACGGTCTTGCCCAACTATAATCTTCCGACCATTTTACATCGATGATTTCTCCTCCATTTGTCAATACTTCTAAGATCCCTGAATTATCNATANCAACGCCTATAAAGCGAGATTTAGTTTGACTAAATTTTTCTAAAAGTTTGAAAACTTCATCAAAACCTGAATTCATTTTTTCAAGAGAATCTGAATCAACATTGAAAAAGTCATTTAATAATGAAATTTGCTCTGAACGAGAACTTTGGAGAAAACCTTGAGGAAAAACAGTAGATATATTTTCAGNCTGTCTATAACCNTGCCTTTTATCGTACTCCTCTAATCCTTTTCTCAATGACAAGGACGCCGCATTCTGAAANTTTGAATTTATAGTTGTATGAACTTCCAAGCCCTCTGAATACGCCTTTAATCCATATTCTCGAATCATATAGCGCCTAACCTCTTCAGCAACATAAGGTGCTTCAACTTCAGAAACTAAACCATAGTATTTTGCTGTTAACGGAGCTTTGATTGCTAGATCAAATTGTTCTGGATGGATAAAGTCCAGTTTCAACATCCTCTCTAAAATCCAATTTCTCCTCTGTAAAGCCCTTTTTTCATTCACTAATGGATTTATCGAAGACGGAGCTTTAGGCAATGCTGCTATCATTGCCCATTGAGCAAGATTCAATTCAGAAAGAGACTTTCCATAATAAACCTCACTAGCAGCGGCTATTCCATAAGCCCTATTCCCAAAAAATATTCTGTTTACGTAAAACTCAAAGATTTCTTTTTTTGTATAAGAATTTTCTAATCTGTAAGCCAAGAATATATCTTTAACTTTTCTATATAAACTGACATCTCTACTAGTAAGATAATTGCCAGCAACTTGCATGGTTATCGTACTGCCTCCTCCCTGAATTCTGCCAGAAAGTAAAAGTCTGTACATGGATCTAATCAGACCCGAGTAACTAACCCCTGAGTGAAAAAAGAAATTATCATCCTCAGCGGCTAAGACTGCATTGATATAATGTGGAGGAATATCATCAAATTTTAAGGCAGTTCTTCTTTGCTCACCAAACTCACCAATCAATTTACGATCAGAAGAATAAATTTTCAAAGGTATTTGAAGCTCTATATCTTTTATGGTCTGTTCATTAGGTANTTTGCTATCAATGTAAATATTCAAGCTTGTAACACTCATGACAACAAGCAAGAAAAGNATGNNGAAAAGACGGATTAATTTAATATCCGAAATAAATTCCCAATATGTCTTTAAATGAACAAACATCTAAGGGTTATAATAACTCAATGAAGCTTATAATAATCGGGCCCATGGCTTCAGGTAAATCTGTTGTAGGAAGAAAACTTTCAAAAAAATTGGGCCTGCAGTTTTTTGATACCGATGCAGAAATTGAGAGGAGCGCAGGTGCGAGCATTTCTTGGATCTTCGATGTCGAAGGCGAGGCAAAATTCCGAGAAAGAGAATATCAAGTTCTCAATAAAATAATACATGAAAATAAATACGTAATTTCTACTGGAGGAGGAATAATTTTAAAAGCAGAAAACACTAAACTTTTAAAAAAAGGTACAGTTATATACCTTGAAACTAGTATTCAGAGTCAACTTGAAAGAACAATGAATGATAAAAATAGACCTCTTTTACAAAACACATTGGATAAAGAGAGCACACTTAGAGATCTCGCGAAGAAAAGGAATCCTATTTATGAGAACTTGGCAGACATCATCATAAATGAGACAGAAGATTCTAATCAAACTGTAAACTTCATCTTGGAAAAATTAAATAGANAATCATGAAACAATTATCAATACAAACTAATTCAAAAACCTATGATGTTTTAGTTGGAAATAANTTACTGAATGAACAATATATTAAAGAGTTTTCAAATAGAGAATCACTTTTGATAATTGATTCAGGAGTTCCAGTACATATACAAAAAGAGGTCAGTGCAATACTCAAAGGTATGTCCTCTAATTTTTCTAAAATAAACATTGAAGCAACTGAAGAAAATAAATCTTACAAAACTNTAAATTTAATTCATGACAAGCTTATGGAGCTCAAATTTAGCAGAGAGTGCATACTTTTTGCGCTCGGCGGNGGCATTACTTGTGACATAACAGGTTTTGCCGCTTCCACTTATCAAAGAGGCGTTGATTTTGTTCTTCTACCATCTACATTATTATCTCAAGTTGATGCATCTGTCGGTGGAAAAACTGCCATTAATCATCCTCTAGGAAAGAATATGATTGGTGCATTCCATCAACCTGTTAAAGTCATAACAGATATGAGTTTGCTGCGTAGCTTGTCCATNAGACAGATAAACGAAGGATTAGCGGAAGTAATTAAACATTCATTACTATCAGGAGATNACTTTTTTGAATGGCTATATGCGAACTTTCATAACCTAGTTGAAATAAAAGACGAAGAATTAGAAGAGACAGTTTATAGATCAATTGAAATAAAAGCTTCGATAGTTGAACAAGATGAGAGAGAGCAAGGTATTAGGAAAATTCTAAATCTTGGCCATACATACGGACACGCGATAGAACTGTATGGTAGCTTCNGCGAATTTTCTCACGGAGAAGCAGTTGCAATAGGAATGATCATGGCGTTAAACCTTTCTATAGAAGAAGTAGGTCTGAAAGTCGAAACAGCAGATAAAATAAA
Source organism: Gammaproteobacteria bacterium (assembly GCA_002707915.1). Classification (GTDB taxonomy): domain Bacteria; phylum Pseudomonadota; class Gammaproteobacteria; order Magnimaribacterales; family Magnimaribacteraceae; genus Magnimaribacter. The sequence goes on from PAOE01000006.1 coordinate 5,361, forward strand.
GAAACTTATCTCCAAGATACTAAGCGAAAAACAGTTTCAAATGGAATTCAAAGCTGAAAAATTATTAAATTATATGTCTTCAGATAAGAAGAAAGTTGGAAATAATTTAAATTTCATACTTTTAAGTGAAATAGGCAAGCCAAAAATTGTATCTAATGTTGATTCCCTAAAAATAATGAAGTCTATGATTATTTCCTAGTCAATCTTTCCAGATTGATCAACAAAAGGTACAATCANATACCTGCGCGCTACTTAGTAATTGCCTTTTAGCAAAGGAATAATCTAAGAGTTAATAATCCAAAACTACAATGAGTTTAAAGCTTAAAAATAAGTACAGATTCGGTTTCCCTGAAAAAAAGGGACTTTATGACCCACAATTCGAGAAAGANTCTTGCGGNGTTGGCCTGGTCGCAAACATAAAAGGTGTGCCGTCCAGAAAAATTATGGATGATGCTTTCAATGTGAACTCGAAAATGGATCACAGAGGGGGATGTGGNTTTGAAGAAAATACCGGGGATGGAGCTGGTATTTTAGTAGCTTTACCCGATAAGTTTTTCAGAGCTGAGGCAAAAAAACTTGGTATCAAACTTCCGAATTTTGGTTCCTATGCTGTTGGCAACATATTTCTACCTGTNGATGAAGAACAAAAACAGTTATGTATAAAGATAACAGAATCAGTTATATACGATGAAGGTCAAGAATGCTTAGGGTGGCGAGATGTACCTGTCGATGCGGATAAAGCAGATGTAGGNCCTGCNTCTAGAAAAGCTCAACCCACCATAAAACAAATATTCATAAAATCAGGTGCTGATNTTGAACAAGATGANTTCGATAGAAAGTTATACCTTATAAGAAAACAAATAAGTCATAAAATCAGAGGAAACGATGAACTTTGNGAGGCNAAGCTTTTCTATGTGTGCAGTCTTTCTACTTCTGTCATNGTTTATAAGGGCATGCTTACACCGGCACAACTGTTCCCTTTCTATCCTGATCTAGAGAATAAAGATTTCGAGACTCACTTGGCAATGGTGCACTCAAGGTTTAGCACAAATACTTTCCCTTCATGGGATAGAGCTCAACCAAATAGGTATATGTGCCACAACGGCGAGATAAANACTCTCAAGGGAAATATGAACGCCATGAAAGCCAGACAAGGTACTGTAAGTAGTGANCTTTTCGGCGACGACATAAATAAACTTTTTCCNATAACAGAATTAGACTGCACAGATTCAGGAAGTTTTGATAATGTCCTAGAGTTTCTAATTTTATCAGGCAGAAGTCTGCAAGAATCTGTAATGATGATGATCCCNGAAGCTTGGCAATCTGATAAGAATATGTCTCAACAAAAGAAAGCTTTTTACCAGTTTAGCTCTTCTATGATTGAGCCTTGGGATGGACCGGCTTCAATAGTTTTTACTGATGGTAGAAAAGTTGGAGCTGTTTTAGACAGGAANGGGCTAAGACCAAGCAGATATTATTTAACCGAAGATAACACAGTCATAATGGCATCAGAAGTTGGTGTTNTGCCAATCAAGCCTGAAAAAGTAATAAAAAAGGGAAGATTGCAGCCTGGCAAAATGTTCCTCATAGATTTTGATAAAGGCAAGATGATTCCCGATGAGGAAATNAAATCCGAGATTNTTGAACAAAGTCCGTATGAGCTATGGAATGACAAAATAGTTGAATTAGAAACCTTAAAGACAAAAGAAGATACAACTTCAGTTAGAGAAGACTTGATTGCTCGGATGAGAGCATTTGGTTACACGACTGAGACNATGCAATTCATGCTTATGCCTCTAGTTTCGGAGTTAAGAGATCCTCTAGGTTCAATGGGAAATGANGCAGCTTTAGCTTGCTTGTCTGACAAACCCAGACTACTTTACGACTATTTCAAACAACTTTTTGCACAAGTAACAAATCCAGCAATAGACTCGATTAGAGAAGAAGTGATTATGTCTCTAGAGTGTCTCATTGGACCTGAAGGCAACCTTTTNGAAAATGATGAGAATAATGTAAGAAGGCTCAAAATAACTAATCCAATCCTNTCNAATGCAGAACTCAATTCGATTAAAAATATTTCNATANGNACATGGAAAACTAAAACTATCGACTTAACTTTTGAAGCTAGAAGCGGACTTGAAGGAATGAAACAAAGGTTAAAGGAAATTTGCATAGAAGCCGAAGATGCAATAAAAGATAGTTATTCATTCATCATCCTTTCAGANAAGAATATNTCAAAATCAGATATGGTACTCAGCTCTCTTCTAGCATGTTCGACTATTCATCATCATCTTGTTGAGAGTCAGCTAAGAACAAAAATAGGTATAGTTATAGAAACTGGAGAGGCAAGAGAAGTTCATCATCACTGCNTGNTATTTGGCTATGGAGCCGATGCTGTNAATCCTTACCTTGCTTACGAATCATTATTCCAATCTCTCAAAGATGGCTCCNTAAAAGACAAGAATCTCCCTGATGAATCGTCNATTNTAAGTGCCTACAAGACAGGTACGAAAAAAGGAATATTGAAAGTGATGGCTAAAATGGGAATCTCCACTCTCCACTCTTACAAAGGAGCTCAGATATTTGANGCCGTTGGTCTTTCTANTGAAATAATCGACGAATCCTTTCCNGGAACAGCAAGCAGAGTAGAAGGAATCACATTTGAAGCCTTGTTTGATGAACAAAAAAGAAGACANTACCTTGGCTATCCGGAGGAAGAGTTAAATGTATCCACCCTACCAAATCCAGGTGACTTTCATTGGAGAAATGGCGGTGATTCACATATGTGGGATCCCAAAACCATCTCTAGCCTTCAGTTNGCTGCTAGAACTAATAATGAGGATGCTTATTGGGCTTTTGCTAAACATGCNAATGAAGTCTCAACTAAACAAAGNTCTCTAAGAGGTTTGCTGAAATTCAAAAGCAAAAATGATCCGATAAGCCTTGATNAAGTTGAAAGTGAAAAAGAGATTGTTAAAAGATTTGCTACTGGAGCTATGAGCTTAGGGTCTATATCAACTGAGTCTCATGAATCACTCGCAATTGCGATGAACCAATTGGGGGGAAAATCGAATACTGGAGAAGGAGGTGAAGATCCCATTAGATTCAAGCCAGACAAATCAGGAATTTCTAAGAGATCAGCAATCAAACAAGTGGCTTCAGGTAGATTCGGTGTGACAATGAGATATCTAACAAATTCTGATGAACTTCAGATAAAGATCTCACAAGGAGCTAAGCCTGGCGAGGGCGGNGAATTACCNGGGAAAAAGGTTGATGACTATATNGCTAAAATCAGACATTCTACTCCTGGNGTTGGGCTAATCAGTCCTCCTCCACATCATGATATCTACTCAATTGAAGACATAGCACAANTGATACATGATTTAAAAAATGCTAANAGAACCTCAAGAATCAGTGTGAAATTAGTTTCTGAAGTCGGGGTTGGGACAATAGCAGCAGGAGTTGTNAAAGCAAAAACGGACCACTTGGTTATAGCTGGACATGATGGAGGAACTGGAGCTTCTCCACTAACTTCGATTAAGCATGCAGGACTTCCATGGGAACTTGGAGTGGCAGAGACGCATCAAACTCTCGTAATGAATAACCTTAGATCAAGAGTAGTTTTACAAACTGACGGACAAATTAAAACTGGTAAAGATGTTGCAATTGCAGCTCTCCTTGGTGCCGAGGAATTTGGATTTGCTACTGCTCCATTGGTCACTTTAGGATGTATTATGATGAGAAAATGTCATTTGAATACTTGTCCTGTCGGAATAGCTACTCAAGATAAAGAGCTAAGAAAAAAGTTTAAAGGCAAACCCGAGCATGTAGTAAATTATTTATTCATGGTTGCCAAGGATTTAAGAATGATTATGGCTGATTTAGGATTCAAAACTGTTAATGAAATGATTGGCAGAGTAGATTGTCTCGAAACAGATATTGCAATTGATCATTGGAAAAGAAATGGGTTAGATTTTAGTAAAATTCTTCAGCCCGCAGAAAAGATTTTTGAAAACACAGAAGTTTATAACATCAAATCACAAGACCATGGTTTAGCTAAAGCTTTAGATAACAAACTTATCGAGAAATGTAAGAATGCAATTGAAAGCGGAGAAAAGGTTCGCCTCAATAGTGACATTGTGAATACCAACAGGACTGTAGGTACTATGCTATCCAATGAAGTTGCAAAAGTATGGGAAGAGAACAACCTTCCAGAAGATACAATTGATATCAATTTCAAAGGCTCAGCAGGTCAAAGTTTTGCAGCTTGGCTTGTGAAAGGTATTACCTTCAGATTGGAAGGGGATGCAAATGACTATGTTGGAAAAGGTCTATCTGGAGGTAAATTGATAATCTACCCTCCTAAGAACAGTAAGTTCAAGGCTGAAGAAAATATTCTTCTTGGAAATGTTGCTTTATACGGTGCAACAAGTGGGGAAGCTTATTTCAGAGGGATCGCTGCTGAGAGATTTTGTGTTAGAAACAGTGGTGCATCAGTGGTAGTGGAAGGTATTGGTGANCATGGATGCGAATACATGACCGGAGGTAAAGCAGTGATTTTAGGTGCAACTGGTCGAAATTTTGGTGCCGGAATGAGTGGAGGAATAGCTTATATCTATGACAAAGACAAAGACTTTGATAAAAATTGCAATAAAGAAACTTTTGAAATTGAGTCTCTTTTAGAAGAAGATCTCAAGGATTTGAAAGAGTTAATTACAAATCACTTCAATTACACTGGATCAGTAGTAGCTGAGAAAATTATCGAATCTTGGGACATCGAAGTAGAAAGATTTATAAAAGTTATGCCAACTGACTACAAACGTGTCCTTAATGAAATGAAACTAAGAAAAGAGAGCAATGGGTAAAACTACAGGATTTAAAGAGTACTCGAGAGCAGTAGAGCCTTATCGTCCCGCTAAGGAAAGGGTTCTGGATTTCAAGGAGATTTACACTGATCATGACGATGAAAAGCTTTCCATTCAGGGTGCCAGATGTATGGATTGCGGGGTTCCATTCTGTCAATCCGGTGAAGGATGTCCAGTTTACAATCTTATACCAGAGTGGAATGATCTCGTTTACCAGAATAAATGGGAAGAAGCGTTTGACAAGTTGATGCAAACTAATAATTTTCCTGAAGTCACTGGTCGTGTATGTCCTGCTGTCTGCGAAGGTGCATGTGTATTGGGTATCACAGAGAGTCCTGTTGCTATTAAAAATCTAGAATTTGCCATTGCAGATAAGGGGTTCCAAAATGGATGGCTCAAACCAAACATACCCCATATAAGAACAGGTAAGACCATNGCAATTGTTGGATCTGGNCCTGCTGGCTTATCTGCAGCTCAACAGCTCAATAGCGCTGGTCATCATGTGAAGGTATTTGAAAGGGCAGATCGTATCGGAGGCCTTATGATGTATGGAATACCGAATATGAAGCTTGATAAATCAATAATTGATCAAAGACTCGAAGTAATGGAATTAGAAGGAATTGAGTTTTTCACAAATACTGATGTAGGAGGCTCGGGCCCAAACTCTATTTCGATGGATGAACTCTATAGCACTAATGATACTGTCCTTTTAACAACAGGCGCTACAAAACCNAGAGATTTAGCTATACCTAACAGAGATGGACCTGGAGTCNACTTTGCAATGGACTTTCTCAGAGCAAATACTAAAAGCCTGTTGGATTCAGATCATAATGATGGAAACTATATATCTGCTAACAATAAGAAAGTAATCGTCATAGGAGGAGGAGATACTGGAACAGACTGTATAGGAACTTCTCTAAGGCATGGATGTGAATCACTCATAAATTTTGAAATAATGCCTGAGCCACCCAAGGAAAGAGCTGATAATAATCCTTGGCCTCTTTTTCCTAGAGTTTATAAAGTGGATTATGGACATGAGGAATCTAGAGAAATTTATGGAGACGATCCTCGCGTCTATTCTATTTCAGGTAAAGAATTCTTAAGAAATGAAGATGGGTCTCTGAGAGGTATCAAAACGGTCGAAGTTGATCATAACTTCCAAGAAGTTCCTGATACTGAGAAAGANTGGGAAGCTGATTTAATTCTCTTGGCAATGGGTTTTCTTGGACCTGAGCACTACACNATCTCAGGTTTAGATTTAGAAACTGATGAAAGATCTAATTACAAGGCCGACCATAATNTTCACCANACATCAGATGAGAAGATATTTGCTGCCGGCGATTGCAGAAGAGGTCAATCTCTTGTAGTTTGGGCTATTAATGAAGGTAGAGCAGCCGCAAGAGAGATAGACAAGTATCTCATGGGAAATACTTCCTTAAAATGATACCTNGCNTTTTTACCTAGAATCTTTGACAATTCTCATTAAACCTTCTTGTACAGCTGAAGCAACCAAAACTCCGTCTTCCGTGTAAACACTACCTCGATTGAAGCCTCTTGCATTGCTTGCACTTGGACTATCAGTAGAGTAAAGCATCCATTCATCAGCTCTAAAAGGTCTGTGAAACCACATAGCATGATCTAGGCTGGCNCTCATCACATTACCTTTTGCAAAACTCAGTCGATGAGGATTCATTGAAGTACTTAATAGTCCCATATCTGAAGCATAAGCCAAAATTGCCTGATGTTGAACTACATCATCAGGTATTTTTCCCACAGCTTTCATCCAAACATGTTTATGAGGTGGTTTCTTTTTAGGTTCCTCAAACATACCTTCACCAGGCAAATTGCGAATCTCAATTGGCCTTTCTCTCAAAAAAAAGTCTCGATACTTTAGNGGAACTTTATCGATCATTTTTTTCTTAACTTCTAGTTCACTTATGCATTCNTCTGGTCCAGGAATATCAATCATATCAATTTGGTGAGATGGGCCTTTCTCTTTCTTGTGAAATGATAAAGCCATATCAAATATTGGCTCCCCTTTTTGAATGGCAACAACACGTCTAGTGGTAAAACTCCCACCATCTCTTGTCCGTTCTACATCATAGATTATTGGATACTCCATGTCTCCAGGTCGAAGAAAATAGGCATGNAGAGAGTGGACAAATCTTTTGCTTGGGACTGTTCTTACGGCAGCCGTTAGGGCTTGACCAATTACTTGACCACCAAAGACTCTCGGACCTCCAATATTCTCACTTTGTCCCCTGAACAAATTCTCTTCCAAATGTTCTAAATCAAGAAGTTTGATGAGCTTATTAAGTGCTTTCTTTGCCATTNTTAACTAAACTTCTTTTCATCCCACCATGGATAGTATTCAGGCATATCTTTTGATACTTTGTTTGGAAAATTCGGGGGTCTTTTCTTAAGGAAGGAATCTACTCCTTCTTTTGCATCATTGCCTTTTCCTAGTTCATAAATAAATCTTGAATCTATTTTATGNGCTTCCATTGGATGATCTGCACCAAGCATCTTCCATAACATTTGACGAGTTAAAGAGACTGATATTGATGAAGTATTCTCAATTATTTCTCTTGCAATATTCTTAGCCTCAATTAGTAGATTATCTGGAGAGTGAATTGATCTNACCAGACCNCCCNCTAAAGCCTCATCTGGACTAAAAACCTTACCAGAGTATGTCCATTCAAGAGCTCTGCTAATGCCTACTAAACGAGGCAAAAACCAGCTTGATGCTGCCTCAGGAACAAGTCCTCTTCTTGCAAATACAAATCCAAATTTTGCATTCTCACTAGCTAACCTTATATCCATCGGTAAAGTCATCGTCACTCCCACTCCAACAGCAGGTCCATTTATAGCTGCAATTACAGGTTTAGGACAGTCATAAATTGCCAACGTAGTTCTGCCACCACCATCTCTCATCCACTCTGGATCATCATTATCAACTTTATCTCCTTTATTGTTCNTTACATCNCTATTAAAAGTATTTGCTCCAGCAGCTAAATCNGCTCCTGCACAAAACCCTCTCCCAGCACCAGTAACGATAACGACTCTAACATCATCATCTTTACCAGCTGCNTCAAATGCAGAAATCAATTCATCCATCATTTGTCCTGTGAANGCATTCAACCTATCAGGTCTATTTAGGGTTATAGTCAAAATNCTNNCTTCNATGTCGTAATTAATTGTTTCGTAACTCATAAAACTATCCTATTTGATTGAATGATCTATCTCATCTGCTGGAATAAGACCATCTGATTTACCTACCTCTTTAGCTGGAACGCCAGCTACAGTAGAACCTTCTTTAACGTCCTCCAAAACAACACTACCAGCAGCTATTTTAGCATTTCTTCCTATCTCAACATTGCCCAAAATTGTTGAAGAAGCACTGAGCAAAACCCCTTCCCTCACTTTAGGATGCCTGTNTCCTATNTCTTTGCCTGTTCCTCCAAGGGTAACNCCTTGAAAAATGGAAACATTGTCTTCAACAATGGANGTCTCTCCGATTACAACTCCTGTTCCGTGGTCGATCATTATTCCTTTTCCAAGTTTTGCAGCAGGATGGATATCTACGCCGTAGACTTCTGAAGTTCTGCTTTGAAAATAGTGTGCCAAGGTATGCCTATCATTATTCCAAAGCCAGCTTGCAACTCTATGAGATTGCAAAGATTTAAAACCCTTAAAGAAAAGTAGTGGTTCAGATAGGTATTTACAAGAAGGATCCCTTTCTTTTGCAGCCAGCAAATCAATNACAGTCCCCTNAAGGATTTTNTCACTAGAATTAATGGCATCTTTTATAACGCTCCTCAGCATCATGGGCTGAACCGATGTACTTCCAAGATCATTAGCAATGAGGTCAGCAATGGCTGCAGAGAAAGAACTATGCTCTAGCACTGTGCTGTGAAAAAAACTAGCTAAAATTGGCTCTGCCTCTACCCTTCTTTTAGTTTCTTCCTGAATCCTACTCCAGATTTCTATTACAGAATCTTTGATATCCATAAGAGCATTGTACTTCAGGCTGCCTATTGCTGAAATGCCTCAAATAAGGATAATGGAGCGCCCTTTCTTTAAAAAAATATATAAATGAATAAGAAAACTGATAACGGAATACCTAATACTGAAGTGGATGTTAGGAAAACATTTGAGATTGATGCCGACTTAAAAGTTATGGGCTTTAAGGAACCTAACGAATATGTGCCCACCATCGACGAAGCATATAAGTTTGATAAAAATACTACACTGGCAATTCTTGCAGGTTTCTCTCATAACAGAAGAGTTATGATTCAGGGATATCATGGTTCGGGTAAGTCAACGCATATTGAACAAGTTGCTGCGAGACTTAACTGGCCCTGCATAAGAATTAACTTGGATAGCCATATCAGCAGAATAGACTTGCTGGGTAAAGATGCTATTTCTCTCAAAGATGGAAAACAAATAACAGAATTCAAAGAAGGTATCCTTCCTTGGGCGCTCCAAACACCAACTGCACTTGTTTTTGATGAATATGATGCAGGTCGCCCAGATGTTATGTTTGTTATACAGAGAGTCCTGGAAGTTGAAGGAAAGTTAACCTTGCTCGATCAGAATAAAGTTATATCTCCACACGCAGGTTTCAGACTATTTGCTACCGCCAATACTGTTGGTCTTGGTGATACATCTGGCCTTTATCACGGAACGCAACAGATAAATCAGGGACAAATGGATAGATGGCATATTGTTTCAACTCTTAACTATCTAGATCCTGAGTTAGAGTTAAAAGTCATTATTTCTAAAGTTCCTAGCTTGGATAATGATGAAGGATTAGAAATAGCAAAAAACATGATCTCAGTGGCAAACCTCTCTAGACAAGGATTCGCAAATGGTGACATATCAACCTTGATGTCTCCTAGGACTGTTATTAGTTGGGCTGAAAATTATCAAATCTTTAACGACTTAAATAAATCTTTTGAAATTACTTTCTTAAATAAATGTGATGAAACAGAAAGAGTGATTATTGCTGAATATTATCAGAGATGTTTTGATTCAGAATCTGTAGATTCCATTGCTGATGATATCAAAGAGGCTTGATATAAATTGTCTGCAAAAAATTCACTGTCGGAGAGTATTAAGGAGGCCGTAACAGCCACAAGCAGAGCCATTTCAGGAAATCCTGAAATTGAAATAAGCTTTGGAGGAATGGGCTCTTCACTTCCAAATCCTCCAAGATCCCTTGAAGAACTAAGGTCTTTTAGAGGAAAGGCAGATTCACTTGCTTGTGTTGAGAAATACAGGGATAAATCATTAAAAGTTCAATCTGGTATTGAGAAAGTTGATTCGTTGGTTAGGGTTATGGAAGATACCAGAGTAGAGATCTTAGGATCCATAGACTATCCAGGAGTAGCTTCAAATATTCAAGCCAAGTTCTCAGATAAGTGTAAATTATATAGAGATCTAGAGGAGCAAGCTGAAAACATTGAGATGGGTATAGAAGCTTGGCTTAGAAAAATTTGTTTACCTGGTGTCCCTTCACCAGAATCTAGTAC
>PAOE01000007.1 GCA_002707915.1 Gammaproteobacteria bacterium
AAAATTTCGTAAACATAAGCAAAATTCTAATACCTTTAATGAATTTAATGGTGAAACCCTCATAATTCTTCCAGAAAATGATATTGCATTTGAAATGGCACAACTTTTTTTACATAAAACTGATGTTTCAGTCAGTTTTCTTTTAAAAGATTCCATTTCAAGTTTTTATTCTGATAAAATCATTAATAATTCTATTCAATATACATATAATGACATGGATTCCTTGGGTTTGCCCAGAGACATGTTTACAGAAAAAATTAAAAGTTATAATTTTGAGAATATTGTCGATACAAACGCGAGCTTTAGCAGGTTTGGAGCTTTCTTGTGTTTATTTTGTAACCCAAAAGTGCGAATGGGTTTTAATTATGATAATTCCAAAAAATATTATAATGTTATATTAGATACAAATTATCAACAAAATTTAGAAGAAACTTTTGAAATGATACAGCAGTTTATAAAAATATGACGGAACATTTAAAAAAAATTATATCATCTCATTTAATTATAAATGACAAAGTATATAATCTGGATGAGAGTCTTAAATTTCCATGGCAATGGATTGCTAATATCGATCTATTTTTTAAAGATATTGAAAGTTCATGTTCAAATATTGAAAATGTTGTTATAGATGAATCAAATGGACCCGTTTTTATATCTAGTTCAGCTATTATTGAACCATTTGTAATTATTAATGGCCCTGTATTTATTGGTGATAACTGTTTAATAAAATCTCACTCAAATATCTCAAAATCAATAATTAATCATGACTGTAAAGTAAAAGGTGAGGTCCATACCACAATTTTTCAACCATTTGCCAACAAAGCTCATGAAGGATTCTTGGGTCATAGTTTCATTGCTTCTTGGGTAAATCTTGGGGCAGGTACTACCACAAGTAATTTGAAAAATAATTACTCAAATATTTCAGTGAAATGGAATGGAGAATTAATTGATACTAAATCCATTTTCTTTGGTTCAATCATTGGAGAACATGTAAAAACCTCAATTGGTACCAACTTAAATACGGGAACAGTAATTGAAATGGGTTGTAATATTGTATCACAAACTTTTCCACCCAGGTATATTCCAAGCTTTTCATTTTACTATAATGGTAAAATTTCAAAAATCACATTTGACGATTTTAAGGATGTTGCTTCAAAAGCAATGTCCAGAAGAAATGTTGATTTCTCCTCAATAGAATCTACTATCTTTGATCTTTATAAAAAAGATTGACACAATACTCTACAAATAATATCTTCGACTTAATATGTCTGTGGAAGAAATAAGTAAAGTTGATGAAGTTATTTGTCCTTGTGATAAACAAGAAGAAATAATAGCATCTGAGATTGGTGAAAGCCTAAAATGTCCAAAGTGTAATGCTCATTTAAAGCAAAGGGCTTACTTACCTTTTCTTGAATATCTCATGGAAAATGGGTATGTCCAAAATCTAGATTTTTTTGATCTAGATCTTTATTCTCAAGATAAAGAATCGTTGTATAGTACGGATGAAGACCTTGACTTAGATAAATATGAAGTTAGAAAAGATAGCTTAAATATTTATGAAGATGACTCAAAGTTTGGAGGGAATAGCACGGTCGCAGCCGAAACTTCAAATTCAATAGATGAGTCTGCTGTTTCAAGTGATTGGACAAAGTTTGCAACTGAAGACGACGATTCAGAATAAAATTCTTTCAATAGCTTGATAATAACACTAAATTGGTTAAATCGAAGATTTATCAGGCTATAAAAAACGCGAAAGATTGAAAGACTTTCCCCCGCTTATCAACTTTCTTTTATAGCCTGTTCTTTTAAAAAATAAAATACCGACCAGTTAGTCGGATTTTATTTGTTTGATAATAAAATATTATTATATTGACCAACTATGAAAATAGCAGTATTAACAAAAGCAATTCCAAGCTACGAATCAAGTATTAGAGTAGATAACTCTGGAAGCTGGATTGATGAGTCCGTTGTCAATTATGTTGTCAATGAAAGTGACTCATATGCTTTGGAAGAAGCATTACAAATTAAAGAGCAAGTTGGTGACGATTCTGAAGTTGTTGTTGTTACCCTTGGGTCTGAAGCCAACACTTCAAAAGTCATTAAAGATGGTCTAGCTAAGGGTGCTGACCGAGGAATTTTCATTAAAAATGATTCCAATACGACCGATCCACTTACAGTTGCAAAAATATTTGCTGAAAACTTAAAATCTGAAAACTTTGATTTAGTTCTATCTGGATTACAAGCAGATGATTTGGGTTCAGGTCAAACGGGAGTTCTCATTGGAGAGTTGCTTGAAATGTCTACTGCTACACTTGCCATCGAAACTCAGGTTGAAGGAGATAAAATTAAAGTTAAAAGAGAGTTGGAATCAGGATGGTTTCAGTGGGTAACACTTCCTTTTCCCTCAAGCATCTCAATTCAGTCTGGTATTAATGAGCCACGTTATCCCTCATTAAAAGGTATTATGGGAGCAAAAAGAAAAGAATTAAATACTCTTGAGTCTACTCCTGAAGCCCAAAATCAAAGCTTCGTAAATTTATTCATTCCTAAAAATGAGAAAGTGACCGAAAAAATTGTCGGTGACTCAGATACAATTGTCGCTAAGCTTATGGATATTTTAAAAAATAGATTAAAGGTCATATAATGATATTAGTTGTATTAGAAAATCAGAGGGGTAAAATTCATCCTTTCAGTATTGAGGCATTAGTTGCAGGTCAAAAATTTGCAAAAAATCTTAATTGTGACTTAGCTGTATTGTGTATTGGTGAAAAAGTTGAAGAATTAAAATCCCAAGCACAAAATTTTAAGTCAAGTAAACTTATTTTAGCAAAACATTCCNTAATNGATATGTATTCAGCTGACGGTTATTCAAAAGTTCTTTCAGACGTTATNACTGAGCTTTCACCGAAATATGTATTATTTGGACATTCTTANATGGTAAGAGATTTTGTACCTAGAGTTAGTGCAAAACTNAATATGCCATTNGTNAGTGATATTATNTCAGTTNANTTCAANGATGGAAATCCACATTTCTCTAAACAAGTTTTTAATGCTAAGCTTGCAACTAGCATTGAANTATCTTCAGATNAAGCTTTATTAAGTTTTCAATCTGCCGCATTTTCAAGTGATGATATTGANGAAGGTGAGCCANAAACTGAAGTANATTTCAATGTACAATTGTNAGATAATGATATTAAGTCAAANAGTGAACCTGAGTTTCAAGAATCATCCACTGGCGTTGATTTAACNGCAGCAGAATTAATTGTTTCAGTTGGAAGAGGNATTGAAAGTGAAGATAACCTACCTTCAATGGAATCGNTAGCTGAAGCAATGGGGGCTGAAGTTGCATCTTCTAGACCTGTTGTAGACATGGGCTGGTTACCTCCTTANAGACAAGTCGGAAGTTCTGGTCAAGTTGTATCTCCTAAATTATATTTTTCTTGTGGTGTTTCTGGAGCGATTCAGCATGTTGTTGGTATGAAGGGTTCAAAAAATATCTTAGCAATNAACAAAGATGAAGATGCTCCAATATTTGAAATTGCTGACTACGCAGTTATTGGTGATGTCCTNGAAATTGTTCCAANGTTAACTGAAGAAATTAACAACAGTAAGTAGTAATNTTTTATGTTACAATTTTCTATTGTAGAACAAGTAATCTTAGCAGTTTTTCTTCTATCTGGTATTACTTTTTTCCTATATCACTTGCTCTTAAGACTTAAAATTGTTTTAAAAGGTAAGTCAGATTTCAGCGTTGATGAGCTTCCGANAAGAATCGTTAGAGTATTTGATGAAGTNATTTTGCATAAAAAAGTCNCNAGCGGTAATAGAAAGTCTGCTGGAATATTACATGCTCTTGTAATGTACGGTTTTATNTTTTTTGGTTTGATAACAATCAATCATTTTGGTATGGCCTTCGGATTTCCAATATTTAGTGAGTCTTTTAGACATACTTATTTTTTGATTTTTGGTGCACCTTGGGCAATCTTATGTACTATAGGTATTTTAGGGTTAGCATATAGACGTTTTGTGATTAAACCTGAGGCTTTAGGAAAATTTTCTAGCACTTCTGCATTAGTTTCAGTATTCATTGTTACACTAATGACCACCTATTTAATTGATGAATTACATATTCTATCGGGAGCAGCGGAAAAATTTAATTGGTGGTTACATTCTGGAGTAATTGGAGGGTTTTTATTTTTAATCCCACAATCCAAACATATGCATTTGGTATTATCACCTTTCAATATTTTCTTGCGCCCATTTGAGGTTCCAAATCATGGAGCTATTCCAATCGATATGGAAGCATCGGAAGAGGAATTAGATAATTTATTACTTGATTTATCAAGACTTAGCAAAGATCAAGCTCTTGATATTTTTACATGCGTTGAATGTGGAAGGTGTACAGAGGTATGCCCAGCAAATAGAGGTGGTGGAATCCTAGATCCTAAATATCATTTTATTCTAGATTTAAAAAATCCGATGCTTGAAAGTGGCGATGTTAATGTTGTTGATAAAATCAATGTTGAAGCAGGATGGGAATGTACCACATGTCAAGCATGTACAGAAGTTTGTCCTGTTGGAAATCACGTTGAGAAAGCAGATGAAATAAGAAGCTTTCAAGTTCTTGCAGAAGGCGATGTTCCACAAGAGTATCAAAAGCTTTTAAGAAATCTGCAAGAAACGGGAAATACTGAAGGATCATCATCAAGTGAGTTACTTAATGAACTTCCAGTTTATACAGCTGACAAAGAATTAGTGCTTTGGCTGGGTTGTTTTGCTAAGCATGCAATGGACCCTAATTTTGTAAGTTCGGTAAGAAATTTTGTAAAAATACTTGAATCAGCCGGGGTGACTTATGGTGTATTAAGTAATGAACAATGTTCAGGTGATCCTGCAAATAAATTGGGAGATAAATTAACTTACCAATTATTAATGGATCAAAATGTTGAAGAACTAAATAAAGTAAAAAATGTCACAACTATGTGCCCTCACTGTGTTGTAAATCTTCAAAAAGAATATAAAAAATATCATGAAATTAAATACGAGGTAAAACATCATACCCAAGTGATTTCAGAGTTATTAGAAGAAGGAAGGATTAATATTAATCCGGGTTCATTAGAGAAAGTGACTTATCATGATCCATGTAATCTTTCAAGAACGCTTGATGAAGTTTCTGCTCCCCGAAATGCAATAAAAGCAGCTGCACCAGAATTCTTTGAATTAGATGAAAGCGGTAAAGATACTTTGTGTTGTGGAGCTGGTGGTGCTTTATGGTGGAAAAAAGATAGTGGAGAAGGTAGAACCCACCTTTTAAGAGCTGAGCAGGTTATTGAATCAAAAACTGATACAGTAGTAACCGGATGTAATTTTTGTTATGGTATGATGAATCAAGGTATTGGACCATTGACTCCTGACGGTCAAGAAGAAATTAAAGTTAAAGACGTTGCAGATATTGTAGCTGAAAATCTTTCTTAAGAGTTTTTAAAAATGTCAATTGCAGAGCAAGGCTCACCAAAATAGATTCGTTTAGCATATCGAGTTAATTTAGCAGCAATTATTAAATATGCCCATGTAGGAATTGTAGCTTTTGAACATCCTTTAATAATGACTTTTTGATCTTGATACTTTTCCCATTCNATTAAAGATACTTTTTCCCTAAAATCTTTTTCTTTAATTATTCCTTCAGTCAAAAAGTCGTCTAAATTTATATTTTGCATTATTTAATAACCTGAATNGCTTTGTTTATTTTATCNACAAGAAAATCTACTTCTTCAGTATTGTTATAAAAATAAAAACTAGCTCGNGCACACGCTGTGATGTCCAATGCTTGCATTAGNGGTTGACAACAATGATGACCTGATCTAATATTAATTCCTTCGTAATCTAAAAAGTGTGCTAAATCGAGTGAGTGAACACCTTCAATATTAAAGCTTATAATTGGAGTTCTTTCAGAAGCGTTTCCATATATTGATATACCATCAATTGACTTCATTTTTTCTAGGGAATACTCATTTAAAAAATTATCATGTTTTTCTAAGCATGCCTCTAAATAATCTACTGCTTCCGCAAGTGCAATGACTTGAGCTGCCATTGGGGATCCTGGTTCAAATTTATGCGGAATACTTGTCCAAGTAGATTCAGTCATTGTGACAGTTTCAATTATGCCTCCACCAGTTTGATATGGTTGCATCTCTTCTAAAATTTCTTCCTTACCATATAATACACCAACTCCGGTAGGCCCAAACATCTTATGGCCAGAAAAAGCATAAAAATCACAATCTAAATCTTTCACATTTACTTTCATATGAGGAATACTTTGACATCCATCAATCATAATTTTCGAACCATTCTTTTTAACAATATTAGTAATCTCTTTAACTGGATTTATTGTTCCGAAAACATTTGACGCATGAGTTATGCTTACTATTTTAACATTACTATCTAAAGATTTTTTTAAGTCTTCAAGATTGATAGTACCATTCTCAGTTGATCTTATATACTTAATTTTAGCACCTGTCTTTTTACAAATTATTTGCCAAGGAATTATATTAGAATGATGCTCCATATCAGTAAGTAAAATAACATCGCCAGAATTTAAATTATCATATCCCCATGATTCAGCTACAAGGTTGATACTTTCTGTAGCACTTTTTGTAAAAACAATTGAATTTTTTGATGCCCCAATGAAATCTGCTATTCTTTTTCTACTATTTTCGAATGCATTGGTAGCTTTTTCACCTAATTCGTACACACTTCTATGTATGCTTCCTCCAAATTTTTCGTAATATTCTGATTCACAATTAATTACCTGTGTCGGAGTTAAACTTGTCGCAGCGCTATCAAGATAAACTAAAGTTTTACCTCGATTTTTTTCTTTAAGATTTGGAAAATCTTGTCTGATATTTAACATAATAATTTAATAAAGTCCTAATTGTAACTTTGCCGCATCACTCATCATATCTTGATTCCATTGAGGTTCCCATACAAGCTCTACTTCAACAGCTTTAGCGCCACTGAGTGATAACAATTTTTGTTTCACTTCATCAGCAATTACAGGACCCATTCCGCAACCTGGAGCAGTTAGTGTCATTTGAATTAAAATATTTACTCCACCTTCTTGCTCTTTTATCTCACAGTTGTAAACTAATCCAAGATCAACAATATTTACAGGAATTTCGGGATCATAACATGTATGTAAAACATTCCATATTTCTTCCTCACTTGCAAAGNTATTGGAACTTATATCACGCTTNTCTTCTCCAATTTTTTCGCCATCGANACCACTTACTTGATACATATTACCTTCAACAACTATAGTATAGTTATCTCCTAGTGATTGAGAAATGATACCTGTTTTNCCTTTTTCTAAAGTTGTTCTTACTCCATCAGGAACACTGTGAACAACTATATCTTGTAATATTGTAAACTCTTTATGCATTATCTAATTCCCTCTTAATGTATTTAAGTGAACCTAGAAATCCATTTTGTCTCTGACTAGATATTGCTGGACCAAGATTTAGCCATTCAAATAAGCTANTAGGATCATCAAAACTATTTATAAAATTNATTATACTCTTTTTTTCAGAATTATTAAAACCAATTTGAAGAATTCGAAGCAGACCTTTAACAATCGTACTTTCTGAAAAAGCTTTNAGCGTTACAAGATTATTTTCATAACCTAGTTTTAGCCANGTTTGTGAAGTACATGCATGGATTTTTCTATCTTCAGTTCGATCAGACTCGTTTATATGATCTAGCTTTTTGCCTAAATCAATTAAATACACCAACTTGTCTTGTCCATCTAAAACAGAAAAGCCATCACGAATATTTGCGAGATTATTTTTTATATTATCCATTAATCCAGCTATCCAAAGCAATTTCGGATATATCTTGGAGCGATGAAAGAGAAAAGTCGTCAATGACTTCTTTTGCAAAAGCTTTGATCAATATTTTTTGAGCACTTGAATAGTCAATTCCTCTGGCACGTAGGTAAAAAATACTATTCTCATCCAAAGCACCTGTTGTTGAACCATGTCCACAAGAAACATCATCAGCATAGATTTCTAGCTGAGGATTGGAAAATGCATTTGATTCAAGTGAAAGAAGGAGATTCTTATTAGATTGATTTGAATCAGTTTGTTGCGCTCCTTCAGCAACAATAACTTTGCCATTAAAAACTGCTGTAGATTTATTATCTAGGACATTTCTCACATGTTGAAAACTTGTACAATGTTCAGCGTTGTGGTTTATTAAAATATTGTTGTCAATATGCTGCTCATCTTTACCAAGATTTAAAATATTAATTTTAGCATCACTTCCTGAGTTNTTAAGATCAACCTCAATAAATTCCTTATTAAAAAAAGAGCTTGTGATTATGGAATCAACACTTAATACAACATCTTTTTTAATTTGATAGTAGTTGTATGATAATGAATATGTTTGTGAGTGATCATTAAAAGATTTTCCATATTTGAATATTGTAGAATTTTCACAAATGAATTTGTTTAGCTTCAAATTGAATATTGAATGGTTTTCTTTAATATCTTCTTCAATGATAGAAATTTCCGACCCTTCATTAATATGAAAAATATTGAAAGAAGATACTCTTTCATTATTGCCGTTTTCAAAAAAATAATTTTTGATATTAATAACTTCCTCAATAACCGAATTTCTTTTAAACGAAAGATAACTCCCATTTTCAAATTCAGATATTCCAAGATTAAACATAGATTCTTTTAAAAAATTTTCAGAGCAACGTAATAGTTCTTTGTCATTAAGCTCATCTAAGTTTTTAACTTCAAGTAAATCAGAAAATTTAAAATTTTTTAATGAATTTTTATCAAGAACCCCATTAACAAATACAATTGATAATTCATCAGATTCAATTTTTTGATTTTTAATTGAAGAAGATGATTTGTTAAAACTTTTAAAATTTTTGGAAGAGGTGAATTTCCAATTTTCGAGTTTTTTGCTTGGTAAACCATTTGCATTGAAAAATTCTAAACTATTTTTTTTGATTAAGTCGATCATTTTATTTTTCTAACCAAGAATATCCATCTTTTTCAACTTTTTCTACGAGTGACATATCTCCAGACTCAACAATTTTTCCATCAATCATTAAATGAACTACATCAGGTTTAATGTAGTTGAGTAAACGCTGATAGTGGGTGATAATTAATACAGAATTATTTTCATTTTTAAACTTATTAACACCTTTAGCAACTGTTCTTAATGCATCAACATCTAATCCTGAATCAGTTTCATCTAAAACTGCTAACTTTGGATTTATAGTTAGGAGTTGAAGGATTTCACTTTTCTTTTTTTCTCCTCCAGAAAATCCGTCATTTATNGATCTCTTTAAAAAAGAATCNTCAAGTCCTAGNTCTGATAATANGGCTTTAGCATTATTTAAAAATTCTAGTGCATCCATTTCATCTTTACCTTGATGTTTTCTATGAGCATTTAATGCTGATCTTAAGAAATAGGCCATACCTACTCCAGGGATAGCAACGGGGTATTGAAAGCATAAAAAAATACCTTCTAAAGCTCTATTTTCAATGCTCATCTCAGTAATATCAGTATCATTCATTGAAATACTTCCACCATCTACTTCGTAAGCTTCATTACCAGCAATTACATTAGCNAATGTGCTCTTACCAGAACCATTTCTGCCCATAATTACATGCACTTCTCCAGCTGGTATTTCCATATCAATACCTTTTAATATTGTTTTATCATCAATCGATGCTTCTAAGTTTTTAATTTTAATCATTTTATTATCCTACACTATTTTCAAGGGTNACTTCAATCAATTGTTTTGCTTCAACAGCAAATTCCATAGGTAGTTCTTCAAAAACTTCTTTACAGAATCCGTTTACAATCATTGAAACAGCATCATCAAGCTTTATACCTCTTTGATTACAATAGAAAAGTTGATCTTCTCCAATACTAGAAGTAGTAGCTTCGTGTTCCATTTTTGCTGATGGATTTTTTACATCAATGTATGGAAACGTATGAGCTCCACATTTATCTCCAATTAGAATTGAATCGCATTGTGAAAAATTTTGCGCATTTTCAGCATTTTTTAAAATTTTAACTCCACCGCGATAAGTATTTTGTCCTTCTCCCGCAGATATACCTTTTGTAATGATAGTGCTTTTTGTGTTTTTACCCATGTGAATCATTTTTGTACCAGTATCAGCTTGTTGTTTGTTCTTTGTCACTGCTACTGAATAAAATTCACCAACACTATTGTCTCCTTGCATAATTACACTAGGATATTTCCAGGTAATTGCAGAGCCAGTTTCAACTTGTGTCCATGAAATTTTTGAATTATCACCAAGACAAGTTCCTCTTTTTGTTACAAAATTATAGATACCACCTTTACCTTCTTTATCCCCGGAATACCAGTTTTGAATTGTAGAATATTTGATAGTAGCATCTTTATGAGCAACAAGCTCTACGCATGCAGCGTGCAATTGATTTTCGTCCCTCATTGGTGCTGTACACCCCTCAAGATAACTTACATAACTACCTTCATCAGCAACGATAAGAGTACGCTCAAATTGACCAGTGTTGGTTGCATTGATTCTAAAGTAAGTAGATAGTTCCATTGGGCATCGTACGCCTTTAGGGATGTAAACGAATGAACCATCACTAAATACTGCAGAATTCAAAGCAGCAAAATAATTATCGGTTGCAGGTATAACAGAGCCCAAATATTTNTTTATTAATTCAGGATGATCNTGAACTGCCTCCGAAAAAGAACANAATATAATTCCATGTTTAGCAAGCTCNTCTTTAAATGTAGTTGCAATTGATACACTATCAAAAACTGCGTCAACAGCTACACCCTCTAATCTTTTTTGTTCATCAAGNGAAATACCAAGCTTATTGTAGGTTTCCAGTATTTCAGGATCGACATCATCAAGACTATCATTCTTTTTTTGTTTAGGAGCAGCATAATAACTNAGTGCTTGNTAATCGATTGGTTCGTATTCAATTTTTGCCCANGTTGGTTCGGACATTTTTTNCCAATTCTTAAATGCTTTCAATCTCCATTCAAGCAACCATTTAGGTTCATTTTTAATTTTTGAAAGTTTAGTAATAACCTCTTCATTAAGGCCCGGATCAAATTTAGTTTGATCTATATCTGTTGTGAATCCGTATTTATACTCTTGTTCAAGAGTTTTATCAATTACCTGTTGATTTTTATCTACCATAATTATGCTGAAAAGCTAATCCCGCATCCACATGTTCTTGTGGCATTTGGATTATTAACTTTAAACCCTCCGTTAAGTAAGTCTGTTGAAAAATCTATCTCACATCCTCTGACATAAATCCAGCTTTTGACATCACAAAATATTGTAATGCCATGGCTGTCAAATACTTTGTCAAATTCATTTTTTTCATTTTCAAATGTTATTTTATACGACATTCCAGAGCAACCACCAGTATCAATTGTAACTCTAATTCCTTTTGAATCGGTTTCTTCGTTTTCAATTATATTCTTTAGTCTAGTTGCAGCTTTTTTAGTAATACTAATTTTTTGGTTTTTAAGATCTTCGTTCATTATAACCCTAATTTTACTTTACCTTCCTCTGTCATCATTTCTGGGCTCCATGGTGGATCGAACGTTAACTCCACATCTACTCTTGAAATAGATTCAATTGATGACATTTTACTTTTTATGTCTTCAATCATATATTGACCCATTGTACAGCCAGGAGTAGTAAGAGACATTACAATATCCACTGAAAATTTTTCACCCTCTTCATTAATTTTCAAGTCATAAATTAATCCAAGATTCCACAGATCTATTGGAAGCTCTGGATCATTACATTGCTTGAGTACTTCAACCACATTATTTCTTATGTTTTTCATATAAGGGAAGGAATTTAATTACCATATGATTTATGTCCTATAGTTTTAGAAAAATTTTAATTTTCATACTAATTGCTATGTTAAATTCCATAATGTAAATTGTTTCTCATTTGGAGAAAAAAATGGCTAAAAACGTAAGCAACAAAACAATCGACAATGTTACTATTAGATTTGCAGGTGACTCTGGAGATGGTATGCAGTTGAGCGGTGGAAGATTTACACAAACTTCTGCTGTTGTTGGAAACGATTTAAGTACTCTTCCTGATTTTCCAGCAGAAATTCGTGCTCCTGCAGGTTCTTTGGCAGGTGTTAGTTCTTTCCAAATCCATTTTAGTTCACAAGAAATTCACACTCCCGGTGAAAAACCTGACGTATTGGTTGCGATGAATCCTGCTGCACTAAAAGTACACTTAAAAGATTTAGTACCAGGTGGTACTTTAATTGTAAATAAAAATGCTTTTACAAAGAAAAATTTAACATTAGCAGGATATGAAGATGATCCAACCGAGGATGGATCACTTGTGGATTATTATTCCACACATTTTATCGAAATGGGGAAGCTTGTTACCAATGCATGTAAAGGAATTGATATACCATCAAAAATGGTTGACCGTACAAAAAATTTATGTGCACTTGGAGTATTATTTTGGATGTATGATAGACCCCTTGAGCCTACAATCGAATGGCTAAATCAAAAATTTAAGACAAAGCCTGATATTATTGA
>PAOE01000008.1 GCA_002707915.1 Gammaproteobacteria bacterium
GGAAAATGTGGGTCACGGTTCGGTGCTTCAAAGGCCAGACTTAACCTTAAAAAAATTTATGGAGTGGCATGGTTGTTAATTCAGATGTTATGTCCCTAAAAGATAAAACCATTCTTATAACTGGAGCAGCAAGCGGTCTAGGTAAAGCGTGGGCCAAAAAGTTTAATGATGAGGGCGCAAAAGTTTTTGCATGCGATATTGAGGAAGCTGGATTGTTAGAGCTTGAAAAGTTGGGAATAACAGTTTCACTTGTCGATGTCTCATCTCCTGAAGAGACAAGTTCATTTATTAATGCGGCTTATGATAAAACTGGAAGTGTAGATATCCTTTTTAATAATGCTGGAATGGGATTTGGCTATAGAGTAGATGATTTTCCTGATGGTTATTTTGAGCATCATGTGAGTGTTCATTTATTTGGAACAATTTATGGTATGCGTTATGCGCTTCCAATAATGCACAAGCAAGGATATGGAAGAATAATTAATACTATATCGAGAAATGCCGAGTCTGATGTTGAAGGCACTTCAGCATACGCAGCAGCGAAAGCAGGCATATGGTCNGCTACTAGAGTAGCAGCAAATGAAAATTCTNATTACGACATTTTAATTAATATGATCATNCCAGGGCCTACAAACACAAGCATNTGGGGAAAGGATATGCCTCACTTACAACATCCAGATGCAACTTATCCAACTGCCAGATTNCTAGCTTGTCTTGGAAGCGGGGGACCTTCTGGAAAAGTCTTTTGGAATGAAAAAGAGTATCCCATGTTTAATTCAGATAATGAGATCCAAAAAAAATAGGCCCTTGAGCCTATTTTTTTTTAATTCAATAATTAAAACTCGAATGCTTTAAATTTGAGAGTACCTTCTACAAGGTCAACTTTTCCTTCAGCGTAAATCATTCCAGCATCTGAAAAGGTATCTAGTGTATACATACTCACTATCTTACCTTCTCTTTTCCAAATTCCTTGAAGAGTTGCCATGACCATCACACCGTCATTATTAATAGACCTTACTTGTCCATCAAAATCGCCTTGTGTGTTATCACCAAATCTCGATCTAAAATTATGAGTTAAGTAGACTTTTCCAAACCCTTCCCCAACAACTCCTTCTGAAGTAATGGTGCTGTCATTATTAGTGGCTGTCCAAGAAGTAATTTGAAATTCAGCNTCAAAAGATTCGCCTGTAACCTCAAAAGCTGCGATATTTTGAGATATCATCAGCAATGAATAAGCTATTCCAGCTGCAACTATTTTTTTTATATTTTTAAACATATCTTCTCCTTTTTTTATTTAGGTTCAGCACTAGGCTGATATTCATAATAACCTTCAGTAGGTATCATGAGGTGAACATAAGGGGTACCCTTGAACATAACGTAGGGTGCTCCAGTATCAAAGTCTGTTGTTTGAGTATCCAAGCTACTTGGGTCTCTAGGNAACAACATTAAGTGAGGGCCTGATTCAATAAAATGCATAGGATTTGAACCCTCTCTGTCTCCTTCAGAATAGGCTCTAAAATTATCGACACCGGTGTCGCCATGTAGCATCCATAACCAACCATCACTTTCCATTTCAGGAATAGTATTGTTCATATAAGCATCAACCCAAGCGAGTGAAGCAGCATCCCCACAGGCAGGATTAGCATCATGAGGTGTGTCAAATCCTCCTTCTGGCATTGGATTAAAAGCAAGGCAAACCCAACCATTTGTTCCTTCTCTTATAACCTTACCATCTGCATCCTTAACAGTGGCAAAGTCTCCTATAAAATCGGGAGCCGAAGTTGAATACGCCCATATTTGCCATTCTGGAGATGCATGAGATCCATCTGGCTCTCCATTCTTTTCAGCCATATCCATGTTTGATCCACACGAAACGAGAGCAAACATAAGACCGATTAAACTAAATTTTTTTAACATTTTTCCTCCAATGTTTAATTTGTTAAAGTCAGTATAGCTATTCGTTATTAAAAAGGAGAATATAATGAAGTTAATAAAAATCATCGCAACAATGTTCGTTGCCGCTGCATTTTCACTATCAGTCTTAGCGCATGATCCTAAAGGTGAATCTTTTACCCTTTCAGGAAAAATTACATCCGTTGAGTTAACCAATGGAGGTGGCACAATAACCGTATCTTCAGAAGCAGGAAGATATGGAAAGGTATTTTTGACCTATAACGTTACTCTTAATCCCGCTTTACCGGATCAAGGCTATTTTTCAGGACGTGGCGTAGGTTTTAATGACGGAGTNAGACAAGCCGGCTCAAGACAAGGTGTATTTAGGCGTGAAGGTGCAATAATGAAATTTTGGTCATTAGACGATGTTACAGATGGCAACATGAATTATTGCGAAACAGTTATGAACTTGGAAACTGAGACGGTGGAAATGACTTTTTACCCATTTTGATTTTCAATCAATATAAAAAACCCTCCCTCTGGAGGGTTTTTTTATGCTAAGTTTCTTTGACTCATTCTAAGTAGCTGGAGGATATATGAGTGCAAATGAACTATTAGAGCTTACNACTTTATTAAAAGTTGTTTTGTGGATAGAGGTGATTGTTTATATGGGGATCGGCATTTTTGAAATACTCGATTCCTTTTCAAAAGAGAAGCCATGGAACATGAGAGATGGAAGAGTAAACAGTTATTTAGTAATGAGAGAGATTGTAAGCTATAAGATGCATGCAGCAGTTTGTTTTTTGCTTGGGTTCGTAGCGCTTAATGGTCTCATTGAAGGTGCAATTACTAGATTTGAATTGGAGCTTATTTTTTTAAGTCTTGCATTAATTATGATGCTTTTGTGGATGATTTATCTTCCAGGCCGGCTTGGGTTTATTATTACTTTCTTAACCAAACCTGAGACAAGCCTTCAAATTATAATGTTTGTTTTCTTTTCAGACTTAATTAGGCCCCAGGTCCTTTACCTATGTGTTTTTTTGAATTTATGGGGTTTCTTTGTCTATTTTATCCAAACCAGAAGAAAATCTATTTTTCCATACGAATATAAGACTATAAGAAAAGACGCCACAGATGCTGGCTTAGAGGAAGACAAGGTTGCAGTACTAGATAAAATGGCGGGGCATTCTGAGTAGGTTTAAGTGAGAGAGCTAAATTTACATTGGAATTTAATAATAGTTCTCGCAGTTGCTGCCGGTCTGAGATTTTATAATCTAGGTCAAATACCTGGTCCAATTTTCGATGAGGTATTTTATCCACTTTTTGCAATTAACTATTTAAATGGGGAAAACTTCTTTTCAGTTCATCCTCCATTAGGATCATATTTAATAACCTTAAGTGTTTTTATATTCGATATTTTTCCTCTTGCAGAAAGCTTACAAATAAAAACNGGTGCAATAGAAGACATCAATCCGATTTCTTTCAGATGGCTTGTTGCTTTGTGTGGCGTTTGCCTCGTTTATGTAGGGTACCGTTTGTCGCTGGAGCTATTAAATAATANGTTGTTTGCAGGTTTAACTGCGCTTTTTTTCTGTATAGATGGTTCCTTATTAGTTGATTCTAGGCTTGGATTGATAAATGTTTTTTTAACTCTCTTTGGTTTTATATCNTTACTTTGCTTTGTCAGAGCCATGAAATTAATGAACAAGAGGTACATCATTCTCTCAGGCNTAGCCCTAGGAGCTGCTTTCTCTGTAAAGTGGAACGGATTAGGGTTCTGGTTGNTGCTGATTTTATTTTGTTTACAGATGATCCTAATTCAGAAGATATTAGACTCTGCAGANAGTTCCGAGCAGANATTACTTNAATTGAATTTTAGAAGCTTATTATTAATCTTTTTNTTGCCCTTTTTGACTTATCTTTTCCTTTGGATACCAGAACTTTTGCACAATCAAAGGTCCCTGGTAGATCAACATCTTCAAATGTATTCNTATCATTTTGAGAATACGGAAGATAAAGTTCATCCTTATAGTTCTCCTTGGTATACATGGCCACTGATGATAAGGCCAATAGGTTATTATTTTAATTCAGAATACTTGGTAGTTGACGGCGTGGGTTTTGACATCTTTCAGGCAATTCACTTGTTTCCAAATCCAGCACTTAATATTTTTTCNGTGGTAGCAATATTTTTGCTAACTTTCAAATGGTTTGAATCAATCGCGAAGTCTTTAGGAAATAAAGAAATAGANNGTGATCTTATTATTATAAGTATNATATGTATTGGTTTTTACGCTAACTTTTTACCATGGGCNATTGCATCAAGGTCAACTTTCATACATCACTTTCAACCTTCAGCATGTTTTGCCTTCATGGCTCTAGCNTTTCTACTCTTCAAAGCTTCAAATAAGAATAAATTTGAAAACAGAGGATTTGTTCTCAGCATTTTAGTCTTAATTATTATTTCGACTATATATTGGCTNCCTCTTCAGCTTGGAATTCCGATTAGCAGTGAAAGTTTTTATTCACGCATGTGGTTCGAATCATGGATATAGNGATAGACAAGCAGACTCAGAGAATTGTNTTTGTGCTGCCTACCTTTAATGAAGAGGACAATATAAAAAATACTATTCAGCAAATTTTTGAACAATTTACTAATTTGAATGACTATATTTGCTTAGTGTTAGTTGTCGATGATAATTCNCCAGATGAAACACAATCCATCGTTACCAACCTAATTAAGCAAAATAANAATATTTTTTTACTCACCGGCCCAAAAACCGGTCTAGGAAATGCCTATAAAAGAGGATTTAAATATGCCATTCAAACTTTGGAAGCTGACATTGTTTTTCAAATGGACTCTGACGGGCAACATGACACATCACTTATCNCCCTTTTCCTTGATAAGATCGAAAGCGGCTATGATGTAGTNATAGGATCACGCTTCACTGAGGGTGGTTCTATTCCAAATTTNTCATTCTTTAGAAGGTTTATAAGTAGAGTCGGTAATTTTCTTGTCAGGTATGTAGGTGGAGTCATCAATATTAAAGATTGCACATCTGGTTACCGTGCAATTAAGACTTCCTATCTTGAGGAAGTGGATTTTACTTTTTTATCTACAGCCGGNTACTCCTTTCAGTCTTCATTNATTTGCGACTTGGTATGGAGAGGAGCGAAGGTTAGTGAGATTCCTATTACCTTTGGCGAGAGAAAAGCGGGTGATTCCAAACTATCATTAAATGATCAGATAGAATTTTTGCTGAATATTCCGCGCCTAGGTTTCAGGAATATGAAGGACTTCATAAAGTATTCTTTAGTTGGCCTTTCAGGCGTTTTTGTTAATTTGGGAGTCTATACTTTATTAACTAGATACTTTGAGTTTTCAGAAATATTTGCTCCTTTGATATCTATAGAAGTAGCTCTAATTTCTAATTTTATCTTGAACAATTTTTGGACTTTTGGAAAAAGAGTGCAAAGCAGCCGATTAAGATTAAGATTTTTTAAATTTCATATAGCAAGCGGTTTGGCTGCTTTATTTAATTACCTAATCTTCTTGATACTATTTGTTGGTTTCGATGTATATGACATTCTAGCTAATCTGATTGGTATTGGAATTGCTGCTATTGCTAATTATTTAATTAATTCAAACTGGACATGGAGGAGAGAAATATGAAGAGTGCAGCTTACTTAGCCATTTTTTTTATTTTGTTTTCTTGTGGCGAGAACAAAGAAGTAAACCTCAAAGAATTTTCATTAGCTGATGATGTGTTCGAGTCTGGGAAAGATTTGATGTCTCTGCCATTCGGCTTACATGAACTAGAAAATGTTGGCTCCTTACAAGAAACATTGATAATAGCTGTGCATGGAAGTAATAGTCGAGGGTATGAGTGGATATATCCTTTAATCTCTTTGAATGACTCTGATAATCTCATGGCTTTTTTTCGCTGGGATGATGGTTCTTGTCCCGATCCTAGTATTAGGTCTTTATACCAAGAAATAGACCGACAACTTCTACAAAGCGAAAATATAAAAAATATTATATTACTAGGCCATAGTTATGGCGGGATACTCGTTACTTCCTTTATGAAAGAATGGCAATATTCTATTCCTCTAGAAATTCACTCAATAGCTGCTCCTCTCAAAGGAATGGGTCCTATTTCTGCAATGTGCGGTTACGAAGCTCCTAAGATAGTCAAATCAAATACTAGTCTTTATCAGTGGAGAACCATCAAAGAACTAGATGGAGCTTTCAGAGATTTAGATTATGACCCACAGGTAGTTCAGATTAAAGATAGCAAAATTATCAGATTACCTGAGACATACAAAGGCAATAAACTAGGACATAATTGGTCTATCAGTTGGGTTGCTGATGAGATATTGGGAATAAATTAAATTCATCAAGTATGGTTTTATGAAAGCTGTGAGCGATATTTTTCAAAGCCGAGGTATTAATTACGGTTGGGTTATGGTTCTGGTTGTTTTTACTTTGAGTGGATTAGCATTTGGAACAATGGCATCGATATCAGTTTTTTTGAAACCGGTATCTCTTGAATTTGGTTGGTCNAGAGGTCAAACATCATTCGCTTATACAGTTGCTTCNTTTGCATCCGCAGCATTTGGTGTCATATGGGGATATATCGCTGATAAATATGGAACAAAGTGGTTTGGCCTAGCTGGAGCTATGAGTATGGGTATTATTTTGTATCTATTGAGCTCCCTTGACTCTATCTATCAATTTTATCTTTTATATTTTTTATTTGGCGCCCTAGGTTCCGCACTTTTATTTTCNCCCCTCTATGCCAATGTGGGTTTCTGGTTTCGAGAAAATCCTGGTCTTGCACTAGGAATAGCTGCTTCAGGCGGTGCTGTAGGGCAAGCCTTTATTCCTCATATAAGCGGAATATTGATAGAAGCATCTGGATGGCAGAATGCCTATNTTTCACTTGCATTCATATATTTAGCGATCTCTTTACCTATCTCTTTGCTAATTAAAGAGTCTCCTTGGAGAGAAGAGGCGCGCAAGGATGAAGTTGAAGAAGAACGAAATTTTCCACTTTCTGAGACGGCAGTAGTGGCATGGATAAGTCTTGCTGTTATTTTTTGTTGCGTGTGTATGTCTGTGCCGATAATGCATCTTGTTCCATTATTAACCGATAAAGGGTTTTCATTAGAATTTTCTACATTTGTCCTGATGCTTTTAATGATTTGCGGNGCNTTCGGAAGAGTCTTCGGTGGCNTGCTTGGAGATTATATTGGNGCTTTGCCNGGTTATATCTTAATGTCTTTAGGTCAAACTATCTTTGTTGTTTGGTTNCCTCATNTGATTTCGCCTGTNAATATCTATTTGTTTGCAGCTNTATTCGGTTTTACGTATTCAGGCGTAATGTCTAGCATTTTGGTTTGTACAAGAGTNATGGTTNCTGCTAAGTTTGGNGCAAGAGCCATGAGCCTAACCTCGTTTTTTGGCTGGATAGGAATGGGATTGGGAGGTTTTTTGGGAGGTTATTTATTTGATATTTTTGGAGACTATATTTGGGCATTCACNATCGCAGGTNTTTCAGGAATCATAAATCTGTTCATNCTTTCACTTTTTTTTATGAAAATTAAAAAAAATCAATCTGACCCAAAGCTAGAAATTACAAATGAATANTAAAGAGAAGAAAAAGCTTAATCTCATCGGCATGAGTAAGGAGTCCTTAGAGAAATTTTTTCAATCCATTGATGAAAAGCCTTTTCGAGCGACTCAAATCATTAAATGGATTCACCAAAGGGGAGTATCTGATATATCGCAAATGACTGACCTTTCTAAAAGTCTTAGACAAAAATTACTGGAACTTTGCGAAATAAGGGTGCCTGAAGTGGTTTATGAAAAAACTTCAAATGATGGAACTAAAAAATGGGTAATAAAAGTCAGTGAAAAGGATCTTATTGAGATGGTTTTAATACCTGAAAATAATAGGTCCACACTTTGTGTTTCCTCTCAGGTTGGATGTGCTGTGGATTGCAGCTTTTGTGCAACCGGNAAGCAAGGATTTTCTAGGAACTTAACTTTAGATGAAATTATTGGCCAGGTTTGGGTNGCAGCGAATTCCTTTGGCNTGCCTAGAGATGCTAATTCAAGACATATTACCAATGTTGTNATGATGGGAATGGGAGANCCNTTATTGAATTTCAATCCGGTTGTCGAAGCTATGAATCTTATGANAGATGATAATGCCTATGGNCTTTCAAAAAGGAAAGTTACTCTGAGTACTTCAGGTATAGTTCCCAAAATTGATGCATTGAGCAAAGTAACCGATATTGCTCTAACCATCTCCCTCCATGCGCCTAATGATGAATTACGAGATGAGTTAGTTCCTATTAACAAAAAGTATCCAATACAAGAATTGCTTGATGCAGTTAAACGATATGTGGATTCTTGCAATGATAGAAGGGTGACCACAATTGAGTATATTCTTATCAATAATGTTAATGATGGTCTCGANCATGCAGAAGAATTAAGTGAACTATTAAGACAGATTCCTTGTAAAGTTAACCTAATCCCATTTAATCAGTTTGAGGGCTCAGATTATTTAAAGCCATCAGGTAATAGGATCAAAAAGTTTCAGTCTTTTCTTCAAGAGAAAGGATATGTAACAACTATCAGGTCAACACGAGGCGATGACATCATGGCGGCATGCGGGCAACTTGTTGGTCAAGTTAATGACCGAACAAGGCGCCAAGAGAGATCTTTTAAGAATCAAATCAAAACTAAGGCTTTATAGTGATAAAGAAAGTTGCAGTAATTGGTGGAGGAATATCAGGCTTAACAGTAGGTTGTGGTTTAAGAAAAAATGGAATCTCTGTAGATCTTTACGAAAGGTCGGCCTCTATAATGGAATTTGGTGCAGGTATCACCCTGTCAAAAAATGCTACTTCATTGTTAGTTGAACTAGACTTAATGAATGACATTTCCTCTGTGGCATATTTTCCTATGAAGTCTTTTGTTCGTAATTTTGTTAGTGTTCGTGAAATCTCCTCAGTTGAATTTGATAAAAGCTTTGTAACACTTGATCGTAGAGATCTTATAAGGATATTAGCTCATAGATTTGAGTTATCAGGGGGAAAGCTTATCCTTGATACAGAGGTCAATCTAGTCAACTCCTTAACTGCTGAAATAGCTTTTAAAGATCAAAGCAAAAAATATGACCTAGTCTTGATATGCGATGGTATTAAGTCTGCATTAAGAAATAAAATATTCGATAACCTTCAACCCGAATTCACAGGTTACGTAGCATGGAGAGGAATGGTAGAAGCAAGTAAACTACCTAATTTTCAAGGTAGTGACAAAGTAAATATTTATTATGGACCTGGTAGTCATTTTGTTCATTATCCTACGGGTAAGGAGGATTTAATAAATTTTGTGGCTATTGAAAATAAGAGTCAATGGCATGAAGAGTCGTGGAAGACTGAGGGCATTAAGACAGATTTATTGAGTAAGTTTGAGAATTGGAATGAGGGACTTTTATACATGATGGCCTCGACAGACAAGCTTTACAAGTGGGGAATTTTTCAAAGGGAGCAGCCAAAAAAGCTTATCAAAGATAGAGTTGTGCTTTTAGGCGATGCTGCGCATCCAATGGTTCCTTTTCTTGGTCAGGGAGCTTGTATGGCTATAGAAGACGCATTCGCCCTGGCGGAAGTTCTTAAAGGAACAAATGATCTAAATCTATCCCTTGAAAGATACAACTCCTTAAGATTAAGAAGAAACAAATTCATACAGAAAAGGTCTATGTTACAGGCTAGTTTTAATCACGTTTCAAATCCCGTAATGGCTACTTTAAGAAATCTTGCTGTAAAAGCCTTTTTGAAAAAAAGTGTTCAAAGTCTTCATTCATATGATCTTAAAAAAAAGCTAACATTTCAGTAAAAGCTATAATTCTTGCTTATAAATCTTTGAGACTATAATCTAGTTTAGACCTGTGGGAGAAGAAGATGAGTTATGCACAGCATAGAAAAATAATTGACGCAGATAGCCATGTGATCGAGCTAGATGATTTCCTTCATGCCGCAGCCAAGGCAGAACATAAAGATTTAATACCTCTCATGTCAGCACAGAATGAGCTTCCGGTTGTGGAGGCAGGACTGAATCGGGGTAGGGAGCTATTTGAGAAAAGGAAAAAAGATCCTGAAATTATGGCTAAATTTGAGGAAGCTATTTTAGATAATACAAAAAGTGGTTGGAATAGACTTGGTGCTTTTGATCCAAAAGAAAGATCACATGTTTTGGATTTATTTGGATATTCCGTTCAATGGATATTGCCAACATTTTCTTTTCATCAGATAGCCCATACAGAAAATCTAGAAGTATTAGAGGTAGGTGCGTCGACTCTCAATAAAGCTATGGCAACTTTTTGTAAATCTGATGAAAGGCTTAAAGCTATTGGTTACATTCCTCTTAAACTCGGTCCAAGGAAAGCTTTGGAAATTATGGAAAGAGGTTTTGATGATGGTTGCTATTCGTTCATGATAGATACCAACGAACCAAATGATGAGAATATTTCATTTACTCATCCAGATTTTGATCCAATTTGGAATTCCTTTGCTCAGAACAATTCTCCCTTCGTAATTCATGTGGCAGTTAATGGTCACTACAAGGCTGTATCGGAAAGTTTCAAGAATAATGGTAAAACTGAGCTTGAGCTTGGAGGAGATGCTCCTGCTGGAGAGCTTGGATTAATGACAATAAATAGTAGTGCTGAGCTATTTCTTTCAGCAATGATTTTTGATGGCGTGTTTGATAGACATCCAAATTTAAAAGGTATATCAATGGAACATGGAGCTTTTTGGTTACCTTCATGGCTTAAGGCCTTGGACTATACTGCATCTCTTTTTAAGAGGAAGAGGGAATTCAAGCAATTACCTTCTGAGGTAGCTAAAAAACATATAAAAGTTTCTCCTTTTGCCGGAGAACCAGTAGGCTGGATAATAGAAAATGTAGGTCCTGATATGCTTGTTTATGCTTCTGACTATCCTCATCCTGAGGGCACTTCAGATCCTATAAGTAAGTTTGAGGCAACCATGACTGACTGCGATGAAAAAACCATGAATGCTTTTTATCATGGAAACATGGAAGATCTCATGGGAATTAAGCTATAGCCTTGTCTNAAGATATTTCAAAGGCCTCTTTTGGAACTACCGTAGCATACGGCTTGCCTGGCATTGGGGCAGGTTATATGTACCTCCTTATGAGCTTGTATGTCATGAAGTTCTCGACTGATGTACTTCTCATAGCTCCAGCAGTAATGGGTGTAATCTTCAGTATTTCTAGAATATGGGATGCTATTTCTGACCCTATAGCTGGATATCTCAGTGATAGGACCACTTTTAAGTTNGGTAGAAGAAGGTCATGGATGTTGTTGAGTTTTATACCTATATCTTTTGGTTTCCTTGCAGTATTTTCTCCACCAGAATCTTTGCAAGGAGAGTCTCTTGATTTGTGGATGATGATAGCTATCTTGAGTTTTTACTCTGCTATAACACTGTTNAATGTTCCTCATATGGCACTTGGAGCNGAGNTTTCAGAAGATTATCATGAAAGAACTCGNCTTTTCGGGGTNAGGCATATAGGTTTTACTTTTGGNTCAATACTATCCCTCGTAACAATGAGTCTTTTAATCAGTGAGGAAACTAGCCCAAATGGAAATGTAAGAGATCTTGCTGGAAATCTCGCTCTTNTTGCAGTGGCTGCAATGTCTTTAATGATATTTTTTTCAGTTTCCAAGTTGAAAGAAAATCCTGATTTCCGCAATAGGGTAAATAAAAATCCATTTAAAGCTTTTAAAGATGTTTGGACAAATCCTCACGCAAGGATATTGATCATAGTTCTATTTATTGAAAACTTGGGAGGTGCCGTTATAGGTGTACTGACATTATATGTTACTCAATATGTTGTTGAAGCCCCAGAATGGGCACCTCTTATCATTTTGGCTTATATGCTTCCGTCTGCTCTTTCTGTACCAATGTGGATACCTTTATCAAGAAAATTTGGAAAAATAAAATTA
This sequence comes from Gammaproteobacteria bacterium, assembly GCA_002707915.1. Classification (GTDB taxonomy): domain Bacteria; phylum Pseudomonadota; class Gammaproteobacteria; order Magnimaribacterales; family Magnimaribacteraceae; genus Magnimaribacter. The sequence continues at coordinate 11,934 of PAOE01000008.1, forward strand.
TGGGTATTTAGTCTCGCTTTTACTGGTATTTCTTTTGGGGGGATTTTTNTAATCCCATTTCTAGANGGAGTTAACGAGCGTCTTATTGTCATGTTTGCGGGTGCATTACTGGGAGGAATGGCAGCAGGATGTGGNGGAGCTATAGGTCCTTCAGTTAAAGGAGATGTAATAGATTACGATGAATATCTNACAGGAGAAAGAAAAGAGGGATCTTANTTCGCAGCACTGAACTTTGTTTTTAAAAGCGCTACTGGAATAATGCTTTTGGTAACTGGATTTGTTCTTCAGTTTTCAGGATTTATTCCTAATCAACCNCAGACAATGGAAGTTAAGGTTGCTTTAATAAGTCTTTACGGNCTTGTTCCATTGGTNTTTTATAGCTTAGGGGCNTATCTCTTATTNACTAAGTTCAAGTTTGGNGAAAAAGAGCATGCAGCTATCAAACAAGAAATGANTGACAATGCTGAAAGTATTTAAGTGGATAACTTTTGCCATANTTTTTTTTACGACGATACTTATACCNGNACTTTTACTTGAATCTTCATTTACTAAATTGGGTGAAGTTGCATTGTCTTGGTCTCAAGATAATAGTTTTTACATTTCGTTAGTGGTC
>PAOE01000009.1 GCA_002707915.1 Gammaproteobacteria bacterium
CGGATAGTGAGGGATTCGAACCCCCGAAGGGTTTGACCCCTTGCCGGTTTTCAAGACCGGTGCATTCAACCAGACTCTGCCAACTATCCTTGATTTAATNGCAGCGAAAGCATTGTAACAAAAAGATCTTTACAGATGTTAAGGATGAATAATGTTTTTGATACAATCAGCATTGAACATGGAAGCTTCATCAAGATTTCTTAACCAGAGCTTAATTGANCGTCACAGNGACTCATTAAATAAAGTTGAGGGTCCTGCTAATNNAGATGATTTATTCGNATCNATTACANACAACCTCAAAAAAAATAAGGCTNCTNTTGTTTCNCATTATTATGTAGATCCATTAATTCAAGAAATTACGGAAAAAACTGGCGGATTTGTAGGAGATTCATTAGAAATGGCNAAGTTTGGAANCCNCTGCNAGTCAGAAAATTTAATAGTTTGTGGAGTAAAATTCATGGCTGAAACGGCTAAAATACTNAGTCCAGAAAANAGTATTTTTGTACCCACACTAGAATCAACATGTTCACTGGATTTAGGATGTCCTGCNGNTGAATTAAAAGAACTNAAAAATNAACATCCTGAAAGNGAACTGGTAGTTTATGCAAATACTTCTGCNGAAGTAAAGGCTATGTCAGATTGGGTGGTAACCTCAAGCATTGCAAANGAAATAATTGAAGATTTACACTTTGAAGGCAAAAAGATTTTATGGGCTCCAGATAAATATCTCGGTAGTTACTTGCAAAAGGAAACAGGTGCCGACATGATTCTTTGGGATAGCGCTTGCGTTGTACATGAAGAATTCAANTCTAATGGTATTAAAGATTTAAAAGCACTGCATCCTGATGCAGGAGTATTAGTNCATCCAGAATCACCTCCNGAGGTAATTGAAATGGCNGATGCGGTAGGTTCAACGTCTCATCTCATTAAAGCNTCTAAGGAACTAGANTTTGATAAGTTTATTGTTGCCACGGATAAATCTATATTTTATAAAATGAGTCAATTTTCCCCGAATAAAGAATTTTTTGAAGCNCCTACAGGTGGNGTTGGTTCNTCATGCAAAAGCTGTGCACACTGTCCTTGGATGGGACTAAATTCCTTATACAACCTTGATAAATGCGTTTTGGAATTAAATAATGAAATCCAATTAGACGAAAGCCTTATCAAATCAGCTAAAGAGCCGCTTGATAAGATGATTCAATTTAATGCATAAAGATCTAATTCCTGATATTNANAAAATTACTAAATCGGTAAATATCGCNCTAGAAGAAGATATTGGACTTGGAGATATTACTGGTGAATTAATTGATTCGAATCTATCCATCAATGCATCNTTAATTTGTAGAGAAGAAACAATACTTTGCGGAAAAGCTTGGTTTGAAGAGTCTTTTGTACAACTAGATCCAAAAGTATCCGTAANATGGAATCATAAGGAAGGAGATCTNATGTCAAAAGATACAGANGTAGCCACNCTAAATGGAAACGCCAGGTGTCTAGTNGCTTCTGAAAGGACAGGCCTNAATTTCCTGCAGATGATGTCTGGAATAGCTTATAAAACGTATNTGTATGTCAATGAACTNAGTGGATCNAATACTATATTGCTAGATACAAGAAAAACACTTCCAGGTCTTAGGTACGAACAAAAATATTCTGTCAAAATTGGTGGAGGTGAAAACCACAGAATGGGCTTATTTGATGCAGCATTNGTNAAAGAAAATCACATTGAATCAGCAGGCTCTATTGATCAGGCNGTGAAATCTCTTAAAGAAAGCAAAATCAAATTTATTGAAGTTGAGGTAGAAAATTTAGAACAACTCAAAGAGGCAATAACTTCTGGAGCAGACATAGCGATGTTGGATAATTTTCAAGACGATGACCTAAAAATAGCAACTGAGATTGCTAAAAATAAAATTAAACTGGAGGTCTCTGGAAATATTACTTTAGAGAGAATTCATAAATTGAAATCCCTCAATATTGATTACATCTCTTCTGGTGACTTAACAAAAAATATATCAGCAGCTGATTATTCTTTAATTTTTAAGACAATTGATTAAAACAGATATCTTGATTATCGGTAGTGGGGCTGCTGGGATGACTTCTGCAATTGAGTTGTCTAAAGAATTTGATATAACCTTAATTTCAAAGAACACTCTTGTGGATAGTTCTACCTGGTATGCACAAGGAGGGATTGCTGCTGTCATCGATGAAAAAGACAGTACCGAGGATCACTTAAGAGATACCTTAATAGCAGGTGACGGACTTTGTAATGTTGAAGCTGTAAGAGAATGTGTATCTAAAGGTAAAGAAGCTATAGATTGGTTAAGCGATATTGGCACTAGCTTTACAAGAGATAAATCTTCAAATAATTATCATCTTACACAGGAAGGAGGTCATTCTAAAAGACGGGTTGTACATTCCGAAGATGCTACAGGTAAAGAAGTCTCCAGTTCTCTTGCTGAAATTGTACGATCAATCTCAAATATAAAGGTTTTAGAAAATCATATATGTGTCGACTTAGTTACTGCCAAAGGTCGTTGTGTTGGAGCTTATGTCCTAGACATAAATACCAACGAAGTAAAAACCTTCAGTTCAGGCTCTACAATAATTGCTACTGGAGGAGCAAGTAAAATCTACCTTTATACCAGTAATCCAGATGGCTCCTCGGGTGATGGTATCGGTCTTGCTTGGAGGGCTGGCTGTAAAGTAGAAAATCTAGAGTTTAACCAATTTCATCCTACATGTTTGTATCATCCCGAAGCTAAATCTTTTCTTTTAAGTGAAGCGCTGAGAGGTGAAGGAGCTTTCCTANTAAATAATGAAAACGAAAGATTTATGGAAAAATATGACTCAAGGCTTGAACTTGCCCCAAGGGATATAGTTGCTAGATCAATTGATAAGGAAATGAAGATATCTGGAGCCGATAATGTATACCTTGATATTAGTCATAGAAATGGGAATGAAATAAGAAAGGAGTTCCCAAATATTTATGATCAATGTAAAAAATTTGGTTTTGACTTAACTTCAGAACCTATTCCTGTTGTGCCAGCAGCTCACTATACTTGTGGTGGAGTAAAAGTTGATCTGAATAGTCAAACCAATGTTTTAGGTCTTTATGCTGTTGGTGAAGTTTCAAGTACGGGCCTTCATGGTGCAAATAGAATGGCAAGTAACTCTTTACTTGAGTGCGTAGTTTTTGCTAAAAAAGCTTCAACCCATATATTAGAGAACTTTCAANCNTNTNAAATTNCNATACCAGAATGGGATATTTCTAAAGTAACTNAAACTCAGGANGGTGTAATTATTCGCCATAATTGGGACGAAATAAGACGACTTATGTGGGATTATGTTGGGATAGTAAGGTCAAATAATCTTTTAAAAAATGCTGACGTTGCAATGAAAAATATCAGTCAAGAAGTTGATGAGTTTTATAGTAAGTATTTTATTTCATCAGATTTAATTGAGCTGAGAAATATATCTCTTGTAGCTACCCTGACCATTAAAAGCGCTTTAAAGAGGAAAGAAAGTCGAGGCCTTCACTATTCCTTAGATTATCCAAACCTATTAAAAACTGCTAAACCAACTATTCTAGATCCAAAAAAAATTAATCTTTGATTACTTTCGCTTGAATTGAGGCCTTTCTCTACTTAAAGAAGCTGCTATACCTGTCTTGAAATCTTCCGTCTTTTGTAATCTAACTTGCTCGCTCAATTCCCAATCCACGATTTGTTCTATCTGATCAGCTAAATTTCCANGTNACGTAGATCGAATGGATTCCACGGCCATTGGAGCAGAACTTGCAATNTCCATAGCTAATTGCTCNGCTTCTTCTNNTANTTTTTCTTTANAGCAAAATTTATCTGCCAGGCCAATCTTAAAGGCCTCTTCTCCTGTAACTCTTCTTGCTGTAAAAAGCATATCCATGGCCTTTTGTACGCCAACAACTCTAGGAAGAGTAATAGATGAACCAAATCCTGGATGAAAGCCTAGTTTAGCAAAATTTGCTGCAAACCTTGCTTCATGACAAGCAACTCTGAAATCAGCTGAAAGAGCCAAACCCAAACCGCCACCAATTGCCGCACCTTGAACTATAGCAATCACCGGCTTTCTTGTTCTGAAAAGCCTAACTGCCTGTGCATATAACTTTTTATAAGGAACAGATTTATCTAACATGTCTTCATCTTGACCAAAATTTGCTCCTGCACANAAATTTTTTCCTTCTGATTTNANAAGGATTACTCTGCATTCATCTTCTTCATCTAANGNTTCATANGCATCTGCAATCTGTTGGATAAGATTAGCATCAAAAAAATTATTAGGAGGTCTGTTAATTTCTACATAAGCCAAATTTTGTTTTATGCTTACTGATATATCCTTAAATTTTTCCATTATTAACTCCTCAAACTACTAAAAAAAGACAGAAGATCCGCTCTGCTTCCTTCAATTTCTAACGTACCGTTCACCATTGAAATAGGCAAGCTTTTTAAACCAGATAATATAGCTTTTAAATCGTCTTCTTTAGATAAAACCTGTACAGAAGATCCAGGGATCATAAAAGGTTGAATCTCAAGAACTCCTCTTCTTAGAAACAGTGAAAAACTTTTACTGCTGTCAGTGAATGAAAACAATAACTGGATATTCTTATCAATAGATTTCTCCGGAATTACATTTACCTTTAGCACTTCCATCATTGACTCTATAGGATATTTCTTAACAACTTCCAAATCAGGTAACAATATATCGTTTGGTTGATAATTTTTATCTAGCTCTCTTGCACTGCTTAAATAATAGTATCTTGAGTTAGGATTACTCTCTTTTGATCCTAAAACCGTAAGATTTGATTTTCTCAAGAGCTTAGTTTTTTCGTCATCTGGTCTAACTCGCAAAAGATAATCAGTCAGTTGTAGGGACCATTGAAATTTTTCTTCAAGATAGGATTGTTCCGCTTCCAAGAAGAGTAGATCCCAGCCACCAGCTAAATCTATGATATTTTGAGCTTCCTCTAACTTTGGTAGAGGTTTTAATGATGAAGGATTCCCGTCAAACCAACCTAAATAACCTGAAAAAACATTTTTTGCAGACCATTCAGGCGTACCATAGAATTCTTTTAAATAAGGTGAATCTCCAAGATGTTTGGGAAGTGCAAGGGTTTCAGCAATATCATCAGGCCCCATCCCTTTATTCATAAGCCTTATTGTCTGATCATGAACATATTGAATTGCATCTCTGTAGGTTGTAAGGAGGTCATGAATTGATTTTTCACCTACTAATGGTCTTGTGTGGCTCGGAATAAGATATGCAGGTTCTAAATATCGCATCATATCAATACTATTAACCCACCCTACTAAATCTCTATAAGGTGTACCTCTTATAGTGTAAAGATTAGGGAATGTTTTATAAAAGTTATCTCCGGGAAATAAAGCTCTTTTTTCTGGTAACCAAACAAAAATTTGATCATTGGTTTCTCCCGGAGCATGGTACAGTTCAACTTTAATCCCACCAATCGTAAGTTTGAGTTGATCTGAAAATGTTTGAGTTGGATAAAGAAGACCTGGTTTTCTTCCATCTCTTCCTATCTCCAGAAAAGGACCGATTCCATTATTTTCTACTTCATCACTTGGAAGAACATTTCCAAACATACGACTACTTCTCGAAGAGATTATTGGTCTTAATATCCCTATGACTCTAGATAAATATTTCTCAGTTGAGTCATGCGCATAAATCTCAGTTGAATCCTCGGCAAAAACTGTAGCTCCATATGTGTGATCGGCATGGTTGTGAGTATAAATTATTGCTTCAATCGGATTTGAATTTATGGAGTCAAAAAGTTCTTTAACTTCCCTTGCAGTCTCTACAGTTCCAGTAGTATCNATAATAATATTGGAATTTTTTCCCTCAATCATTATGGCATTAGCTAACGCGAAGCCAACTGCCACATGTANACCCTCGGTAACTTCAATGATTTCTTTTTTAAACTCTAAACTGTGATTAACTAAATCCTCAGGCGAAGAACTATTTGCTTGCTCTATAGGTTTTGATTCTGAGCAACTATAAACAAGGATTAATACTAAAAGTAATAATCTGATTTTCATGTTCAATATTATATCAANCCTTCAAATCTAGAACTTTCATCCATCNTCTAGATTTGTACCTTATTGCCAACAANACTCCCTTTAGAAAATAGTCTGCGACTAATGTGGCATAGATCCATTCTATTGANAGTCCAAAGATGTAAAAAATATAGGCTAAAGGAACACGAACAAGTACAAGACCTATNAGAGTGATNATTAGAGGNGATTTTGTATCNCCAGCACCCCTCACAGCNCCTCCTATTGAAAATTCAATAGCCATAAAAGGTTGCATAATTCCAAGAATCCACACAAAAACCACTGCTTTATCTATTACATCAATNTCNGATATGAAGAAAGAGGATAATTCTCTNGAGAATATTGCCAATACTANACCNAGAGTACCCATGGATAGCATTGTCAATCCGGCTGCTTTAAAACCAGATTCATAAGCTTTATCAGGATCAGAAGCACCAAGATGTTGCCCAGTTAAAGTGGCTCCTGCTATTGCAAATCCATTGCCGACTGTAAATGAAACCATCAAAACATTNACACCTATATTGTATGCTGCAACTGCATCGGTTCCATATAAAGCTACAATCCAAAANAATGACAACATNCCAAATTGAAAAATAAAAGATTCAAGNCCAGCAGGGTAGCTTATGGTAACTAAGTTACTCAATCTCTCGTAAGTCATAGATCNTGCTTTACCTATTTGAACAGCCANCTTTTTACCAAACCAAAGAGNTAGAACTAAGATAGAATTAAAAGTAAAGGCAAGTCCACCAGCTAAAGCTGCTCCAACAACACCCATCTGAGGAAAACCAAATCGACCTTCAACTAGTCCTATTAACAAAAATATATTAACAATATTTGTTACTAAGCCTATGTAAAGAGGAGTTTTAGCATCCCCTGCCGCNCTTTGAGCGGTTCCNAGAACCATAGAAATTGCAAATACCGGNGTAAACCCAACTAATATTTGTGTATACGTAACGGATAGTTCTCTCGAAGCTTCATCTAAACCGAAAAGGCCAATCATATAATCAGCACCAATCCATAGAAGAATTACTGTAAAAAAAGAAATTAGTAAACATAGCCCCATAGAAGCTCGTGTGACTTGAGCNGCCTCATGTGCATCTCCTGACCCAATTGCTCTTGCTACTAAGGCAGTTGTTCCCGCCATGATGGCCATTAAAAGAGCCTGNAATACCCAAAAGATTCTCTGGCCTGTACCTACTGCTGCTACTGCCTCAGCACCTAANGATCCAACTGCTTTAATGGCCACTAAGCCAACAGAAGCAAAAAGTAAATTACTTAATATTGAAGGCCATGCCAACCCCCATACACTCAAAGATTCGGGATGAGTAATTTCAGGTTGTTCTTTGGATGTGACTTTGTCTGCTTCCGTGGACATAAAAAAGGCTGTTATAGTACCACATTCAAAAGTTGAATTATGGCGAAGCTTTACTTTAATTACTCCTCTATGAATGCTGGTAAATCAACCATGCTACTGCAAGCAAATCATAACTACTCTGAGAGAGGTATGAATGCTCAACTATACACTTCGNCNCTTGATAATAGATTTGGCAATGATGAAATAACTTCAAGAATAGGTCTTAAGAAAAAATCAAATATATTCACAAAGGATACAAACATTTTTGAAGAAATCGCACTTAAACATAAGNCTTTATTTGTTGATTGTTTACTTATTGATGAAGCTCAGTTTTTAACCAAGAAACAAGTGGAGCAGCTAGGTAAGATTGTAGATAAATTAGAAATACCTGTTCTGGCGTTTGGCATTAGAACCGACTTTCAAGGAAATCTTTTCGAGGGTAGTAAATTTCTTTTGGCATGGGCCGANAATCTCAAAGAGATNAAAACTGTTTGTCACTGTGGAAGGAAAGCTACCATGGTTCTNNGAATAAATGATCAAGGAAAAGTAATTGAAGATGGCGCTCAAATTGAAATNGGTGGTGAAGATAAGTACGTCTCTGTGTGCAGAAAGCACTTCTTTGANCGGAACATTGGTTANAGTATTCCNATCATAAANCCTGTTAGGCAGGAAGCCAATAATGCTCCCCAAAGAGCTTTCCCAGAAACTGAAATTAAATCCATTCTTCTCTCAGGTATCATCGCACTCAAACCACTCAGTAAGATACCAACAGAACTAAAATTAGCAAAACCACATAATGCATAAAGCATTATTAACCGACTTTTATCTGTGAGTTGNTAAGTATCAGTATCAGCCAAATACAGATATGCAACAAATTCATTAAGAGCGGTTTTCACACCCAACAGTTGACCAGCTATNATCGATTCTTCCCAGGAAATGCCCATAAACCAAGCCAAAGGTGCAAATAAGTAACCCAAAAGAAGTTCTAAGGTGATCGGATCTCCAAAAAGAGGAGGAAAAAGACTCAAAATAGAATTAACAAGGAAAACTAAAGCCATTACAACGATTAACATCGCAATTACATTCAAAAAAATATCAAGTCCATTTTTTGTGCCTTGAGTTATTGCATCCATAACACTTGCATAAAGCTCATTTGAACTTTTGTCTGGAAAATCTGTTTTTACATCACTAGGTAACATTATATTTGAATACATTATTGCAGCTGGAACAGATATCAGTGATGCAGACAGAAAATGTCCTATTAGTCCTGCTCCATATATTGGAAATAGCATGGTTGTATATACAACCATGACAGAACCTGCAATTGTCGACATACCAACTGTCATAATGATCAACAGTTCATGTCTAGTCATAGAAGAAAGATAAGGCTTGATTAGTAACGGAGCTTCAACTTGACCTAAAAATATATTTGAAGTTGCCCCTAGGCCTATCGGACCGCCCACATTAAGAGGTTTTTTAAATAATATTGAGATGGCATTTACAATAAATGGAATTACTTTTAATTTCCAAAGAAGTGCAGAGATAGCAGACATCACTATTATTAAAGTTAGCCCACCAAAGGCAAATATAAAGGTTCCTCCTGGATTAGTGACTTCAAAAGGTGCATTGGGTGCACCATCGGCTAAGTAACCAAACACAAAACCAGTTCCATAGTCATTGGCAGCTTTTAGTACCATCACGCCATCCGATAAAAAACTAAAGAAAGTACTGACTATTTCTATTTTAGTCAAAAGAATGACCAAACCTAGTTGTATTAAGACGCCACTTATTACATATCTTATCTTTATAGATCGTATGTCTTCGCTAAATATAACACCCAAAGATAACAGTGCTAAGAATCCAAGTGTTGGTTGAAGATAATCCATTACATTAATTTTATTTCTTTTAATCTTTCTTGAAGAAAATCCTCCGCGTAAATTCCTTCAGGATAAAGATTTGGATTATTTTCATCAATTTTATTAGATAGAGTTTTAATAAACCAATCTGGATTCGGATGAACGAAAAATGGAATTGAATACCTTGAAGATGCCATTTCTGTACCTATTGCTCTAACTCTATGTGTTGTTGATTTTAAAAAGTTATTTGTCAACCTCTGTAACATATCACCAATATTACAAATAATGACATTATTTGAAACTGATGCTCTAAACCATTTCTTATCTTTTGATAAAATTTCTAGGCCTGCTTGTTGACCTCCAATTAACAAAGTAATGAGATTAATATCTTCATGTGCTTCTGCTCTCTCACCCTCCTCATGATATTTTATTGGAGGATAATGTATGACCCTCATTACACTGTTTCCTTTATTAGTTATTTCATGAAAATAGTCGGGACTTAAATCTAGATAAATTGCTATTGCTTCAAGCAAAATATTTCCAAGTTGGTCAAATTGGAAAAATAGGCTATTTGTCTTTTCTTTAAATTGATCTATTTCGACAATATCGATGTTTTCGGGCATCCATTTTCTATATGGATCATCCTGAGACAATTCTCTTCCAACATGCCAAAACTCCTTCAAATCTGCAATCAAGCTATCTTTAGCAGTTTCTGTTTTAAAAGGAGTATATCCTCTTGCACCATGCAATGAAGGCTTAAAAAACTTCTTTTTAAAATCATCAGGTAAATCAAAAAATTCTTTAAAAAGTTCTTGTGTATCATTTAGTAAATCAGTGTCTATGCCATGATCTTTAAGACCACAGAATCCCCATTCTCTAAAATTTTCTCCTAACTTGTTAGAGAAAGCTCTTTGATCTTCTCTAAAGTCTTTGAGTGATAATATTGAGAATGGTGTATCCAATTTAAAATATATTTTTATCTTCGTTTGAGTTGAGTAAGATTATAGACCATATGGGTAAAATTTATGGTTTTGGTAATGCACTAATGGATATAGAAATCCGAATTAGTGATGAAGAACTTCAAGAAATTGATATCCCCAAAAATACAATGAAGCACATATCTCATGATGAGCTATCAGAGTACCTAGAAAAATATGATAAGAAAATCANCNCTATTAATCCTGGNGGATCAATAGCAAATACAATNTTTGCAGCAGCAGACAATGGAGCTAAAACATTCTTCTCCTTTGCAATTGGCGATGATGAATATGGTGAGCTGTTTACNAAATCCTTTAGAGACNNGGAGTCTATATCTTTTAAGAAAACTGAATACAGAACAGGAGTATGTCTNATATTTGTTACGCCNGATGGTAACCGCACAATGGCAGCGAACTTAGGAGCAAATACTCAGTTAAATTCAGATTGCTTAGATTTCGANCAATTANGCAATGCTGAATTTTTAGTATTTGATAATTTTACTTTATCCGCTATCTCTAATTTCGANGATTTAAAATTTTTATATGAATGCCCTGNAGAAATTAAAATTTGTTTTGGAGTNTCTGATGTAAGCCTTGTNGACGAAAATTTAGATTTATTNNATAAATTNTNTCAACTNAAATTATTTCTNATTTATGGCAATATTNNNGAAATAAGGGCTTTGCAAAAAAAATTACAATTTGATNCAGANAANATATTGCAAAGCGAAGGAGAAAACGGTGCTATGTTCAATCAACTTAAAGTTAATGCTCCCGATATAATTTCAGTTAANACNAATGGTGCTGGAGATGCNCTGNTCGGAACTTTTCTTGCTAAATANAAAGAGTTATCAACNGAAATTTGTCTGAAGCAGGCTGTAGANTATGCGTCAAAGGTTTGCTGTGAGAAAGGACCTAGATTAANATAAAAAAACGCCACATAAAGTGGCGTTTTTTTTNTTACGANTTTCTANAATTGGTATTTAAAACCAAGATTCCATTGATAGGAAGATTGGCCATACCTATTTTGGNTAAATAAGCCATCATCGGGATCAACACCAACAATGTTATAACGTCCTTGAGAGTCNTAAGGATTATCTTCATCCANAATAATCTGTCTGCTTCTATTGCTGTACTCTTTGATAATTCCTNTTTCATCATCAATAAGATTCAATAGATTAGTGATATCAAGATATATTATTACNTTCTGATCATTACCCAGATTGATATCTTGCGTAATTCTNAAATCTAAGTTTCTAATCCATGGGCTGTTGAATGAATTTCTNGGAACTATGCCGCCCTTGTATTGGGCTAATCCCGTACCGTTTACATGAGCCATAACAGCGTCGGCAACTGAAGAACTTGCAAAAACAACATTTGGATCTGAGATTCCAGTAGGGATGTATGCGGCATCATATCCGCCATCAGTTCTATCATTGGAGAAAGCNTCGTCATAACCATCGAAAGTTACACTGTAAGGTTCCCCTGANTTGGCAACGTAAACNAGAGAAAATCTAGTATCNTTATTTCCAAAGAACTGAGTNGNNTAGTCCAATCCCGTAATTAACTTGTGCTCAACCATGAAATTAGATCTTGCTGCACTAATNTTTTCTCCATCAGCTCTGACAGATCTTGCGTAGGAACTTTCACTCTGAGCGCTTGTTAGTTCAAATATATCATTTGCCCTCATCTTGGTATAACCAGCAAACCAGTCAATCTCACCAAACTGTTTTGTNGTAGTAATAGTCCAAGCCTCTGTAGTTCCCTCATCGGTATTGGTTAATCTGTAATCTCCTCTACCTCCATAGATTCCTCTTCCATCAGCCAAGGTTCCCTCTCTTTCCAAACCTAGATCTGTAAAGAAAACAGCCTCTCTTACTTGATCAAGATTATANTCAAGTGTAATGTCCCAACCACTATCAAGAAGGAGATCCAATCCTAAACTTGTCCTCCAAGATGAAGGNGCTTCAAAATTTGGATCTGTACTTTGAGCAACTCCATAAGGATTATCTGCTGCTGGAATTGAATANTTTGAATCNGGAGATGTTAGCCAAAAGGCAGTTGGATCTCCTTTAGGCATATTACCTGGGCAGTTTGAAACGCTAGCGTTACCAACACAATTACTGAACCAACCCCGGTAGTCTCCAGTAGCTCCCGTTCTGGAGTATGCATTACCATACCAAACTCTTGGAATTCTACCCATGAACAAGCCCCTTCCGCCTCTGAAAGTTGCAGCCACAACTTTCTCTCGGCTTGCAAATAAGTCAGTAACGTCCATATTGAATGAGAATCTTGGTTGCAGTACATCNAAATCAAATTTTGATGAGTTAGAAAAACCATATTCCTTCACAAAATTAACATTAGTAGGAGGAGCTATTGGGGTCTCTACAGCATCATATCTAAGGCCAAACATGACTGTGAGGTCATCGTTAACAAACCATTTATCCTGTATGTACATAGAAGTTTTTTCAACTTCGAAATCAGCTGCCATTGTTCCAACAGCCTCATGTCCGGCATAAGGTTCATGNATTCTCAANCNACTCCAGACTCCATTTTTATAATCTTCAAAACTTCTAAAACGTACCTCTCCGTTGTATCTAGCTATGAAGAGNTTAACTACATCAGAGTCATCTCTTTCGAAACCTACTGTGTAGACATGATCATCATTGTTGTAATCAGCTTTGAAAGTTAAAAATTCGCTNTCTACGTTAATCAAGTTAGCTCCTCTGTACCGATCTCCACCAAGGAATACATTATCTCTATCACCGGTAACCGGATCTGTAATTGTTATATTCATTTCTGGAAATAAATCGTCGCCATATGAAGCATCATCCTCTTCCATCTCATAGCTCGTATATTTGAATTTCGTGGAAAGTCTGTCAGTCCAATCGCTATAAAGAGTGAAAGAGGCCCTGTCTATCTCTGGAGGTTTGTAGTACCAGTTATTGCTAAAGACAGTTCTTGACCAGTTATTGTATCTCTGTGGAAGCAGATCTTCAGAATGAGACAGGTTCAATGTAGCTCTGTGAGCATCACTTATTACCGCATCAAACTTCGCTGTCCATTCTTCATGAGTTGTATCATAAGTTACTAAATTGATGTAACCAGCATCATAGCCGCCNTAATTATCAATGGTATATTGCCTAATTTCATTTGCTAGTGCGGTCGTCACAACTCGAGCAGGATTTTGTGCACCACTGTCCTTAGTTCCAAAAAGTCCTGGAAGAGATCCTGTGTTTTCTTCGTAACCAACAAAGAAGAAAAGTCTATCCTGAATCAGTGGACCTGAAAAAGTTAATGCAATAATTTCATCTTCAAATTCTGGGAAATCTTCACCTTGAAAATCACCTACACTATTTTCATCCCTTTTTTGGTAATAGGCAGATCCATGGAATTCATTTGTACCAGATTTAGTTACTACAGCAATAGAACCACCTGTGGTATTACCTCTTGAAACATCGAACGGTGTGATGTCGATAGATATCTGATCAACAAAATCCATACTGATGGGGTTTCTCATTGTGCCAAAACCATTATCATTTAATCCAAAAGGATCATTAAAACTAATTCCATCTATGGTGAAGTCATTAAATCTAGAGTTTGCCCCCATTACACTTATTTCAGCATCACGTCCGACGCCTCCATTCACCGAGACCCTTGGATCCATTTTTGCAAAGTCTGCCACTTGACGGTTTATAGTGGGCACGGCGTCCATGTCTTCTCTTGTCAAAGTAGTGCTTGTACCCATTTTGAAGGCCTCAGCAGGTTTAGCAGTGACAACGACTTCGTCTGCAACAGTGCTGCTCGTAAGAGTAACTCCGAAGGATAGTGGATCTCCTAAATTTAGGAACAAACCGCTGATTGATTCAGAATCATAGCCTGGCGCAGACACTTTTACTGTATATGGTCCGCCTAATGGAAGAAAAGAAAGAGAAAAGCTCCCTGAAGCTCCTGTAGTAGTTGTTTTAGTGATGCCAGTTGGTGTGTGCTCTGCAACGACAGTCGCTCCAGATACATTCACCGTTCCTCTCATCCCTGAGGTGGTGTCCACATCAGCAAAGGTAGGCAAGCTAAGACAAAAAACCGAAGAAAAAAGGAGAAATGATTTTTTGATTGACTTCATATTTAACCCCAACAAAAATTAAACAAATTCCAATATCAATTCTACACCTCTTGTAAGTAAAAGGAATAAAAATTAAGTTTAATTTTGTAACATTTTTGAAAAAAAATATTAGCCTAATATCTTGTCTTTTTTTATGTAGTTTCTTAGGGCTTCTGGAACGGTAACCGACCCATCTGATTCTTGAAAGTTCTCAAGAATCGCTAGAAGTGTTCGGCTCAATGCTAATCCTGATCCATTGAGAGTATTCAACATCTCGGTTTTATTATCTTTTTTCCATCTTGCCTTCAATCGACGTGCTTGAAAGTCTCTAAAATTTGAACAAGATGAAATTTCTCTGTAAGTATTTTGTGAAGGTACCCACACCTCTAAATCATATGTTTTTGCAGCAGAAAAGCCTATGTCACCTGAGCAGAGAGATACTACCCTGTATGGTAGCTCTAATTTTTTTAAAATAGATTCAGCATGGGAGGTAAGCTCCTCGAGGGCCTCCTCTGAATCAGACGCTTCAACAGCTTGCACGAGTTCTACTTTTTCAA
>PAOE01000010.1 GCA_002707915.1 Gammaproteobacteria bacterium
AATAGTGAAACTGGTCCAGAAGCAGAAGTGGATTATTATAACTTTGAAGCTCTCAATGTTCCTGACGATCATCCTGCCAAAGACATGCATGATACCTTTTATCTCAGCAATTCAGGCCTTCTTAGAACACATACCTCACCTGTCCAAATAAGGACAATGGAGAAAAGCAAACCACCTCACAGAATGATCTGTCCAGGTAAGGTCTATAGAAAAGATTCAGATCTCACTCATACACCAATGTTCCACCAAATAGAGGGATTAGTTGTAGAGGAAGATGCATCTTTTGCCCAGTTGAAAGGNTTATTGAATGATTTCTTGGAAGATTTTTTCGGAGAAAAAGTAGAATTGCGNTTTAGGCCTTCATACTTTCCATTTACTGAACCATCTGCAGAAGTAGATATCAGATGGAAGAAAAATTGGTTAGAAGTTTTAGGGTGTGGATTAGTTCATCCAAATGTTTTGGAAGCAGTTGGAGTAGACACTAAAAATTATAGTGGATTTGCATTTGGACTCGGTGTCGAAAGAATGGCAATGCTTAAATATGATATTCCTGATTTAAGAGCATTTTTTGAAAATGATCTACGTTTTTTAAAGCAGTTTTAATATGCAATTTAGTAAAAATTGGCTAAAAGATTTTATCGATCTTGACCTTTCAACTGAGGAAATTTGTTATCAGTTGACTATGGCAGGAATAGAAGTAGATAACTTTGAAAATGTAAAATCTGCAATTACTGGTAATGATGCAATTATCAAACTTGATATAACACCAAATAGGGGTGATTGCTTTAGTATATTAGGAGTAGCAAGAGAGCTAGCTATCTTAAATAATCTCAAATTAAAGCTTCCAAAGATAGCTAAATTAAAATCCACTTACCAAGATACTATTTCTGTAAATGCATGTGCAGAAGGGCCTGTTTATTTTGGGAGAACTGTTAAAGATTTTGATATGAATGCAGTTACCTTGCCTCATATTGCTGAGAGGCTTACGTTAAGTGATCAAAAATTAATCGATCCAGTTGTGGATATAACTAATTACATTATTTTAGAACTTGGACAGCCTTTACATGCTTTTGATCGAGATAAACTTAATGGCGATATTTCAGTGAGATTAGCAAAGAAAGATGAATCAATTACTTTGCTTGATGATCAAACACTTAATCTTGATGCTAGTTGTTTGGTTATTTCTGATGAAAAAGAAGCCGTTGCATTCGCTGGAGTTATGGGCGGTAAAGATAGTTCAGTTACTTCATCCACTTCCTCAATTTTTCTAGAAAGTGCATATTTCAAACCCTCAGTAATCAGAGGAAAGGCAAGGAAATTCGGTTTTCAGACTGAAGCATCTTTGCGTTTTGAAAGGGGAGTTGATTATACGATTCAAGAGTTCGCTTTAAATAGAGCCACCTATCTTTTAAATCAAACCATTGGAGGCGAGATAGGCTCTGTCATTTCAGATTCTTTGATTAAAGAATTACCAAATCATAAAAAAATAAATATTGATATTGATAGGACCAATAAGATTCTAGGTACAACTATATCTACTAATTCTGCTAAAAATTATTTCAAAGGTTTGGGCTTGTCACCAGAAGCGACAAAAAGTGGAAAAATTTCTGTTTCATCGCCACCATGGCGATATGACATAAATATAGAAGCTGATCTTGTCGAAGAATTGGCGAGACTTGAAGGTTATGATTCTCTTCCAGAAGAATCTCTTCTTCCAATATATAAGAGAGAAAATATTTCTAAAGAGAATCATTTACGCAATTCACTTGTTTCATTTGGCTTTAATGAAATTGTTAGCTATGCCTTCATCAGTCAAGAAGATCATAATTTATATGGACAGGATCAAAAGACCTTAAATGTTAGTAATCCAATTTCTCAAAATATGAGTGTCATGAGGACTAACCTTGTCTCTGGTTTGATAAATACATTTCTTTACAACCTTAATCATGGACAAAATAATCAACGGCTTTTTGAGATTGGAAATACTTTTCATATTGATAAATCAAATAATGTTTCTGAAAAAAAACTTGTAGCTGGTTTAATGAGCGGAAAAAAATCTTCAGACAATTGGAAAGAAAAATTTGATAATTTAACCTTTTATGATTTAAAAGGTCTTGTTCAAGACTTACTTTCTGATTTTTCTCAACCAAATTCATATAGTCTTTGTAACGTAGATTTTCTCCATCCAGGTATGTCTAGTGCCATTAGTTTTGAGAAAAAAACTATTGGCTTTCTAGGGTCAATACATCCTGTTGTCTTAAATAAAGTCGGTGTTAAAGATGATCTTTTCATATTTTCTTTTGAATTAGATAAATTGATATTTGAAAGTTCAAAATCTTTTGAGGAATATTCTAAATTTCCTTCAAGTGCAAGAGATTTGGCTTTTGTCTTTGATAAGGAAGTGAATGCGGATGAGATTAAAGAAGTTATTCAAAATTCAGCTGGTGAATTTTATAAAGATCTTGAAATTTTTGATATATATGAGGGTGAGCGAATAGATGCCGGTAAAAAAAGTATAGCTCTATCTATATCATGGCAATCCTCATCAAAAACATTATTAGATAGTGATATTGATACTGCTGTAGAAAAGATTGTAAACTCAATCAAAAAAGAGTTAGATGGAACTTTAAGGACATAATGACGAAAACTGTTACTAAGGCAGATATAACTGAACGCCTTCATAATGAATTAGGTCTTAACAAGAGCGAGTGTAAGATCATCGTTGAGGACTTTTTCAGAACAATCAAAGAAGCTTTAGTGAATAATGAACAAGTGAAGCTATCAGGATTTGGTAATTTCGAACTCATTGATAAAAAATCAAGACCGGGGCGAAATCCCAGAACGGGTGAGGAAGTAAAGATTTCTGCAAGGAGAGTTGTAACTTTCAGAGCAGGAAATAAGCTCAGAAAAAAGATTGCTTCCAATGGCTAGCGACGAACTACTTACAGAAAAAAAATACTTCTCCATAACTGAAGTCTCTCAGATCTGTAACATAAAGTCTCATACACTGAGATTCTGGGAAAAAGAGTTCGAAGAATTAAAACCCCTCACAAGGAAAGGTAATAGAAGGTACTATCAAAAGGAAGATATTGAGCTTATTAAGAGAATTCAATCTCTGCTTTATGATAGCGGTATGACAATTTCAGGGGCTAAAAAGAACCTTAATTTTAGAAATAATTCACAAAACGAAAATCCAAGATCAAAAAAAATATTAGAAGAACTAGAATTACTTTTAGACAAGATAAAATAATCGGGGCGTGGCGCAGTCTGGTAGCGCACCACACTGGGGGTGTGGTGGTCGCTGGTTCAAATCCAGCCGTCCCGACCAATCATGTACTATTAATTAATCAGAAATAAAGATTTTTTTCTCTTGAACTAATTTTTTTTGATCATCCTTCGAAATTCCAATGGAGCTCAATATCTCCTCTGCATGTTCACCAAGTTTGGGTGCTGGTCTGGCAATTTCGCTAAAAGTTTTCTCAAATTGTGCGGGCGGTCTTGCTTGCCTGACCTCTCCAAAACCTTCATATTTTTTTCTCAGAATTGTTTGATTTGTAATAATTTGTTCATGTTCCATTAGTTCCATTCTGTCTAAAAGGGGAGCGCTTGGTACACCTTCTTCCTGAAATCTTGCAAGTATTTCCTCACTTTCCCATTTGGCTATTTCTTTTCCAGTTATTTTTTTTCTNTCTTCAGAATTTATNATTCGAGACGCTGATGTTGAGAATCTACTATCNTCTATGAGCTCTTCCATNTTTAATGCANTACACATTCCTTTCCACTCAGCATCAGAAACAGCTCCAGCTGTAATATATCTATCCTTNGNTTTATAAATAAGATCTTGGGAGCCTTGAAGTTTCCTCACATCAAATTCATTTTCTTCGTAGACAAGTCCTGTCATTCCTTCTGGCCAGAAGAATGCTATTACTGAATCCAGCATTGACAGTTTTATATGTTGTCCTTTTAAGTTTTTCTCTCTTGCATATAAGGCTGATGAAACTGCTTGCGCAGCTGTTAAAGATGTTACTTTATCGGCAATAACGACTCTAAACATTTTGGGAGTTCCAGTATCTCTATCTGCTTGAATGTCCGTTGCCCCTGAAAGAGCCTGAATTACAGGATCATAAACTCTTGATTGTGCATAAGGACCTTTATCTCCAAATCCACTTATTGATAAATATATAAGCTTGGAATTAATTTTTTGCATGTCTGAGAACCCAAATCCCATTCTCTCTGTAGTTCCTGGTCTGAAATTTTGCATTAATACATCAGCTTCCTTAATGAGACTGATAAGTATTTCTTTACCTTCTTTGGACTTGAGATCAATAGCTAAAGATTTTTTTCCTCTATTGCAAGAATAAAATATTGGATTAACTCCATTATGAGGAGCCGCCATATGTCTCATCTGCTCTCCAGCTAACGGTTCAACTTTAATCACTTCTGCACCTTGATCAGCAAGAATCATGGCACCTAAAGGACCTGATACCATACTGGTAAGGTCAATAACTTTTACACCTTCTAAAGGACCCATACTATTTTTTGAAATTTATCTCCACAGCTTTAATATATGCCTCTCTAAGTTTTATTTTTTCATGATACACTGAAATATTTTCAGGCAATTTAAAGTCATAAGCAATTGCCCAGTCTAAGCATGTAACAAGTAGTATATCTGCTAAACTTAACTTAGCATTAATCAAATTATCTTGTTTAGCTAAGACAGTTTCTATGACATTTATCTGTCTTAAAAAATATTCTCTGCAACTTTGAACGACTTCTGGAGAATCTCCGTAAATGTTTTTCAAGTCATAATGTCTTCTCATAACATAAAGAGAGGTTTCATCGAGTTCACCATAAATAAAGTTACACCACTGATCTTCAATTGCTACTGATTCAGAATCATTTGGCTTGTAGAGAACATCTGAAGAACTTAAGTTTTGCAAGTATCGACAAATTGCCACACTTTCTGATAGTAAAAAACTTCCTCTCTTGAGAAGTGGTATTTTCTGTTTTGGATTGAGAGCCCTAAATTCCTTAGTATTAGTTTCACCTGTTCTAGGGCCAATAGGGTGCAATGTATAATTAATATTAAGTTCTTCTGCGACCCAAATAGGCCTCAATGTCCTAGAAGTTCCAGCTCCCCAAATTTCAATATCCATTTTTTTTATTTTTATTTTTAAAAAATTAAGAACTAAATTATCCTAAAAATGATTTATTTCAATATATGAATTTTTTTCATTTTAGTACTATACAAAATATTTATAGTTGTATATAATTATCATCAATATCAAGAGACGTTCATATTCTCCCCAGAAAAAACCTCTCCAAGGTAACTCTCTAGATATTAATTTGTAACTGAGAGACGTTTATATTCTCCCCAGAAAAACCTCTCCAAGGTAACTCCTCAGTTCATAAGCAGGATGCAGTCGTCACCCATAAAGCTGCACTAGCTGAATTTAGCTGTATCCTGCTCTCCATGGTAGATGGGGCTTGAAATTAATTTTTGGTTGGGCGCAGCAAAAAGTTTCATCTACCACCCTTTTCTTCTATCAGTTAAAATCTATTTCAATGGATGATCTGCAAGTGTTGAAAACTTTAAAATCCCATATGGCCCCTTGTACTGATACGTTAGGAGCAAAAGTTTTAAATTTCTCCTCAGAGCCGCCTGAAATAGAAATGCAATTTGAAGCCATCGAAGAGTTCACGCACTCAGATGGTCAAGTAGTTCAAGGAGGATTTGTTACAGGTATGCTTGATGCACCTATGGCTCATCTTCTAATGGGACTTTATGATTTTAAAGTAATACCTATGACATTGGATATCAATGTCAGTTTTTTAGCGCCGACAAAACAAGGCAAATTAATAGCTAAAGCTGAAGTGGTACAGCTTGGAAAAAGCACAGCATTTATGTCAAGCAAACTATTTCAAGGAGAAAAGCTTGTTGCCACATCCACTTCAACCGTGAAGCTTGTTGCTACTAAAAAATAAGTTCTTGTCTTAAACTCCAAAATCCCAAGATAAACCATCATGGTATCTTTTAAGAATTTCTTTGGCTATCAAGATCCTATGAACTTCGTCAGGCCCGTCTGCAAGTCTTAAAGTTCTAAATCCTTGATACATGCCTGCCAAAGGTGTGTCACTTGAAACACCTCTCCAACCATGCATTTGAATTGCTCTATCAACAACTCTTGTTCCTGCTGCGGGAACAAAAACCTTGATTGCAGAGATATCAACTCTTGCATCTCCTTCTTTATCCATGATTTCAGCGCAATGAATGGTCATTAAACGTGAAGCCTGAATATCCATATAAGAGTCTGCAATAAAACCTTGTATGAATTGTTTGGTTTCTAGCTTACCGCCATGAACATCTCTTTCGGTTGAATACTTCACCATGATGTCAAATGCTCGCCACATTTGTCCTATGGTATTCATGCAGTGATAGACCCTTCCAGCGCCAAGTCTATCTTGAGCTGCTTGGTGACCCGACCCTCTTGCGCCAAGAGCGTTCTCTAAAGGTACCCTGACATTCTCATATTTTATTTCCATATGATCACCTCCAGTGTGTCCCCATATTGGAACTGACCTAACTTTAGTTAATCCTGGTGAGTCAGTAGGTACTATTATTTGAGTCATCTTAGAATTAGCTCCTCCCTCGTCATCATCTCCTTCAGTTCGACACATGACCACAAGGAAATCGGCTCTATTTCCATTAGATGTCATGATTTTATGTCCGTTGATGACCCACTCATCTCCATCTTTTACTGCAGTAGTTTTTAGTGATCTTGGATCTGATCCAGCTGAATCCGGTTCAGTCATAGAAAATCCTGATTCCATTTCTTGATTTATAAGCGGGATAAGCCATTTTTTCTTTTGCTCATCGGTTCCATACTTTACTAAAATTTTTTGGTTACCTGAATTAGGCGCTATCACTCCAAACAATCTATTTCCAAGTGGAGACCAAGCAAGAATTTCATTCATATATGCCAACTCCAGGAACCCATTGTCCATGCCACCATACTCAGTAGGTAAGTGTGGAGCCCAAAGACCTTGTTTCTTTACTTCCTCATTTATTTCNTTTCTCAGCTTCTTAGATTTATCTCCACCTGCATAGATCGTAGCTTCGTTTGGGATTATTCTATTCGCTACNATATCCGCTGTTCTCAGCCTTATATCGTTTATCTCTTCTGATAANGTTGGTATCGGTGATATTTGCATTTCTTAAACTCCCTAAATAGTTCTTTTGTATTCTTAATTTACGNAACAAGTAACTCTCATGCAAGCTTTAAAACATGCAAGTATTTAGCTCTATTAATGGTTATAAGGTTTGAAGTTTCCTATAATTAAAAAATGGGGATAAATAAATCTGTATTAGTTTTAGGCGTTGGTCCTGAGCAAGGGCTTGGAGTGGCTTTGTGTAAAGTTTTTGCTGAAGCGGGGTATCAAGTATTTGGATGCGGAAGAAGCGAAGAGAATATGAATGCTTTGGAGAAAATAACTACATCCAATGGATCAATTCATGGAATAGTTGGCGATGTCACCAGTCAAAAGGACATTGAGAATATTTTCAACAAGATAGATCAGGCTGGCAAGGAGCTTGTATCGGTCATTTACAATGCTGGTAATAATAATGCTAAGCCTTTTTTAGAAATGGATCTAAAATTTTTTCAAGATCTCTGGGAAGTATGTGCAAAAGGCGCATTCCTCACTGCTCAGGAGGCAATTCCAAGATTAATGAAGGGCGGAGGATCTTTAATTTTTACCGGGGCAACCGCCTCGATAAGATCAAAACCTCCTTTTACTGCTTTTGCAGCTGCAAAGAGTTCGGAACGTTCACTTGCACAAGGATTGGCTAAAGAGTTTGGTCCTCATGGAGTTCATGTCGCTCACGTCATTGTCGATGGGATTATTGATGGGGATAAAGTGAACCTGCGTTTTCCTGATTTTGCCAATAGCAAAGGAGAAGACGGAAAGTTAAATATTGAAAGCATGGCTGAGAATTTCTTGATGTTACATAATCAAAAGAAAAGTACTTGGTCTTTTGAAATTGATTTGAGGCCTTGGTCAGAATCTTGGTAAAAATTATGAAAATAAAAACTTATTATCCATTCTTTTTCTTGATTTTTTTTATTATTGGTTGCGGTCAATCAACCGAGGAAGATTCACTTAGAATCCTACCCGCAGGCTCCGTCATAGGATTTCAAGCGGAAAATGGAGCTTATTCATGGAAAGGAATTCCTTTCGCAGAGGCCCCGATTGGAGACTTAAGATGGAAGTCTCCTCGTAATCCAAGCCCATGGGAGGGAGTATTAGAAGCTAAAGAATTTAGATCTGCATGCTTCCAAGGATCCAGCCTTTTTGGCTCTAATGATGGCGGGGATTGGAGTGGTAGTGAAGATTGTCTTTATCTGAACATTTGGACGCCTGAAATGACACAATTAGATATCTCGAAGAGAAAGAAAAAACTTCCAGTGATGATGTGGATCCATGGTGGTGGGAATGTTGTAGGAAGCGCACATGTTTATGATCCTAGTTTGCTTGCATCAAAGCATGAAATTGTTGTGGTTACTATTCAATATAGAATGGGTCCTTTAGGCTGGTTCAGGCATCCCGCATTGCATGGAGATAATTCCTCTGATTTGGATAAATCTGGAAATTACGGGACTTTGGACACCATCAAAGCGCTTGAATGGATAAATGAAAATATAGAATATTTTGGCGGCGATCCTAATAATGTTACTGTCTTTGGAGAATCGGCCGGCGGCCACAATTCAGCGGCGATTTTTGCCTCCCCTTTAGCCGAAGGTCTGTACCACAAAGTAATTGTGCAAAGTGGAATTATGTCAGTAGGTTCTATAAATTCTGCTGAGACTTATACTCCAGAGAACGGTATAGCTCCAACAATCAGTGGTAAGGATACTTTTAATCAAGTATTGATTATTACTGGGATGGCTTCTAATGAAGATGAAGCAATATCAATGCAGGAGAGCATGACTGATGAAGAAATAAAAGAGCTCTTTTATGCTCAAGAAGCTAGTATTTTGTTAGAGGCTTTTTCCGAAGCCCGACCTAAAAGGAGCGGTATGACAAGAGTTTTTCCAGATGGCAAAGTTATTCTTGAAGGAGGAATTGAAGAATCCTTCATCAATTCCAATCTAACCAGAGTCCCTATCATCATGGGAACAAATAAAGATGAAAATAAATTTTTTAACTCGCTAAATAGAAATTTTGTGAAATGGGGCCCTGCAACTGGTATGTACAAGACTGTAGGGATAGATGAAATGCCCATTGAAATTTTAGATTTGGATTACTATGAGGCTGTTAATTTTTATGGCTCTTCGTTTTGGAAGCAAAGAGCTGTAGATACCCCTTCAAGTAAACTTGTCGGCTCAGGGCATAATAAAACTTTTGCTTACAGGTTTGATTGGGACGAGTTATCCACTATTAATGGTTTGGATATGTCTAAATTAATTGGCGCTGCACATGCTATGGAAATTTTGTTTGTTTTTGGTTCTTTTGATAGCTACATAGTCAAAAACTTTTTGTTTGGAGAAGGGGCTTATCCTGCAGGCAAAAAGCTTTCTGATCAAATTCAATCTTATTGGGCAGAATTTGCTTACAACGGNTCTCCAGGCAAAGGCAGAGAGGGGAACCTGCCTGAGTGGAAAGCATGGTCATCTGGTCAAAATGATAAATACCTTGTTTTGGACTCNGATAATGATCAAGGAGTTTATATGTCNNATCTAGAATATACTCANGATTACCTATTGGATANATTATCGAAAGATNANAGATTAAATGATCAAGAGAAATGCGAGATGCTCTTTGGTTTATCATACGGAGATGGAAATGGAGTANCAAAGNAAANGTTTAATGNTTTCATGAATGGTTCCTGCCAAGGTCGCGATTACTCGTCTATACTTGAGATGATCGAATCATCTGAGGAAGAGATTTTACAGAATACACAAGAATAAAAGGAGAGAAGAAATGTCAAAAGAAGTAGATTTTTATTTTGATTTTGCCAGCCCAAATGCTTATCTAAGCCATAAGGTTATGCAATCAATTAAAGAGAAAACGGGAGCAACAGTTAACTACATTCCTGTTCTGCTTGGGGGTATATTTAAATTAACAAATAACAAACCACCGATGGAGCAGTTTTTTGGAGTTAAAAACAAAAATGAGTATCAAAATATTGAGATGCAACGTTTCATAGAGAGACATGGGTTGCATGACTTTAAAATGAACCCTCACTTTCCAGTTATCAGTTTACAGATAATTAGAGGCGCTGTAGCTGCTGAGATGGATGGCTATCTTGAGGATTACATCGACAAAGTGCTAGTACACATGTGGGAAGAGCCAAAAAAAATGGATGATCCAGAAGTAATAAAGTCAGCTTTCGAAGAGTCAGGTTTAGATGCTGAGAAACTAATCTCTCAAATGCAGGATGCAGATGTAAAAGCAAAGCTAATTGCAAACACTGAAGCTGCTGCCGAGAGAGGTGTGTTTGGCATACCTACTTTTTTTGTTGGAGAAGAAATGTATTTCGGTAAAGACAACCTTTGGCAAGTAGAGGAGAAATTAAGTGAGTAAGATTCTTTCGAAATTAGATTTCCCAAGAGGGCCAGAAATGAAGAATAGGTTCATGCTTGCGCCACTTACTAACTCACAAAGTCATGAGGATGGAAAAATGTCCAATGAAGAATTTCATTGGTTAACGATGAGAGCTAAAGGAGGGTTTGGTTTAACAATGACTTGCGCTTCTCACGTTCAATTTATTGGCAAGGGGTTTCCTGGTCAAATGGGTGTTTTTTCAGATGATCATTTAGAAGGTCTGACTAGGCTGGCAGACGAAATTAATAGTTTTGATAGTGTCTCGATTGTTCAACTTCATCATGCAGGAATGCGCTCTCCAAAGGAACTTATAGGAGAAAATCCTGTTTGCCCCTCTAATAATGATGAATTCTCTGCTAGAGCTTTAAGCTTAGATGAAGTTAAGACTCTCAGAGACGATTTTATAGCTGGAGCAGTAAGATCCGAAAAAGCCGGTTTTCACGGAGTGGAGCTGCATGGTGCCCATGGTTATATTATTTGTCAGTTTCTAAGTGACGAAGTTAACCTTAGGGAAGATGAATATGGGGGAGATTTAGAGGGCAGATCTCGTTTGTTAATTGAGATTATTGATGGTATACGCTCAGAGTGTTCTACAGAATTTATGTTGGGAGTAAGGTTATCTTCTGAGAGGTTTGGCATTAAGCTAGGAGAGTCTAAACAACTCGCTGAAGAACTAATGCTTTCAAATAAGTTAGACTTTTTGGATATGTCTCTTTGGAATTGTTTTGGGGAACCTCAAGAAGAAGAGTTTAAAGGGAAATCTCTTCTTGAACATTTTGCTGAATTACCAAGAGGAAATACGCGTCTCGGAGCTGCCGGTAATATTAGGACACCACAAGATGTGACAAAGGCTATCGAAATGCTCGATTGGGTCATGCTTGGTAGAGCTGCAATTCTAAATCACAATTTCCCTTTACTCTATGCAGAGAATCCTAATTTCGATCCACCACAGATTCCTGTTTCTGCAGGCTATCTAGCTGATGAAGGTTTATCGCCTAAATTTATAGACTATATGTCCAATTGGGGTTTTGTTGAGGGATACGACGATAAAATGAAAGAAGCTCTTAAAAAAGCTTAATTCAGGAAGCTATCATCTTTTTCTAACATAAGATCATAAATTGGCTGATAACTCATCCACATACCAATAGGAGATCCAACCTGGCTTTTTGTTAGTTCAGCAACTTCATCTGGTATTCTTTCCATTTGCCCGACATTTTCAGCAAGTAATTGGGATTGGCAGCATCTATCCATAGATAGGAATCCCCATGCAGCCTCATCGACAGTTGTCCCGGTAGTCAATAAGCCATGATTCTTAAGAATTGCTGCTTTCTTATCCCCTAGTGCCTCAGCTATCCTATCGCCTTCACTAGTGTCCAAAACAACACCAGTATAATCATCAAACAAAACATGATTGTCATAAAATGCACATGAATCTTGCGTAATGGGTTCTAAAAGTCTTCCCATTGTAGAAAATGTTTTTCCGTACATGGAATGCGAGTGAGCTGCTGCATTTAAATCGGGATGATTCATGTGTAATCTTGAATGAATTGCAAAAGCAGCATTGTTTACTGGTCTTTCCCCTATGACGATGTCTCCGTCATGGCTAACCAGCAACAAATCCGACACCTTCATTTGACCAAAGTGCACCCCAAATGGATTTACCCAAAAATGATCTTTAAATTCGGGATCCCTTAAGGTTATGTGTCCAGCAAGACCCTCATCAAAGCCGAAGTGTGCAAACATCCTGAATGCACTTGCTAATCTTTCTAGCCCATGTCTCCTTTCTTCTTCAATAGACTTAAATTCAGGTGGATTAAGATTTCCTCTTTCTCTTTGAGCGATTTTACCTTTTGAAATATCTATATTTTTCATTTTCTCTCCATCAAAGTGTTCTAATAATTTCAGATTATTAATCTATCTTATTTGCTAAAATATAACCGATTCAGTTAAAAATACAAAAATTAATGGCAACAAAAAATTATAGAATCGAAAAGGATAGCTTAGGTGAGGTGAAAGTACCTAAGAAGGCTTTGTGGGGAGCTCAAACTCAAAGGGCTGTAGACAATTTCCCGATTAGCGGAATTAAGATGGATTTTCCATTTACTAAGTCTTTTATTACTTCTCTCGGTTTAATCAAAGATGCAGCTGCAAGAGCAAACTTAAGACTTAAGCTTTTGCCCGCGAATAAGGCAAGAGCTATATCAAGAGCAGCAAAAGAAGTTTGGAAGGAGAAACATCATGACCAATTTCCAATAGATGTTTTTCAGACAGGCTCTGGTACTAGTTCAAACATGAATGCCAATGAGGTAATAGCAAATCTTGCCTCAAAGAATTCTAAACTCAACATAGGACCAAACGATGATGTAAACATGAGTCAAAGCAGTAATGATGTTATCCCAACAGCCATAAAGATCTCTGCACATATCGATTTAACCAAGAAACTTTATCCAGCTTTAGACAAACTCATAAATGAGATTCAAACAAAAGCAAAGTCATTAAAAGGTGTCACTAAAACGGGGAGGACCCATTTGATGGATGCGATGCCGATCGATTTTTCCGATGAGCTTTTGGCATGGTCAAGTCAATTATCAGCTTGTCGTAATATGTTGGAGGTAATTGAAGAGAGGTTTTTAGAATTACCTCAAGGGGGAACAGCTGTTGGTAGTGGCATTAATGCACATAAGCAATTTGCGAAATTTTTTGCTCAAGAGATGAGTAAGATTTTAGAAACTAAACGCAAATANATCCCAAGCAATAATTTTTTTCATGAGCTAAGCGCTCAAGACTGCTCTGTACAACTCTCAGGAGAATTGAAGAATCTTGCTGTTATTCTTATGAAGATTTCAAATGACTTAAGGTGGATGAATAGTGGTCCGCTAGCTGGACTGTCTGAAATAGAATTGCAAGCACTTCAACCGGGCAGCAGTATAATGCCAGGAAAAGTAAATCCCGTTATACCTGAAGCCGTGACGATGGTTTCAGCAGATGTTATTGGAAACGANACTTCCATCACAGTAGCCGCCCAGGCTGGAAATTTTCAACTAAATGTGATGCTTCCTGTCATTGCTTATAACTTACTAAAAAGTATCAATCTGTTGGCAGGTGCAATGAATGTACTATCCAATAAAGCTATAAAGACATTCAAGGTAAACATGAAAAATCTTGAATCCTCTTTATCCAAAAATCCTATTTTAGTAACAGCTCTGAACCCAATTATTGGTTATGAAAAAGCTGCAGAGATAGCTAAAAAGGCATACAAATCAGGAAGACCNATTATTGAGGTGGCTACTGAAGAAACNGAGTTGAGTGAAACACAACTGAAAAAACTTTTAGATCCCTCTAAACTAACTAAGGGAGGTATAAGCAAATAATCATGGAAAAATTAGTTAAACAAAAATGTGAGGCGTGCAGAGCTGATGCGCCTCGTGTCACGGATGATGAATTACCAATACTGCTAAAGGAAATACCTGATTGGCAACCAATAACTGAAGATTCGGTTTTAATGTTGCGTAGGGTTTTCAAATTTGATGATTATCAAGAATCGCTTGAGTTCACAAAAAAGGTTGCTGCCCTAGCTGATGAAGAAGACCATCATCCCGCTATTCTACTTGAATGGGGCAAAGTTGAAGTAACGTGGTGGACACATAAAATAGGAGGTCTCCATAAAAACGACTTCATAGCCGCTGCGAAGACAGATACCTTAAATTCCTAAACTTTAGGTTGCAAATTTAATCAAGATTAATCTAATATCGTCGATTTTTTAGAGTCAGAAGATGGAACTCATCAGCACTAATCCAGATTGGTTTGATCAAGCTATCAACAAAGAATACAAATCTAAGTTTGTTGAAGTTAATGGCGCAAAAATAGAATACATGGAGTGGGGTGATCCCAAAAACCAAAGCGTAATAATGTTACATGGGACCAACGCACATGCTCACTGGTTTAAGTTTATCGGAGCACTATTATCGGATAAATATCATTTCGTTGTTATGAGCTTTTCCGGAATGGGCGGAAGTGACTGGCGATCTTTTTATACAAGAGATACATTTGTAGATGATGTTTGGGGAGTTGTTGAGGATGCTGGAATGGAGGAACCAGTAATCGTCGGACACAGTTTCGGAGGTATGGTTTCTCTCATAACAGCTTCTAAGTACTCAAAGCAAATGTCGGGCTTATTGTTAGTAGATTTCGTAGTCTATAAACCGGAGGATCATCATGAATGGTATGAGGATAGGGCACCAGCTAGACCTCCAAGGATTGTTGCAGATAGGAATGAGCTTCTGCAAAGGTTTAGACTTATGCCTCCTCAGTCCTGTGTAAACCAGTTTCTCGTTGACTATATAGCCGATCATTCTATTAGAGAAACTGAAGCCGGATGGGCATGGACATTTGATCCAGCAGCATACGATGGATTAATCATTGGCTCTGATCATTCCAAGATTCTTTCGGAGTTGAAATGTCCTGTTGGATTTTATTATGGTGAACATACCATTGAGTTTAATGCTAAATCTGGAGTCAAAGACATGGCTGATCTTTTACCAGAGGGCTCTCCCATTGTCGGATTAAAAGACGCACAACATCATTTGATGTTGGATCAACCATTGCCTTTTGTAGAAAATTTGGATTCGTTAATTCAAGAATTAACGGACAAATCAGTTTGAGGATTTCTTAAAAGCCATATTACAAAGATTGCCAAGACNACCATGGCAATCAACAAAAGAAAGGCATTATTATAATTTCCGTAATATTGAAAGAGAATGGCAACCAAAGGTGTTCCTGTGGCTTGCATAAGAGCTATAAAAGGTTGAGCTAATCCTCGAGAAGTCCCAAAACTCATTGGAGTAAAGGTATTTCTAAACAAGATATTACTCATAGGAAGACCTGCACCTCCTCCAAATCCAAAAATTGCAATTACGAAAGCTAATTGCANTGGCGTTTGTGCATATAAAATGAGAANAAGTCCAATTGCTTGCAANGCCAAGGAAATAGAAACNGCTGCTCTTGGATCCAATTTTTTTTCAACCAACCATCCGAAAACAACCTTACTTATCATCGCTGGAATTGCGTACATGCCAAAAATAAAAGCAGCTTGATCTGCCCAGCCCTTTTCAGCGGCATAAAAGGTAATATGGGCAAGAATGGCCATCATAGAGGAAAATTGAAGAGAGAATACTANGGTCAAAATCCAGAAGTTTTTATTTTTTAACAGGTCTTTAATCTCCCATTCCAAACCTATTAACTCTTCAACNTCTGTNTCTTCATTTTTTGAGTCACCATCTATTTCTTGATTGATATCTCNNGGATTATCAATGACCANAAGAAACATCAAGGGCGTAATAAGGATCAGTAAGAAAATTCCAAACACAAGATAAACTTNNCGCCATTCCAACAGCAAAATATCCATTAAGAAGTATTGTGTAAGGTTNGGAAAAATAAATCCTGCAAAAGAAACTCCCATTGCTGCAATGCCCAATGCTCTACCAGCTTGTTTNTCAAACCAAGANGAAACAAGNTTTGACGTAGAAAGATTNCCCATNAATGTCGCTCCGAGAGCTATAGGAAGGGCATAGACGATGATAAAACTTATATAGTTCACNGTTAAATACAGCCCCATTAAGCTTAGTGAGTANATGAAACCGCCCCATACTAATATTCTTTTTACCGAGTGCCGATCAAGTAATTTTCCNACCANAGGNAAAAATAATGCAGAGCAAATCATAAAAATAGGAATGGTTAAGGTAGTAAGAAATCGTGAAAGATTAAGCTCTTCTTCTAACTGAAGTTGAATTACAGGGTAAGATTGAAANGCAAATCCNACGGCGAAGAAGTCTATAGCTATAGCTATAGCGACCATACGCCATCCAAAGAATCTATTCATCANAGTTTANGGGAATTGTTGANANTATTTTAACTCAAAGATTCTTTGGTGTGTTCTGTTAAATCCAAAGACCTATGAGATGAAAATTTNTTGAAGTTCTGTATAATTTAAAAATGTTACGTATCGTTGACCAAGCACTTACCTTTGATGACGTTCTCTTGGTTCCTGATCACTCAGATGTTCTCCCTAAAGACGTTAACTTACAAACTCGTCTCACTAAAACACTTAACTTAAATATTCCTCTTCTTTCTGCTGCGATGGATACAGTCACTGAATCCAGAATGGGGATTGCTCTAAGTGAACTAGGTGGNATTGGGATAATCCATAAAAATCTCTCAATCGATAATCAGGCATCTGAAGTTAGGAAAGTAAAAAAATACGAAAGCGGCATAGTGAGAGACCCAATAACCATCCATTCAGATAATGAAGTGGGAGACCTCATACAATTAACCAAAGANNTAAATATTTCCGGGATGCCAGTGGTAGACAATGGAGANCTTGTAGGAATAGTAACAAGCAGAGATTTCCGATATGAAGAAAATTTGACTGCAAAAGTTGCATCCATAATGACACCNAAAGAAAGACTTGTCACAGCTAAAGAGGGCGAAAGTCCTGATGTAATAAAAAAATTATTACAGCAAAATCGGATCGANAAGATTTTANTGATTGATGATTCATTCAGGTTGACTGGACTCGTTACGCTCAAAGATATTAATAAATCNTTAGACTTCCCTGATGCAGCTCGAGATAGTGAAGGAAGACTTCTAGCTGGCGCTGCTATAGGAACAAAACCTGACACTCTGGATAGGTGTCAGTCCTTAATTGATGCAGGTGTTGATGTTTTGGTGGCTGACAGCGCTCATGGTCACTCAGAAGGAGTTCTAAATATAATCAAAGAAATAAAAAGTAACTTTAAAGATATACAGATAATTGGTGGTAATGTTGCAACTGGAGAAGGAGCTATTGCATTAGCAGAAGCTGGAGCTGATGCCGTCAAGGTTGGGATAGGCCCTGGATCGATTTGTACTACNAGGATNGTAACCGGTGTCGGTGTACCTCAAGTCACTGCTGTTGCTCAGGTTACTGAGGCATTGAAAGATACTGATATTCCGATTATTGCTGATGGGGGTATTAGATTCTCAGGAGATATCGCAAAAGCCATTGCTGCTGGAGGTCATACAGTGATGTTAGGAAGTGTCCTTGCTGGAACTGAAGAGGCTCCTGGTGAATTGGANCTGTATCAGGGAAGAAGNTATAAATCATATAGAGGAATGGGCTCAATCGGAGCTATGTCTGGAGATCAAGGCTCCTCGGATAGATATTTTCAAGACAGTGCAGAAGCGACAGAAAAGTTAGTTCCTGAGGGTATTGAAGGTCGAGTTCCTTACAAGGGATGGCTTCAAGCTGTAATCCATCAAATGATTGGTGGCTTGAGACAGAGNATGGGTTATACAGGTTCCCATAATATTGAAACCATGAGAACAAAACCGAAATTCGTACAGATTACCTCTGCTGGTGTTAGTGAAAGCCACGTTCACGATGTTAGTGTTACTAAAGAAGCACCAAATTACAGAATAAGTTAATTCAAATGGCAAAGAATATCCTTGCCGATAAAATTTTAATTATTGATTTTGGTTCTCAATACACCCAACTTATTGCAAGAAGAGTAAGAGAATTAGGTGTTTACTGTGAGATTTATAATCACANAGCGTCGTTTGAATCTATTCAACACTTTAATGCTAAAGGCATCATCCTGTCAGGAGGTCCAGAAACCGTAAAGCAAAAAGGTTCTCCTAAAATACCAGACAAAGTATTTGATTTAGGCATCCCGCTTCTTGGNATTTGCTATGGCATGCNATCCATAGNCAAGCAACTAAAAGGAAAAGTTGAATTAGCAGATAAAAGAGAATTTGGACATGCTGATCTAACATTGAAAAATAAAGGGTCTGGACTTTTTAAAGGGATAAACAATAACAAAATTGGTGTTTGGATGAGTCATGGAGATAATGTTTCCAAACTTCCTAAAGATTTTAAGGTTTGTGCAACAACAAGTAACAGTCCCATAGCAGCCTTCTACCATCCAACAAAAAAAATATTCGGTCTACAGTTTCATCCTGAAGTAACTCACACACCTCAAGGTAAAAAGATTTTGA
>PAOE01000011.1 GCA_002707915.1 Gammaproteobacteria bacterium
GATCCAAAGAGCTTCTTGGACATGATGGTCACTGGAAGAGGAAATAATCAAACTGGTTGGTCAAATAAAGAGTATGACAATTTGCTCGTGAAAGCTTCTAATAGTACTTCACAGCAAGAACGATTCAATTATTTTTATGAAGCTGAAAAAATTCTTATAGATGAAATGCCCATCATCCCAATCTATACGTACACTAGAATATATATGCTTCATGAAGATGTTCAAGGGTGGGGAAACAACATTCTCGATAGTAGGCCTTACCAATTTGTATATTTAGAAAATAAAAATTAATTTTGTTTAATCTTATTTTACAGAGATTATTTACGGCAATACCCGTTCTGCTCGCGGTTATTACAATTACCTTTGTAATGGTGCATTCCGCACCAGGTGGTCCATTTGATGAAGATAAAGCTGTATCACCAGAAGTTCTAGAAAAATTGAATGAAAGATACAATTTAAATGCTCCACTTTTAGAGCAGTACACAGACTATTTATCTGGAGTAGCTATTGGAGATTTCGGGCCATCTTTCAGATATCCAAGCAGGACAGTTAGCGAACTCATATTCACAGGACTGCCAATCACTTTTGAATTAGCTATTTACTCTATTCTTTTTGCGTTATTCATAGGTGTTGGAACTGGAATAATATCTGCATTGAAGAAAAACACTTATCTAGACTATATACCCATGACTTCGGCAATGATGGGTATATGCATTCCCTCAATAATATTGGGTCCTCTTTTGACTCTTATTTTTGGTATTTGGTTAGAAGTTTTGCCAGTTGCTGGTTGGGGTGACCTTGCGGGAGATAAAATTTTACCAACCATAACACTTGGTACTGCTTATGCAGCTTATTGCGCAAGATTAACTCGAGGTGGCATGTTAGAAATTTTGAATCAAGACTTTATAAGAACGGCTAGGGCTAAAGGTTTATCGGAATCAAGAGTTGTTTTGGTGCATGCATTGAAAGGCGGCCTCACACCTGTTATCGCATTCTTAGGCCCTGCAATGGCTGGCTTGCTAGCCGGATCATTTGTTGTAGAAACAATCTTCGGTATACCAGGTTTAGGTCGATTCTATGTTGAAGCTGCATTCAATAGAGACTACACAATGATATTAGGTTCGTCTATTTTCTTTTCATGCTTAATCATTGGATTGAATCTTGTTTCTGATTTAATTGCCGCCGCCATAAACCCTAAATTAAGATAATGGTTTCACAAAATAGCAGCTTATTTAAAGATGCCTTTCTAAGGCTAACAACCAATAAGTTGTCGTTGTTTAGTCTTATTTATATTATTAGTCTCGTTGTAATTGCATTGGTAACCCCATTCATTGCACCCTATGACTATGCTTACCAGGATCTTGCTATTGGAGCTTCTCCTCCGTCAGCAGATCATCTTCTAGGCACAGACACTCTTGGAAGGGATCTTTTAACTAGGATGATGTATGGTAGTCGAATTTCTTTAATGGTTGGATTCTTAGCTACATCTGTAGCTTTGGTAATTGGTGTAATTTGGGGAACAATTGCAGGATTTGCAGGAGGAAAGGTTGACGCAATTATGATGAGAATTGTTGATACCCTTTACGGAATTCCATTTATTATTTTAATAATATTATTAATGGTAATTTTTGGACGAAACCTAATTTTACTTTTTTTAGCTATTGGAGCTGTCGAGTGGTTAACGATGGCCAGAATAGTTAGGAGCCAAGTCTTGAATTTATCAAAACAAGAATTCATCCTCTCTGCAGAAGCTATGGGTGTAAATAAGAGCAGTATAGTTTTTCGCCATCTTATTCCAAATGCTATGGGCCCAGTAATAGTCTATGCCACCTTGACTGTGCCTCAAATAATGCTTTTAGAATCCTTTTTAAGCTTTTTAGGTTTAGGTGTACAGCCACCTCTAAGCTCATGGGGTTTGCTTATAAGAGATGGTGCTGTTTCAATGGAAGAGTATTGGTGGCTTTTGATTTTTCCTTCTCTAGCTTTCTCCTTAACTCTATTTTCATTAAACTTTATTGGTGACGGTTTAAGGGATGCTATTGACCCCAGAACGGCTGATTCTTAAAGAAATAACTTTAAAACTTGACCGGGAAAAATTTTCGATACATCTTCAATTTCATTCCATTCTTGAATCTTTTGAGGACTAATTTCAAATTTAGATGCTATTCTGCTGATTGTGTCGCCGGACTTCACTGGATAGAGCATAGTTCTTAGTTCACGGGATGGTAAATCCTGTCGTATTCTTTCATAACGAGAAAAGATTTTAATCTCTTGATTTATTTGCAGAGGTTTCTCTAAGTTTAATTCATTCCACAGTACTAAATCTTCAATAGATACCTTAAATTTTTTAGATATATTCCACAAAGTATCACCCTTTAAAACTATATAGAGTTGCTCTCTAGGTGATTGTTTATCTGCCCATGCAGATCCTCTGGGNACCATTATTTCNTTACCNGCAATTATTAAGTCATCATNCATCCCATTTATTTCTTTNAGAACAGCAACCTCTATTTTGTATCTTGATGCAATCCTAGAAAGACTATCACCTTTTCTTATTTTGTATCTATCCCATCTAACTAAATCATTTTCATCGAGAGATTCGAGCTGTGTTACAAAACGATCTGAAACTCCTATAGGTAATAGCAAATAATGTGGGCCGCTTGGATCTGTAGCCCACTGGTTAAAACCTGGATTTAATTCGTAGATAGTTTCTGGCTTTAGCCCTGCCAAATCAGCTGCTTGCATAAGATCTAATTGGCCAGGAATTTTTACTCTTTGGAAGTAAGGTCTATTAGCTATGCTAGGCAAATTGACTTCAAATGATTTAGGATTATTGATTAACTCACACAAAACTAAAAGTTTAGGAACATAAGCAGTCGTTTCTTTTGGGAGATCTAAGTCCCAGAATCTTATCCCCTTATCTTGCATTTTATTTTTTCTTATCGCTCTATTAACTCTCGTAGGTCCAGTGTTATAAGCTGCCATGGCAAGAAGCCAATCTTCATCAAATTTTTGATGTAGGTATGATAAGAATTTAAGGGCCGCTTCAGTAGAAGCCAAAACATCTTTTTTACCGTCATACCACCAATTGCTTTTGAGTCCCCATTCTTTACCTGTTGCTGGCATGAATTGCCAAATACCGGTTGCCCCATCNACTGATTTTGCGTAAGGATCAAATTCGCTTTCAACGAAGGGTAGTAGAGCTAATTCCACAGGTAAATCTAATTCTTGTGCTCTTGAAAGGGTGTGAAATAAATANCTTTGACCTGATTTGCTGATACGGTTCACTGCCGACTGATTCTTGTAAAGTCTTTCTCTGTAAATACTTGTGGCAGCTATTTGATCATNNGGGATTTTTATTGTTAATTCACGTCTTATTCTTTCCCATATATCAATAGGCGTTTCTTTTAATTGATTTTCTAGAATATTCCCACTCTTAGCATTTATAGGTTTGGAATCTAGTAAAATAACATCAGAATTCGATACTGTTGCACAAGCGCCAATAATGAGAGTCAGAAGTGTAAGCTTTATTCTCAGCATAATTAGAAGTTATCCTTCCAATCTCTGATACTTCCCAAAACTTCACTAGGACTGGAGAGCTGGGAGCCCGAGTACTTTTCTGCAGACTTTATAACCTCAGGCTCAGAACACCTCAAAAAAGGATTGATTTGCAACTCTAATTCAATCGTTGACGGCAATGTCTGTTTATCTTTTTTCCTAAGTAAATTTACTGACTCTATTTTTTTCTTTAGAGCTATGTTGTTCGGTTCTACTTCAATTGCAAATTTCAAATTCGATTGAGTATATTCATGGGTACAAAATACTTTAGTGTGTTTTGGAAGAGCTGCTAATTTGGAGAGAGAATTATGCATTTGATCAGGAGTTCCTTCAAACAATCTGCCACAACCTCCTGAAAACAATGTATCTCCACAGAAAAGTAATGGTTCATTTTGATGAAATGAGAAATATGAAAGATGATCTAATGTATGTCCTGGTGTTGTATAAGCCACAAACTCTTCACCAGAAATGAAAAATTTTTGATTATTATTAATAGGATCAGTTATGCCTTCTATATGACCTGCACCAGGACCGAAAACTTTGCATTCAAATAACTTTTTTAAATCATTTATACCACCCGTGTGGTCAAAATGGTGATGAGTTATAATTATGTTAGTCAGCGAAAGTTGTTTTTTATCCAAAAAGTCCAAAACAACGTTACTATCCCCAGGATCAATTACTGTCACCTCATCTTCCTTAATGAGGGTCCATATATAGTTATCTGAAAAGGCTCGAAGGGCAAATATTTCAAACATTCATAGATTTTACACTTAGAAAAGCAGAATAGTTAGTCCAAGTGTAATACAATTTAATTAATGTCTGATCTTATATGTGTTTATACCGACGGGGCATGTAGAGGAAATCCTGGACCAGGTGGGTGGGGAGCTCTTATCGTTTTAAATGAAGAAGAGATAACGCTCTTTGGAGGAGAGAATAATACGACGAACAATAGAATGGAAATGACCGCAGCAATTGAAGCATTGAGTTATTTTTCCGAGAGTTCGTCGATAAAATTAACTACCGATTCAAACTATTTAAAAGATGGAATTGAGAAATGGGTTTTAGGGTGGAAAAAAAATGGATGGAAAACCTCATCGAAGAAACCTGTAAAAAATAGAGAACTTTGGATAAAAGTTGATGAATTAAATCAGTATCATGATGTCACTTGGTGTTGGGTAAAAGGGCACAGTGGACATAGAGAAAATGAGATTGCTGATATGTTGGCTAACAAAGGTATTGATGAACTTTAAATGTTAAGACAAATAATATTAGATACTGAAACAACTGGTTTAGATCCAAAAGCAGGNCATAGAGTAATTGAGATTGGGTGTATTGAACTAGTTAATCGAAAATTTACCGGTGAACAGTTTCATGTTTACTTAAATCCAGATAGGGATAGTGACGAGGGGGCNTTAGAAGTACATGGTCTTACAACTGAGTTCTTGAGTGATAAACCACGATTTGGTGANATTTATGAAGATTTCCTNGCATTTGTTGATGACTCTGAGCTTNTNATACATAACGCAGAATTTGATGTCAACTTTATAAATCATGANATAAGCTTGCTTTCGAAGAAGCTTCCTAAGCTAGACGAGAGTGTATACAAGATCACCGATACNCTCCAAATCGCAAGAGATAAACATCCTGGTCAAAGAAATAGCCTTGATGCTTTAGTAAAAAGATATGAAGTAAGTGGTTATGATAGAGAACTTCATGGTGCATTACTTGATTCTCAAATATTAGGAGATGTTTATCTTTCTATGACGGGAGGTCAAAGTGCTATTGACTTCTCAGATAATATGACGAGTAAGGCCTCTGAGGAAGATATTTCAGATAAAACATCTAACCAAACATATAAATTAAAAGTGATAGAGCTGAGTGAAGAGGAGAAAAAACTCCATGAAGATTATTTATCTAGGATGAAAGAAGAAACTGGTGTAGATCCTCTGGCTATGAATTGAAATGTCTGACATAAAAACACGCTTTGCTCCAAGCCCGACTGGTTACTTGCATATTGGAGGTGCAAGAACAGCACTTTTTGCTTGGTTATATGCTAAATCAATGGGTGGTGAATGCACATTAAGGATAGAAGATACTGACAAGGGCAGATCTGATGATAAATACACTCAAGAGATCATAAATAGTTTCAATTGGTTGGATATTAATTTTGATCACAATGTAGTTTATCAATCAAATAACTTTANTAGATATAAAGAAGTTGTNGATATTCTTATTGAAAACAACTGTGCTTATGTATGTAAAGGAGAAGAATTAGAGGCAGACAGAAAATATAGGAATCAGAAACTTGAAAGAGATGAAAATACAGTTGTACGCTT
Organism: Gammaproteobacteria bacterium; assembly: GCA_002707915.1. Classification (GTDB taxonomy): domain Bacteria; phylum Pseudomonadota; class Gammaproteobacteria; order Magnimaribacterales; family Magnimaribacteraceae; genus Magnimaribacter. The sequence goes on from PAOE01000011.1 coordinate 5,895, forward strand.
CAAGATGCCTGANGAAGGTTCAACTTCTTTTAAAGATATTATTAAAGGAGATATAAGTGTTTTAAACACTCANCTTGATGATTTTATCATTGAGCGAAGTGANGGCTCAGCAACATATAATTTTTGTGTCGTAGTAGATGATATGGATTCAAAGATTACACATGTAATCAGAGGAGATGATCATGTTAATAATACTTTTAAGCAAATTAATGTTTTTAAGGCACTAAGTATTCAAGAACCAAAATATGGTCATGTTCCAATGATTTTAGGAGAGGATGGAAAACGTCTTTCTAAAAGGCACGGCGCACTTGGAGTTCAAGAATATAAAGAAATGGGCATCTTGCCTGAGGCACTAAAAAATTATCTTCTTCGTCTTGGCTGGTCGGATGGAGATCGCGAACTTTTTAGCCGAGATGAAATGTTATTACATTTTCAGAAGGGAACCTTTAATCAATCTCCTTCAACNTTTTCATTGGATAAATTGCTTTGGTATAACAAACATTATTTAGATGAGTCTTCCATTGAAGAATTAAATAGGATGATAAATTTGAAGGAATTTAATGGAAGCGATTACTCCAATTCCGTCTTAGAGTTGATTCGTGAGAGGTGCTCATCNCTGACNGAATTTTATGAAAATTCTCAATACTTCTTCGAAGATCCTGTAGATTTTGATGAGACTCTTTTAAAGAAACATATAAAAGAGGATACGCATGATCATTTAGAGTTACTTGGGTCTTATCTTGCTGAGCTAGAGAGTTGGGAATTAGATTCTTTAAAGAATATTTTACAACAAACCGTAGACGAACTTTCTATAGGCTTTGGAAAGCTAGGCCTTCCTTTAAGGCTGGCTTTGACCGCATCTGTTAATTCTCCATCAATAGACCATGTTTGCGAACTTCTTGGTAGGGAGGTTACGCTGAGAAGACTTGAAAATTTTTTGGAACTGACTAAGAATTGAGGAAATTATCAATCGACTTCCAAGCTTCATCTCTAATCTCATCTGTTTCCATCATTATTTCATGTTGAGATTTTAGTGACTTTATTTCTACGAGGTCTGATTGGCCCAGAAGCTCCTTATTGAGATGGCTATTTACTAATTTATCTTCCGTTGCATCTAAAAGAAGCAAAGGTCTTTTGATAGCTATATTCCATTGTATTTTTTTAAATTGATTGGTTCTATTTAGAGCATGTTTCAGCCAACCGACTGTTATACCCTTGACTCCTAATTCAGGACATTTCTTCAAGAATTTAAAACTCCTTTCAAATCTCTCGCGATCCGTAGTAAGAGCATTGTCTTCAAATGGCTCTTCAATCCAACCATCTTCTGAATCCCAAGATGGTTTTTGCATTGGAAAAGAGCCATATCCAATGTTATCTAGTAGACCTAGCAGTTTTACAATTCTTCTCGACGTAGCATTGGCTCTTACGGATACCATCGGTGCACATAAGATACATTTTTCAAGTACATTCTTTTNAGATATAAAGTAAGAAGCCAAAAGACATCCTCCCATTGAATGCCCAAAGCCTATGAAAGGAGNAGGGCATCTTNTTTTAAAACACTCCTCTACAATCTTTATAAAATCATCATCAAATGTTTTAAAATTATCGATATGTCCAATTCTAATATTCTTGGATACTCTTGAGGAAAGACCTTGACCACGCCAATCCATCATGGCTACTGCATAACCTCTATCAATAAATTCTGAAATTACTTCGTAATATTTCTCAATAAATTCCGTTCTACCAGATTGNAGAAATATAGTCCCTTTTGAGCTTGAGAGGTTCCAAAANGCAACTCTAAGTTTATTATCACCATTNAGATTAAAAAAGTGTGCCTCTCCTTTTGGNCACTNNAGACCTTCTATTTNNATAAGTGGTGCATGTTCTAANGTTTTCAATTNNTAAAACTTAAGTNTCTAGATGCTTTCTAANGAATGCACTAATTCTTTTCATTTTCTCGATTCTATTTTCTTCTTTTGAAAAACCATGTGTTTCTTTTTCTATGATCATCTTTTCATATTTGATGCCATTTTTATCCATTGCTTTCATGAAAGCTTCAGCCTCTTTATAAGGAGTTCTTACATCCTTTTTCCCATGGATTAACATATAAGGTGTTTTGAGTTTGTAAGCATAATTTATTGGAGACATATCTTCAGCTTTTTCTCCNTCACCAAAAGNATCTTCAAGAAATTTTCTNCCCCCTCTCATCATTTTTATATCNCCACTCGAATATTGAGCATTNATGTCATAAAGACCAGCTTCACTTATNGCGCATTTAAATAGATCNGGCCTCATCATTGGCCCTTGAGTTGCAGCATAGCCACCATAACTTCCACCATAAACACATACATTGTTCTTATCTATCACTCCTTCACTATCAAGATGCTCTATTGAATCAAACATATCCGTTAATACATTAGCAAAGTTTCCATAAACATGAGCTGTATGTTCGAGGCCATATCCTGTAGAACCTCGTATATTATTTTGAAGGACATTAAAGCCTTCGGCAGCTAGAAATTGAACTTCAGGATGGAATCTCCAATAATCTCTTGCCCAAGGTCCTCCGTGAGGCATAACAATCGTAGGTGCATTTTTCTTGCCTACTGCCTCAGTAAAGTAGGACTGGATTTCATCACCATATCTATTCTTGAAATTTATCACTTTCATCTCTGCTAGAGAATCATATGAGGTTTTTGACCAATATCTGCCTAGTGGGGATATTTGGTTCTTTTCCATATCCATTAGGTAGTATGTGCCAGGATTAACATCAGCCATAACAATTCCAACGGCTCTAGAATAATCTTTGGAATATGATGTAATCATAGTCTNTTGNGCAGGGAAAGCTTCGTAAAATTTTAAGTGAAGATTTTTTAATCTATTTGGTTCTGAAAGATAAAGGTATTCTGGTTTGCCATTATCAAGCCTGATGCCATATGGACCATCATCTAGACTTGACGCNACAGCCGTTATATCAACTCTTGAATCACGAAAGATNAGCTCATAAGTATTTTCTTTGAGATCATACTCATATAGCCCCNAAGTGTTTTCATCCATATACTCAGTTACCATCATCTTTCCNTTGGNAGTAAAACCTTCNATAGATGCTCCTTTNGGAAATTCAAAATCCTTAAAGAATACCCAACCTGGCCTTTTGTTATCCTCTCTTATAGGAGGTACATAGCAATTTTGTTTTTGACTACATTGTCTTGANCTTAATGANCCTTNTGGAAGGTTAGGCTTAAAAAGAAAAATTTCTGAATTATTTTCGAGGGTGCTACTAGAAACTCCCATGAGTTTCCCTTCATTATTAAATATCCAATTAGGNTAAATAACAGGAGATGTAGTTACATAAGAAACTTTTCCNTTATTAATGTCTAGTTCTGCCAATTCATTGAAACCGGCATTATCAAAAAAACTTACTAATATCTTATTTGANTCTTTTGGTAGTCTGTGGACTATTATTGCCGGCCGGTCTGGATTAGTTCTATCTCTATTTCTTACTCCTTGCCTTGAGTCGGGAGCAGAACCAAAACCTGCTATTAATTTTGTCCTTTTCCCATCTATGTTTGCAGCTACAAGTTGACCGACATTATAGATTTCTGTATTTCTTGAATTTTCCCTTGCTACAGTNAATACAAGCCTCTTATCAGTNGCCCAAAAAAAATCGGTTATCTGACCTTTTGAACCAAAATTATGAACACTGAGGAGTTGAGCATTATCTAANTCAATTATCTTTACTACAATTGTCTCCTCAGTTCTTTGTTGAACTCCCACAAATTTCCCNTTAGGCGATATCTTTACATTTGATACATCGGGTAAAGATCCAAATAGTTTGGCATTACTCTCTGTATCTGAAGTTATAGCTAAGGAGACAAAAGAAAAGTAGGTGAAAAGGAAAAAATTAAATATATATTTCATGTTATTAAAAAGTTTTGGGCTAAGGTTATAATANCAACATTNCAAATAGTTTGATTATTTCTTCTTTCTTTNTTGGGGCTATAGCTCAGCTGGGAGAGCGCAACACTGGCAGTGTTGAGGTCGGCGGTTCGATCCCGCCTAGCTCCACCAGAAATCTGCCCAATAAATTCTTTATTTAAAAAAATACAATCCATTGTGTAAAGTTTATTTGACATGTAAAGTTTACTTTACAATTNGAATATGTCAANGAACCAAATAAAAGGATAATTTATNTACATGAGTTTGCTAATGGAACTATACAATTTATGCTTANAGGTCTAAGCTNATTAATGCAATTATAAAAATGTATTCAATTAATACAAAACAGAGATACTTAAAAAGGTTTATATTTTTTTTATCCCTTTTCTTCGTAACAAGTAGTTGGAGTGAACAAAAAATTACACCTGAAGATTTACCTCCTTGGTTGAAACCAGAGTTATTGGTTCATCTAGCTGCAATGCGTATGAATGATAGTCAAAATATGGAGTTCAGAGAAGGTCTGAAGGAATGTCTTACTGGCCTTAATGGAGTTGTTAAGAGAGAAATGCGAAAGGGTGGTGTAAATATACCCAAAAGAATNGAAAGGGGTATCAATAGACAATATAAAAAACTGGATGAGCGAATGAGGATTAGTTTACAGCCCTCTCAAATCGAATCTTGGGAACTTTACCTCGATGGACTTNAAAAAGTAATGTCTGANGGTTCAATGAAAAAAACTTCTGAATCAGAGAAAGGAGAATTTTTGATAAGAGAGATAAACCATGATCTAAAAAACGTCGCATTATCTTTTTATAAGCATAAATGATAAGGACGCTAGAAAGTGGCTAATGATGTAAATCTATTTTTAAAAGAAGAAATTTAATTTATTTCCTTCTAGTTATTCGATTCCATAATCTGTTTGCAAGATTAAATTGTAAGAAAGGCTTAACTAGCTTGTAGATTATTCCTGGAATAATTTTTGATTTACCTGCCTGTGAGGCATTTTCAGTTTCTAAAACAACGCGCTCAGCATTCACCCACATCCAAGAAGGTACTTTTCTATTGAGATGCTCTAGTCCCGCTCTCTTATGTGCTTCCGTCTTAACATAGCCAGGCAAGCTAACAGTAACAGGTATGTTGTATTTTAATAGTTCTTGATGCAAGGATTGGCCATATGAAAATATTCCAGATTTAGCCGCTGCATAAATAGACGATTTAGGCATGGGTGTAATTGCACCTATGCTTGAAATTATTACTATTCTGCTTCCCTTAGTTTTTTTCATATTTGGCAGAAAGTATTCTATGAGATCAATTACTCCTGTGCACAGTAGGTAAAAAAGATCTTTCTTTTCATCACTATCTAGTTGGCCAGCTTCTCCATATTTTGTGACACCCGCATTAGCAACAATAAGTTGGGGAGACTCAATATTTTTTAAGACTCGTGATACTTCCTCGGGTTTTGATAAATCTGCAATATANTATTTTGCNTNAGGATTATTGATTGAATCATAAGCCTTTTTAGCCTTAGATTCTNGNTGAGAAATTAAGGATAAATCCCAACCTTGTTTGGNTAAATAATTTGAATAGGCATAGCCTATCCCAGAAGAAAATCCAGTAATTAATGCTTTAGGTTTAGGNTAATTATGATTGTTNTTCATTCAATTATTATAAAAAACTTTAAANGNATTGCGGTCTAATGATAATCTACCATTNATAAAAATTTTATTTTAATTGTCCGAGAGAATTATGTCCTATGCTCACAAAGATTATATCCTTGATAAAGTTATGCTNAGGATGGAATATCTTTTGAGGGCTTCTTGGAAGTCACCTTTAACAGAAAATTTATTAATCCTATGAACGATAACATAACTAGAAATTTCTCAGGTTGGTGGGCGATATTATTTATCATCATTTCTTTTAACTTAATTCCGATTCCTTTTGCCATAGCTGTGAGTTTTCTNGGAGACTCGGTCTATCAGAATCCAGTNTCTGTNGAGATGAATTACTTAGGTGAAGTTGTTATGCACCCAATCGCCGACAATCTCACTTCTATTTTTTCGATGATAGCTCTAATTTTATTCATTATTTGGAGAATGAATGTTCGAAATATTCCTCTATCTTCATTAGGTTCATTNGAAATTAAAANAAAAGACNTNTTNTTTGGATTAATCTTTTTAGCCGGTTTTATNNTGCTAGAAGAGATNTATATGATGCTTCTAGAGATACAAATGCCAGAGGGTTTNATNACTTTNATGTTATCCGATCCAATCATTTTNGGTTTGATTTCAGTTGTNATAATNGCTCCATTAGCTGAGGAATTTTTATTTAGAGGTTTTTTGTATTCGCAACTTTCTAGAACTGNANTAGGAGGTTGGGGAGCAATTACTTTAACTAGTTTTATATGGACAATAATTCATTTTCAATACGAATTATTAATTCTTGTAGTGCTCTTTATTTTTGGTTTATTTTTGGGGTATATTAGGTTTGCTTATAACTCCTTGGCGCTTCCGATAGCTCTTCATGCAGCAAATAATCTTTTTGCTTTCTTTATGGCATATTATTTCTTTTAGATTTTTCTTGATACATTATCTAAATAGAGGTATTTTTGTAGTTAGATTCTCGATAAAAAGGACTTTATTGAATTAAACTTTATATCAGAAATACTTAGGAGAGGTTATCTGATGAAACTTTTGGGGAGGTTTCATGAAAAAAATAGTCTTTTTTATATCTATTGCCATAACCCCTTTCTTTTCATACACAGATGAAGATAAAGGTGGCATCGAAGAGGTAATTGTTACAGCTGAGAGGCAGGCATCTTCAATACAAGATACTGCACTATCCATAACAGCGTTTGATTCGACACTGATCGAGTCATTAAACCTCAGAAACCAGGAAGATTTACAGAACTATATTCCTGCTACAACCATTCAACCTTATGATATTTCTATTCGTGGTATCGGAAGAATGTTTAGAGCATTAGGTGGAGATCCTGGAGTTGGTACATATGTTGATGGAGCTTATTCTGTGGACTTCGGTATAGCATCTACAGATAACGGTCTCTATGATGTTGAGCGTATTGAAATACTAAGAGGTCCTCAAGGAACTCTTTATGGAAGGAATAGTATAGGAGGTGCAGTTAACTTCATTACCACAAAGCCATCGCAAGATTTTGCAGCTGAAATAAGAACTTTAGTTGGTAGTTATGGAATGGCTGAAGGTTACGGTTTCATAAATGGTGGACTGACAGATAACATCAGTGCAAGACTCATTGTAGTGAATAGAAGCAGAGATGGTGTCATCAAGGACCTTGGCGCAGGTGAAGATTTAGATAGTTATGAAGATGAAAACTATACATTAGCCTTGAGATGGGAGAATGAAAATCATACTTTTGATATACGAGGTAATGAAAGAAGTTATGGGAGAATCATTAGTTCTGCTCAAGGAGCAGGTCTTCTAACAACCAGTGAATACGGTGGAAATTTAAGAAGAAATGACTTAATGGTTCATGGTTACAGACCTGTTGACCCCAATATCCAATGTTCAAGCCTTACGGACAGAACGGTTGCAAACTGTTCAACTCCAGGTTATGAAATTTTCACATTTAATCATAAAGGCCTTACAAGACATGGTCAGTTTTTAGTGCCAGGTGTTGACCCGGCTTTGTTTGCAGGAACAGGTGTAAGTCCTAACTTTGCTTTTGGTTATGATGCTGACATCCTAGCTGCAACTATGTTGGGTGACGGAAAAAGCATACCAAAGCTTGACGGAGATGATCTGGTCACCTCAACTAATGGTTTTAATGATGAGTACTTTGATCATCAAGCAGGAACGATAAACTATACTTGGGATGTACAGGATAACCTTACTCTTAAATACATAGGTTCTTACACTGATTACCTTTATACCAGGATAACGGATGATGATAGGACCGGTAACCCTCTCTATGACGAACAATTCCATGCTATGCAAGAAAATGAGAATTGGCAAAACGAAATACAAATTTTCTGGGACATTACTGATGATTGGAGTTTTGTAGGTGGTCTTTTTGAATATCATGAGGAGATAGATCAAGATCTTGATTTCTTCAACCCAAATGGTGATGCGAGGTATTCTCAGCCAGCAAATTATGGTTCTACTGTAGCTGCTGCTGCTCCAGGAGCTTCAAGACAAATACAGATGTTAACAGCCGTTGCACTTTATGGTGGTGCTAATCCAACTGTACCTGCATTCCCGACAACAGTTGGGCCTTATACAGCAAGGGATACAGGTTGTGGAATAGCAAGCCTATTAGGGTTAGCCCCGGTGCCTGACTTTTCTGATCCTGCACTTACACAAGTTTGTATAATTTCNGGACCTTGGGATGGAGAGAATGCTGTGCTTCGAAATGGCCCCAATCCATCACCGGGTACAACATTTGTGTGGCAAACAGAGAATAAAACTGATGCATATGCTGTTTATTTCCAAACGGAGTATCAAATCAATGATACTTGGGCAATTACAATCGGTGGTTCATATAGTGAAGATGAAAAAGTTGCTGAAGAAAACCTAGTTCAATACAACGAAGTTGAACTACAAGCAGCGCAGCTTTTCGCATTTAACCAAGCTACTGGTGCACTTAATGCAGATGGAACTCCTACGGGAAATGAGATTATAAGATTTAAGGGTATTCCATATTCACGTTCATTCTATAGATCTATGGAAAGAGAGTTTGAAGAGTCAAACTACAGAGTGAATATTGACTATTCACCAACAGATAATGCTCTATGGTATCTATCTGTAACAACGGGTCACAGAGCGGGAGGTTTCAATCTAGGTTACTTCTCTGCTTTCCCATCTTATGACTCTGAAGAAGTTACCTCGTATGAGTTGGGTCATAAAGGTTCTTACTTGGACAATACACTCCAAATTAATGCTTCAACTTACCAATATACTTATGAAAATATTCATGGTCAGTTTGAATCGCAAAGTTTCCTTGGCGGAGTGAGTACTTCTGTTATTGGTTATCCTGAAGCTGAAACTAAAGGTTTTGAGTTAGAGGTAATTTATATGCCTCAACCAAATTGGATTATTGGTGGTAACTATAGCTATACAGATGCAAGGTTCTCTGAAGAGATAGTTGACGCATTTGGCAACCAAGGAGTTATTGAGGTGAATAATCCAAATGCACCTTCTTCGTTGTATTCTATCAAAGAGAGAGAAAGACCAATTAATGGTGTTCGCATGGAAAGAATTCCTGAAAATAAAATGTCACTCTATTCAAATTACACCCAAGAATTAAATGATGGTTCTATTGATTATTTAGTTGGTGTTTCATGGACGGATGAAATAATTTGGTCGGATGCCGCTCTTCCAATTCACATATCTCCTGCATTTAGTCGTGTAGACATGAAAGCTACATGGACAAACAATGAAGGTGACTTAGAAGTAATGTTCTTTGTGAATAATGTCTTGGACAAGATCGGTGTTAGAAATATGTCAACAGATGACGAGACACAAGGTTTCCTCGTATCTGTTGTTCCAACATTGCCAAGAATGGGAGGTATCTCATTCACGAAGAAGTTTGGTGCATACTAAACTTAAACTTGATAAAAAAACCTGCCTTGTGCAGGTTTTTTTATGCAACTTAGTTAAACAACTCTTTAGGTGATTTCTTGACAACGCCTTTAATGAGATAGAAGCACAACCCCGATACAATTACTAGACCTATAATTGGCCCTAAGATCCACATTTCCAGATAGAGATTTGGCGTTGTTTCAAAGACCTGCGTTTCGATGAAATAGACTCCAACGGAAGATAAAAGGGCCCCAAGTATTCCCGAAATTAGTCCCAATAAAGAAAACTCGATTAGGGAAGAATTCTTAATTAAATTATGCTGTGCTCCCAATGTGCGAAGAATAGCTGATTGATGTCTCCTTGTACTGAATCCATCTTGTAGTGCTGAAAATGCAAGGAATAAAGAACTTAAACATGTAAGGAATAAAATTGAATTCAACGCTTTAGTAACTTGACTGATAATCTCTTTTACCTGTTTGATAAGTTCTTCAATGGAAAAAACAGAAACGGTCCTAAACTTTCTCATCATCTCTGCTGCCTTGTCCTGCTTTTCTGNTGGAATATAGAAAGATGTTATGNAGGTAGATGGGATATCTTCAAATAGGGAAGGGTGTCCTATAANAAAAAAATTAGGTGAAAAACTATCCCAATTGACTGTNCGNANACTTTGGATAAAAGTTTTGATAACCTTACTCTCTACTCGAATCGTTACCTCGTCTCCAAGCTTTAGAGAGTATCTTTCTGATATCTCATCAGACAGGGAAATTCCATTCTCTGNGGTATCTGAAAACCAGCTACCTTCAATTATCTCATTTTGAGCTGGTAGATCTCCGATCCAAGTAATATTGAAATTTCTCTCACTGAGNTTCTCGTCATTTCCATTTAATTTATTAAGACTGGCATTCACAACTGGAAAGAATTGAGTTGGCTCAATTGAATTTTCTTTCAGGAATACTTCCATAGATTCTTTATCTTCTTTGGTAATATTTATCGCAAAGTTATTTGGAGAATCTGCTGGAATTGAATTCTGCCATGAACCAAGAAGATTTTGACTCGCAGAAAAGGTGATAAGTGTTAATCCAATTGCAACTGTAAAAGCAAAGATTTGAAACGAATTNCCTACTCTNCTTCTTCTTAATTCTGAGAAAGCCAATTTTACTGAGCTAGTAGCACCAAGACCTAATCCGTTTGAGCCAAGTAATAAATAAATAGAGCCAATTCCAATGATCGATAGACCTGTGACGCCTGCAAAAATTATAAAAGATAATATTGGTTGCTCAGTATATAAATATAGCAATGCATAGAAAGCTAATAGTCCTGCCAAAAGGACTGAAATAGACTGCTGATTGAAAGAAATGCTATCTTTCAGGACCCTCATAGGAGAGATTGAG
>PAOE01000012.1 GCA_002707915.1 Gammaproteobacteria bacterium
TTCCTCTTTGGATCAGGTTGTTCGAATTAGAACAGGTGAACTGAACGAGGATGCCTTATAAATAACTTAGGGGATTAAAAATGATAAAAAAACTATTAGTACCTTTTGTACTTTTATTTTCAATTGGTATATCTGCTGATGAACTCAATTCAGGAGATACTGCTTGGATACTCACTTCAACGGCTCTTGTTCTACTTATGACTTTACCTGGTCTATCTTTATTCTATGCTGGTTTGGTAAGAAGTAAGAATGCCATATCTGTTCTTATGCAATGCTTTGCTATAGCTTGTATTGTTTCTGTTGCATGGGTTGTCTATGGATACAGTCTTGCTTTCACAGAAGGAAATGCATTTATAGGAGGTAGTAGTGCATTTTTTTTAAGTGGTATTGGTAGAGAATCTTTAGCCCCGGGAACAACAATGCCGCATTCATTATTTGTTATTTTTCAAATGACCTTTGCAATTATCACACCAGCGTTAGTTGTTGGTGCTTTCGCGGAAAGAATGAAATTTGGTGCAATGTGTTTATTTTCACTTCTCTGGTTCACAGCTGTTTACATACCTGCATGTCATATGATTTGGGGTGGAGGTTATCTTGCTGACGTTAAGGACTTCGCAGGAGGGTTGGTTGTTCACTTAACATGTGGCGTTGGTGCGCTGGTTATAGCTATTGTGTTGGGTCCAAGGAAAGGATTTCCTTCGACTGCAATGCCACCTCATAACAGAACAATGGTGGTAACAGGTGCTGCTATGCTTTGGGTGGGATGGTTTGGCTTCAATGCCGGTAGCTCTTGGGCTGCAGATGGCTTAGCTGGCATGGCTATGCTTGTAACTCATATCAGTGCTGCAGTAGGAGCTTTAACTTGGATGATAATAGAATGGGTAAGAAGTGGAAAACCAACTATAGTTGGGATTGCAACAGGTATGGTGGCCGGTTTAGCCACTATAACTCCCGCAGCTGGAAGTGTAGGTCCAGAGGGAGCCTTATTGATTGGTTTAATGGCTGGATCAATATGCTTTTATGCAACCCTANCAGTAAAAGGTATATTCGGTATTGATGATTCTCTTGACGTCTTTCCAGTACATGGAGTTGGAGGAATAATAGGGATCATCATGGTTAGTTTCCTTGGTGTGCAGGGTGGCTTTTTGGGTTCAAGTGCAGGTGAGGAATGGGTAGCAACAGAGCAGTTTCTGATTCAAATAAAGGGTATATTGGTGATAGGTATATGGACAGCAGTTGCTTCTTGGATAATCCTAAAAGTTATCGGATCCTTTACTCCGTTAAGAGTTTCTGAAGAGGAGGAGTATGAGGGTCTAGATGTCGTAGAACACGAAGAAAGGAGTTATGACTTAATATAATTGCTGCCAGAATAAAAAAAACCGGCTCTATAGCCGGTTTTTTTTGTATTAAACTAAAATATACAGAGTGTTTGATAATTTTATAGTAACGATAATGGGCCCTACTTGTGCTGGTAAGACCAGACTGGCAATGGAGTTATTTAACAAATTTCCGATACAGATAATCAGTGTTGATTCTGTTCAAATATATAAACATNTAGATGTNGGAAGCNGNAAACCTAGCCAAGAGATACTCAATGAATATCCTCATAGTCTAATTAATATTCTTGAACCTAATCAAAGTTACTCAACCGCAAAATTCCAAGTTGATTGTATTGAAGCAATAAAGAGTTCACTAGAAGGCGAAAAAATTCCTATTTTAGTGGGTGGAACAATGATGTATTTTCATCATTTGATAAATGGAATTTCGGATCTTCCTGAAGTTAAAAAAATAACAAGAAAGGAAATTGAAGAGGAATTTTATGCNAATGGAATAAAAAAAATGTATTCATATTTAAAAGAGATAGATTTGGAGGCTGCAAATAGAATCCACCCTAATGACACACAAAGGATAAAAAGGGCAATAGAAATTTATAGAGAGACAGGGAAGCAAATGTCCATTCTTCAAAAAGAAAATATTTCAAAAAGACATCCATTAATTGAAAGATCATCTATTTTGCAGTTATCAATCATACCCAAAGATCTAGATGCTCACAGAAATCTTATAGCTCAAAGGTTTCAAAAAATGATAAAAGAGGGGCTTGTTGAGGAAGTCGAAAATATTCTCAAAATTCCTGAAGTTGATCATGAGTCACAATCTATGAAAAGNGTTGGTTATAGACAAGTTTGTGAATTTCTTAGGGACGAGATTGATCATGATGTTATGATGGAAAGAGCAATAAACTCAACAAGGCAGTTATCAAAGAGACAGATAACTTGGCTGAAAGGCTGGAAAAATTTAATAAGTATGGATAATGATGCAAGTTTACTTCTTAAAGTAGAGGATTTGATTAAAAGGTATAAATGACGACAGAAGAGGAACTTCCAAAATCCATTATTGTTCACATAGATAGGTTTTCTTTAAGTAAAGATTTGCAACTGGATGCTTTTCAAGAATTTAAAGAGTTATGNGTAGCNTCTGGGACAGAGGTTTGTGCTGAGATAACTGGAAAAATAGATCGACCGTCTCCTACCTACTTTGTCAGACATGGAAAACTGGAGGAAATTAAAAAACTTGTCATTAAAAATAAAACAAATTTGGTCATCTTNAATAATGACTTGAGCCCTTCACAAGANAGAAATCTNGAAAAATATTTGGGAGCAAGAGTTTTAGATAGGACTGCATTGATATTAGATATTTTCGCTTGCCGTGCNACAAGTCATGTAGGTAAATTACAAGTTGAGTTGGCNCAGCTTACACATCTCTCTACTAGGCTTGTTCGAGGATGGAGTCACCTAGAGAGACAGAAGGGAGGTATAGGGCTACGTGGACCTGGTGAAACTCAGTTAGAAACTGATAGAAGATTGATTGGACACCGTATAAAAAATTTAAAAAAGAGGTTAGAAAAAGCACACAACCAAAAAGAAGTTAACAGATACTCTCGAAAAAAAGGTAAAAATAGTGTCGTTGCACTTGTTGGTTATACAAATGCAGGTAAAACAACTCTGTTCAATTATCTTACTAAAAATAATCTTTTCGTGGCCGACATGCCTTTTGCGACTCTCGATTCCGTGACAAGGAAGAATAATATGCCGCAACTAAGAAATATACTTTTTTCTGACACAGTTGGTTTCATCTCTAACCTTCCTACTCAATTAGTTGAATCCTTCAAGGCAACACTCGATGATTTAGGTTCAGCAGATCTTTTATTACACGTCGTCGACATCTCTGACAAAGATCATAGATTTAAAGTAAATGAGGTCGAGAAACTTTTAAAAGATCTAAACTTGTCTGATAAGCCCATAATTAGAGTAAATAACAAAAGCGACAAGTTAGAATTATCAAATTTAGACAATTTATCACTGAATAGTCATGATCAGGTTTGGATCTCATCTACNACCTATGATGGTCTTGAAAGCTTATTGAAGAATATTAATACTTGNCTGAATGGGACTCTTTTAAATCANTGGGTNACTCTAGATGCAAAATTAGGTTGGTTNAGGGCAGAGCTTTATTCTCAGGAGAAAGTAATCGATGAGAGAATATCGNCTGAAGGTCTGATAGAATTACGACTTGAAATTNANAAAAATGACCTCATTAAGTTGTNACAAGTAGAAGGTTTCGCCTTAATCAATAAAAATCAAACACAGGAAGCAATATAAATGTCTTGGAATGGAAACGATAATAAAGATCCGTGGGGAAGAAATGATACTCCCCCCGAGATTGATGAAGTAATTAAGAAAGTNAGAGCTAGNATNGANTCNATTTTTGGNGGANGNGGTTCTGCAGGTGGCTCTTCANATGGAGGATTTAGCTTTAAAANTATNCCTCTTATACTTGGTGTATTAGTTCTATTGTGGGTAGGAGCAGGTATTTATCAGGTTGAGCAGGCGGAAAGGTCTGTAGTTTTGAGNTTAGGTAAATTTCAAGAAATTAAAGGTCCAGGCNTAAGATGGAACCCTCCCATAATTGATTCTTGGGAGATTGTNGATGTAGTAAGAGTTAGGCCGCATAGACATGATGCTCTTATGCTTACAAAAGATGAAAATATTGTAGATGTTACTGTGTCTGTNCAATATCAGATAGGTGATCCTCAGAAATATGTTTTAGATATNAGAGANGCTGANGCAAGTTTAGTGCAGGCTACNGAAAGTGCTTTGAGGCATGTTGTNGGCGGTTCNATAATGGATGATGCTTTAACAACAGGTCGTGAGGTTATTGCGCAAGATGTAAAATCTAGACTCCAAAGATATTTAGATAAATACAACACGGGCTTAGAGGTTGTTATTGTTAACATAGAGGATTCTTCACCTCCAAATCAGGTTCAAGCTGCATTTGATGATGTAATTAAAGCAAGGGAGGATGAAGTTAGAGCAAGAAATGAAGCTGAGACTTATGCNAATGGACTCGTGCCNGAAGCAAGAGGTCAGGCNCAAAGAATGCTTCAAGATGCTGAAGCTTACAAAGAACAAGTCGTTTCTGAAGCTGAGGGTGANGCNACNAGATTTGATCTTCTACTNGCNGAATATCAAAAGGCGCCAGATGTAACTCGAAATAGACTATATTTGGAGTCGATNCAAGGAGTTATGTCTAATAGTACAAAAGTNATGGTTGATGTCGAAGGTGGTAANAATATTNTATATCTGCCTTTAGACAAAATTGCACAGTCTACAAGAGGTATTGAAGAACTAAATATTCCTGCTAATACCGCGAATAACACTTCTATAAGAGATTTAACGAATCAAGTTATTGAAGAGATAAGAAGAAGAAATAGACAAGAGGAAAGAAGATAATGAAAACATTGAGATTAGTACTATATCCTGCTTTATTTTTAATAATNATTTTANTNAGTCAGTCAATTTTTGTTGTNAANGAAACTGAAAGAGCCGTTAAANTAAGGTTCGGTGAAATTGTTGAAGCTGATGTTCCCCCTGGACTCCATTTCAAGCTACCTATTGTCAACACGGTAAGAAAATTNGANGCTAGNATTCTAACTTTAGACGCTGCTCCTCAGAGTTATTTAACTTCCGAAAAGAAAGCCTTAACCGTTGATTCCTTTGTAAAGTGGAGAGTNAGTGATGTAGAGAAATATTTTACAACGACNGGTGGNGACGAAGAGAGATTGAGAAGACTACTTATACAAAGAGTCGATGCTGGTCTTAGNAATGAGTTTGGTACAAGGACAGTTAATGAGGTGGTGTCAGGTGAAAGAGACGAGCTGATGGATAAACTTACCTTNCAATTAGATACTATAGCAGTTGCTGAGCTCGGAGTTGAAGTTATTGATCTCAGAGTAAAGAAAATAGACTTACCACCTGAAGTAAGTGATTCTGTTTATAACAGAATGAGAACGGAAAGAGAGNGACTTGCAAAAGAACTTAGAGCNCAAGGTAATGAGGTTGCAGAAAAAATTCGAGCTACTGCNGANAAAGAAAAAACTATTATTTTGGCTGATGCTTACAGACAAGCTGAAGAAATAAAGGGTAATGGTGATGCCATTGCTACAGCCACTTATGCAAATGCTTATTCAAAAGATCCAGAATTTTATGATTTTACTAGGAGCTTAAAAGCTTACCAATCTACTTTTGGAAGCAAATCTGATATTTTGTTGATCAACCCCGATAGTGATTTCTTCAAGTATCTGGATAATTCTAAAGCCACTAATTAGTTAATGACCTCTAAAGTACGCTGGAGTTTACCTGATGGCGTTGACGAATTATTGCCGCCAAAGGCTTTAGAGGTTGAAACACTAAGAAGGAAGCTGTTGGATGAATACTTTTCCAAAGATTACCAATTAATCATTCCCCCAATACTAGAACTTTCCGAAACTATCGGCGGAGAAGCACATGACGAGATAAGATCACATGCTTTTAGTTTCAAAGATAATTTGACGGGTAAAAATCTCTCAATACGCCCAGATATTTCAGAACAAGCTTCAAGNATTGATGCTTNCAGAATNCAGTCCAATGAAATAGTGAAACTNTGCTATGCAGGNGANGTNGTAAAGAGTAGAGCATCNAAAACNTTTAGNTCNAGNACAACAATTCAAGTAGGAGCNGAAATATTTGGTGANCCATCCATNGAGGCAGAACTNGAAAGTATCAATTTAATGTTNAGAAGTATTGAACTTTCAGGNATTAATAANACAACACTGAATATTGGACACGCAGGTCTAATAGCNTCAGTTTTGGAACCTTTCACAAAATTAGATAAAAGTGAGTTCTCTCTTCTTGAAAAGGCTTTATCTCAGAAATCAAAAAATGATTTAAAAAAAATAGTTCCTGATAGCTTTGAAACCAAGTCCTCTTTATTGGCTTTATGTGACATGTATGGAAATAAAGAAATCATTGATACAGCACGAAAAGAATTTTCTTATATATCCTCTGCTAAAAGTTCATTAGATCGCCTTAGCAATATTATTGATGCTTTGGAAAGCGAAGGTGTAGAAGATATTCATGTTGATTTGGGAGAAATACAAGGATTTAAATATCACAATGGTGTGGTATTTTCTGCTTACTCTAATGAAGCTGGATATGTTCTTTCGAAAGGAGGAAGATATGATGGTCTGCGAAAGGCAGATAATGAGTCGAGACCAGCAGTTGGTTTTGATCTTGATCTAATTGCAGTTACAAATTTATAAGAGAAAAATTAATGAATAAAAACATTGCGCTATTAGGTCTTCAATGGGGAGATGAAGGAAAAGGCAAAGTTGTAGATAATTTGGCAGAGAATATAGATGCTGCAGTAAGATATCAGGGCGGACATAATGCTGGGCACACCCTAATTGTGGCAGGAAAAAAAATTGTTTTCCATTTACTTCCTTCGGCAATATGTCATGAAAACATTAAATGTTTCATAGGCAGGGGGGTTGTAGTGAGCTTGGATGCTCTTTTTTCTGAGATAAGTGAAGCTACAGAAGTTCTTGGAAATTTAGAAAATAGATTGAAAATAAGCTCGGCGTGCAGTCTTATTCAGCCTTATCATATTCAGCTGGATCAGCTGAGAGAACAATCTAATTCCCTTACCAAAATAGGAACTACTGGNAGAGGCATAGGCACTTCTTATGAGGATAGAGTTGGAAGAAGATCTATAAGAATAGCTGATTTGTATGATGAATCGAAGTTAAAACTTAAATTGGATGAGGCGCTAGAGTTTTACAATTCTATTTTTAAGCACTCCTTTTCATCACAAGAATTAGACCCTAATGAATTGTTTGAGAAGAATTTAATACATGCAGAAAAACTGAAACCTTTCGTAGGAAATATTATTGCNGANATAAGAAACCTCCAAGAAGCTAATAAAAGAATTCTTTTTGAAGGTGCACAAGGTGCTTTACTAGATGTAAGTCTCGGAACATATCCATTTGTTACTTCAAGTAATTTAATTGGAGGAATTTCAGCTGGCGTCGGCATTAGTCCATCAGATATAGATTATACAATTGGAATAACGAAGGCTTATACAACTAGAGTAGGAGAAGGACCATTCCCAACGGAGTTGTTTGATGAGATGGGGACATACTTGGCTGAAAAAGGTGGTGAGGTAGGAGCAACCACAGGAAGGCCGAGGCGGTGTGGCTGGTTAGATGGATTTCTTTTAAAAACTATGGCTAAGTCCAGTGGGGTAAATGGTTTATGTCTTACAAAAATAGATGTTCTTGATGGGCTTGAAAAAGTAAAGATATGTACTGGCTATGATAGCCAAAAATCTCATGAGGAACTTGTAGAAACAATGGATCTTGTAGAGGCTAAGCCAGAATACATAGAACTTGAAGGATGGTCAGAGCCTACAGCAGGCGTAACTGACTTCGAGAATTTAAATCATTCTGCTAAGAATTTTATTGAAAAAGTTGAAGAAATTAGTGGCACACCTGTTATCATGATTTCGACTGGCCCAAAAAGAGAAAATACAATTATCAGACAAAAGATATAATGATGAGGTACCTGCTAATACTATTTTTATCACTCTCATTTGTGATTCATTCTGAAGAATCAGATTTCAAAGAAGGGGATAAGTTCGAAGCAAAAAAATTCGATACTATATCTTTATTTTTTTACAAGTCAGATGCTACAAGGCTAAATCTCGCGAGAGATCTGTCTTATTCCCTTAAAGATTTCGTTGATTATGCAGCCATTGACTATAGGGATATATATAAAATTAGAAAAGGAGAAACTTTCGTTTTAACTCAAAGCTATAAAAATGGAGACATATTTGAGGTTAATTTAGAGAGCAAGAGAACTTCTAGAGAGAAGTATTTCGTACTTGCCGAGGACTTGAAAAAGTCATCTTTAACACTTCTTTCTGAAGAAAGTTAAAATAATGAGACGCTATCTCAAAATTGCCTCTATAGGCATTTTGTTATTTCTTTCACCTTTCTTGCTGCTTTATCTGGCACTTTTAGTGAATTTTTTTGGAGAGCATCCAGATACTGGAGAGATAATACAGCTCAAAGCCTCCTATTCAGAAGATAACTTTCCTCGAGAAAAAAACGCTAAACAAATACTTTTCGGCGACCTTCATGTACATACAACCTATTCATTAGATGCATTTGTAGGAAACTTACCTATTTTAGAAGGGGAAGGAACGCATCCAGTTGCAGATGCATGCAATTTTGCTAGATTTTGTGCAAATTTAGATTTTTTTTCCGTTACTGATCATGCCGAGTACCTCACAAGAAGAGAATGGATGGAAACAATTGATTCTTTAAGAAGTTGTTCGGATGTCTCAAAAAGATCAGATGAAAGTGAAATAATTCCTTTTTTAGGATGGGAGTGGACTCAAACTAGTCTTAATCCAAAGAATCATTATGGTCACAAGAATGTAATTTTAAAATCCCTAGATAAAAATTTGCCAAAAAGACCCATAGGTGCACCAGATCACAAATTTTTTCAGAGTATAGTTGATACGCCTATTTCTTTGCTTTTTGGAGCTATGGTGTATGACTATGAAAATATGTCAAATTATCTAGATTTTAGACAAAGGCAATTAATTATAAGAAGTCTTGAATATTGTGATAAAAACACTCATGTTAAAGAGCTGCCCCTAGATTGTTTGGAGATTGCAGATAAACCTTCGGATCTTTATAAAAAACTAAATCAATGGGAAGTTGAAGCGCTCGTGATACCTCATGGTTCAGCATGGGGAAATACTTCTCCNNCTATGGCTTCATGGGACAATCAACTAAATAGCAAAGANCATGATCCAAAATACCAAAATTTAGTTGAAATTTTNTCNGGACATGGGAANTCTGAGGAGTTTCGTTCATGGCAGGCTTTNAATGAGGTTGATGATCGATANGAATGTCCNTCACCTACAGAGAAATATGTACCTGACTGCTTTCANGCAGGCGAAATAATAAAAGAAAGATGCCGTGTTTCAGNTGGAGATGAGGCAACTTGTGATGCTAGGGCTAAAGAAGCAATTTTGAATTTTACCAAAGCTAATCCNTNTGGATTNCTGACTGTTCCNAATAACAGGCCTTACGAGTGGCTTAATAGTGGACAGTGCCAGGACTGCTTTCTCCCAGCATTTGATTACAGACCTCGTTCTTCAGTTCAANATGCTCTTGCTTTGAGAAACTTTAATGATACAAATACTNAACCTTATCGATTTGGTTTTATCGGNTCAAGTGATCATCATTCCTCTAGGTCCGGAAGTGGGTATAAAGAAGTAGATAGAATNAGAAACACAGACTCAAAATATCGCTCTTCAAATACAATAATGTCCTTGGGGCAATCTGAGGAATTCTTAATTCCAAAATCTCAAGAAATAAATCTTGAACAAATGATTGACAGAATGAAACCTAGTCAAGGTGAAAGAGTGGCTTCCTTCCTTTATACCGGTGGATTAATTGCTACCCACGTTACAGCAAAAAATAGGGATGCTTTATGGAAATCATTAAACAGACGTGAGGTTTATGCAACAAGTGGAGATCGAATATTATTATGGTTTGATTTAATTAACCATCCTGAAGGAACAAAGCCTATGGGGAGCGAATTCTATTTAAGTGAAAATCCTAGGTTTAAAGTTAGGGCAATTGGATCCCACAAGCAAAGGCCGGGCTGCGATCTAGCTGGAGAAATTGATTCAAATATCCTTAGAGATTTGTGTAATGGTGAATGTTTTAATCCCTCTGATGAGAGAAAGAACATTGTGAGAATTGAAGTGATAAGAATCAGACCTCAAACTTATCCNGAAGAGCCCATAGAGGCACTTATAGAAGATCCATGGAGAGTATTTCAATGTGATCCATCGCAAGAAGGGTGTGAAGTNGAATTTGAAGATCCTAATTATTTAGATGCTAATAGAGAGATAATTTATTACGTTCGAGCTATTCAAGAAGCTTCTCCAACAATTGGAGCAGCAAACCTATCTTGTGAATTTGATGATTCAGGAAAATGCATAAAAGTAAACTTATGTGGAGAGGTTAGCGGACAGGGAGAGGGAGATTGTCTTTCGGATAGTGAAGAAAGAGCTTGGTCCTCTCCAATATTCATCCNATCGGTTCAATACTAGACTTATATATTTTATCTAGAACTGCATTTATATATTTGTGCCCATCTACAGCTCCGTATTTTTTACTAAGCCTTACGCTTTCATTAATGATAATCGGCACATCTGTTTGAGTGAAAAGCATTTCGTAGACTGCCAGCCTTAATGTGTTTCTTTCTACAGGNTCTAAAGANGAAAGTTTTCTCTCCATAAAATTAGATAAAGTTTCATCGATAACATCTTTAGCATCTATGACGCCTTTTAACATTCCTTTGAAATGTGGATACTTTCTTTGCATGGATAAGTCCTTAAGAATATCTTTTACTTCAGAGCCGGATAATTCCATCTCATAAAGACTCTGTACAACTTTATCGCGGGATCTCACGGGGGAAGTATCTTTCTTGGACTTCATTTTATGTGAGACAGTCAACTGTGTTCATTGCAGTTTGAGCAAATTCTTTTCCCTTGTTCATTCTATTTGGATCAGACCTTTCAAGAGCTTGCTCGTCATTATCAGTTGTTAACACTCCACAAATTATTGGCACTTCGGTTTCCAATGCTGTACTTTGAAGTCCTTGTACGCAGGCGCTTGAAATATAGTCAAAATGAGGAGTGTCACCTCTAATAATTGCTCCAAGAGCAATTACAGTGGAACAATCTTTAGATAAAAGTTTTGCAGCAAGGGGCAGCTCGAATGCCCCTGGAACCTCTTTGGTAATTATATTTTTTGAGTCTACTCCTTGCTCTATAAGCTCTTTGCAAGCTTCTTCAAGGAGATCAGATACGATCTCAGTATTCCATGTTGTATAGACAATTCCATATTTAGAATTTTTTGACTTTTCGGAAAATGCCCCGCTATTAAACCCTTTCATTTTTAATTTATAAATTCTGTAATCTCTAGGTCGAAACCTGTAAGTGGGTATTTTATGGAAGCACCTAATAGCCTTATTTTATTTATACCTAGGTCTTTGAGAATTTGTGCCCCAACACCTATCAATCTTGAATCAGGATTTTCTGCCTTTTTAGGATTTTTTACTCCTTTAAGGAAAGAAATATTCGAGAGAATTTCTTGTGGCGATTCATGATGGGATAATAGTAAAAGTACACCCTTTTCTTCGTCGGTAATTTTTTTCATTGCATGAGTAAAAGATAGTCTGCTACCGAACTTATTTATTCCCATGACATCCTGCAAAGTATTTTTTTGTTGGACTCTTACCATGACTTCATCTTCAGGTTTTATTTTTCCTTTCACGAGTGCTATGTGCACATCTTCATTGATAGTATCTTGATAAGCGAATAGTTCAAATGCTCCATATTCTGATTCAACTTTTGTTTTGTCGATCAGATTAATACTCTTTTCGCTTATATTTCGATAATGAATAAGATCAGCAATAGTTCCAATTTTCAGATCATGTTTTTTTGCAAATTCTTCTAGATCTTTTCTTCTTGCCATAGTTCCGTCGTCATTCATNATTTCAACAATTACTGCAGAGGGATCAAGTCCCGCTAGTTTTGCGAGATCGGTTCCTGCTTCAGTATGNCCGGCTCTATTTAGTACCCCACCTTCTTGAGCTTTGATTGGAAACACATGGCCAGGTTGCACGATATCTTCAGATTTAGCTTTTTTACTGACAGCTGCCTTTATTGTTGTTGCTCTATCTGCAGCAGATATACCTGTTGTAACTCCTTCAGCTGCTTCAATAGATGTTGTAAAGGCTGTTCCTAGTTCTGTGCCATTATTCTTAACCATTTGTTCTAAGCCGAGAGTTTTGCATCTCTCTTCATTTATGGCTAAACAAATTAGACCTCGAGCATGAGTAGCCATAAAATTAATCGCATCGGCATCCACCATCTCTGCCGCTAAAACTAGGTCTCCCTCATTCTCTCTATCCTCATCATCCATGAGAATAACCATCTTTCCTTCAGATATATCTTCGATAATTTCTTGAATACTATTTAATTTCATCAGTGATAATTTGGGGTCAACACTATTTTCTTTTCTTTACCCAAGTTCAGTATTTCCTTTACTTCAAGATCNATTGTACTTAGTTTTTCAAGAGACTCATTTATATTAGAGAATGTTTTCCTGTTTTTACCAAGCAGTTTNGGTGCTTGATAGATGACTATCTCGTCTATTAACTCTTCTGAAATCATAGCATCAAAAATTCCCTGCCCTGATTCAATCATAAGATTATTTATTAATTTATTTTTGGCTAAGTAGCTCATTACCTCGAGAAGCCCCTCCCTAGATTTATTGGTAATGGGCAAAACTTCCGTATTTGAATCATTAAAGTTCTTNTTANCNNCTGAAAAGATTAAATTTTTTCCCTTTGATGAAAAAATAGATTCGTCTCCTTTCAATTGAGAATTCCTGTCTATTACAACTCTCAGTGGCTGAAGGACTTCATTTTTGTCATAACCAGAATTTCTAACTGTNAGGCTNGGATTATCCANAAGAATTGTACCTATGCCAGTTAAGATTGCATCATTCTCAGCTCTNAGTTTATGNGAATCCTGTCTCGCNAAATCTGAAGTTATCCATTTGCTTTCACCATTAGATAATGCAATTCCTCCATCTAAACCCATAGCTATCTTNGCGGTAATNAAGGGTTTATTTTTTTCTATCCTTGAAAAAAAACCTCTATTNAGCTCTCGCGCCTCATCNCTCAATAAACCCTCGATAATTTCTATTTCTTTTTCTNTCTTNGCAAAACCATTTTGAGAATTATCTTCGGAAGCTATATAAACTTTTTTAATTCCATATTTTTTTATTGTTGCCGAGCATGGAGGAGTTTTACCAGTGCTNGAGCAGGGCTCTAAGGTTACGTACATATCAGATTCCTTTAGTAACATCTCAGCCTCAGTTTCGCCATGATTATTTATAACATCTTGAATTGCATTAATTTCAGCATGATTTTCNCCTGACCTCTTATGCCATCCTCGNCCTATAATTTTGTCATTGTGTGTAATTACGCAGCCCACCATAGGATTTGGTCTTGTGGTTAACAAACCTTTTCTTGCAAGCGATAGGGCTTCACGCATATAAATTTCTGGAGAAGCCATGATCAGTCGTTAGAAAGCTTTTCTACTTCTTCTGAGAATTCGTTGATATCTTCGAAACGTCTATAAACCGAAGCAAATCTGATGAATGCAACTTCATCAATTTTTCTAAGATTTTGCATAACTACTTCGCCAATNAGNCTTGAAGGGATNTCTCTTTCTCCTGAAGANCTTATGTCTTTCTTTATATCTTCAATTAAANTCTCTATTTCTTCCTCACCTACGGGTCTTTTTTCTAGAGACCTGTAGAGACCTTCTCTAAGCTTTTGTTCATCAAAAGGTTCTCTGGAATTATCTTTTTGTTTGATNACTCTTGGCATGAGTAACTCTGCAGTCTCAAATGTTGTGAACCGTTCATTGCACTGAGGACATTCTCTTCTTCTTCTGATTTGCTGACCCTCAGCGATCAGCCTCGAATCNATTACTTTTGTGTCAGAGAAGCCACAGTAGGGGCANTGCATAGTTCTGAAGAGTATACTGGAAAATTAGAGCATAGGTCGATCACTTTGCTCTTTACGTCATTGATTAGAATTTGGTTATTGATATCTTGCAAAATATCACAAATCCAATTTGCAACTATTGTAACCTCTGTCTCTTTGAAACCTCTCGTTGTTGCCGCTGGAGTTCCTATTCTTAGACCGCTAGTTACAAACGGTGATTGTGGATCATTGGGAACCGCATTTTTGTTGACAGTAATATTAGCTTTACCAAGGGCTGCATCAGCATCTTTTCCAGTCAAACCCTTATTGACCAGATCGACAAGAAACATGTGATTCTCAGTACCATTGGAAACAATATTTATACCTCTTTCTATAAAGGTAGCTGCCATTTGCTTTGCATTAGCCTTAACTTGTTTTTGGTAATTTTTAAAATTAGGGTCTAATGCTTCTTTAAAGCATAATGCTTTAGCTGCAATTACATGCATTAAGGGTCCTCCTTGAGTGCCTGGAAAAATTGCAGAGTTAAGTTTTTTATGTATTTCTTCATTATCTTTTGCCAGAATTAAACCTCCTCTTGGACCTCTTAATGTTTTGTGTGTTGTAGTTGTCACAACATCAGCATGAGGTATTGGAGAGGGATATTCACCTGCAGCTACAAGGCCTGATATATGGGCCATATCGACTAAAAGGTATGCACTGACTGAATCGGCAATTTCTCTAAATTTAGCCCAATCTACTATTCCAGAGTAAGCCGAGAAACCGGCTATGATTAATTTAGGATTATGTTCTTTGGCAAGATCTTCAACTTCTTGGTAATTGAGTTCACCTGTTTTTGGATCTAGTCCATATTGATAGGAGTTATAAGTTTTGCCTGAAAAATTTACTTTTGCACCATGGGTTAGATGACCGCCGTGATCTAAACTCATTCCAAGAATGGTATCGCCAGCCTCGCATAAAGCAAGAAAGACGGCAGAATTGGCACTGGCTCCAGAATGAGGTTGAACATTTGCATATGCTGCTCCATAAAGTTCTTTTGCTCTACTTATGGCTAGAGATTCAGCTATATCAACATTCTCACATCCGCCGTAGTATCTTTTGCCAGGATATCCCTCAGCATATTTGTTTGTAAGTACCGAGCCTTGAATTTCCAAAATACCTTTTGACGTGTAGTTTTCTGATGCAATTAACTCTATGTGTTGTTCCTGACGCAGGGACTCTTTTGATATGGATTGCCATAATTCTGGATCAAAATCCTGTAAATCTTTATCTGTAATAAACATAAATTATTCTATCGTAGAGGGCGTATTGTGATTATACAGAATATAACCTAAGTTCTCTTTATTAAGTTTAAGCTTTATTGGTCTTTATGGGTGATTTTCTCCCTTTATTGACTTCGGAACATATTTTGCAATCTCTTCCATCGCAACCTCTAGCAGTGCAATACTCNCTGCCATAAAAAATGATTTGCAGGTGAAGTTTATTCCAATCTTTTTCGGGAAACCCTTTTTTCAAATCCCTTTCGGTTTGNTTTACATTCTTACCTTTTGATAANCTCCATCTTTGTGCGAGTCTATGAATGTGTGTATCGACAGGAAATGCAGGNTGATTGAATCCTTGACTCATCACAACAGAAGCTGTTTTGTGACCNACACCCGGAAGCTCCTCCAGCGCATCAAAACTTTCCGGTACTACTCCATCATATTTGTTACATAATATTTTGCTGAGTTCAGAGATAGCCTTGGATTTTTTTGGAGATAAACCACACGGTCTAATAATTTTTTTTATCTCGGATGTTTTAACCTTAGCCATATCAAAAGGGTTATCCGCTAAAGCAAATAAATCAGGAGTTACCTGATTAACTCTTATGTCCGTACACTGTGCCGATAACAAAACAGCTACTAAAAGAGTGAAATGGGAGTCATGATCTAGCGGAATAGGAGTTTTGGGATAAAGCTTCTGAAGCACTTTATTCACATAAAGGAATCTTTCTTCTTTGTTCAAATCTACTTTCTTATATTAAATACTTAGTATACTTATTTAATGCTCTACGGAAGAATCAATAGAATTATAGCCTTTCTAAAAGAAAAGTTTGCTGAAGAAACAGAGTCATCCAAAGAAATGTTAATAACTTATAGTGATTATTTAAAAGGAGAGGCAAATGATGAAGACCTTGAAAAAGCCAATCAACAACTTAACGAATTACTCAAAGATCTTAGCTTAGGATTGCTTGCTGTTATTCCTTTCGCGCCTATCACTATCCCGATGATCGCCAAATTTGCAAAAAAACATAATATAGATCTTCTACCGGAGTGGTTTAAAGACTCTCTAAAGTAATCAGCTTTTCTTGTTTGTATAGAAGAAAAGGTAAATTCCTGAAATAGCACTTAATAGAGCTAAGATAGAAAAAATCTTCAAAAAAACATTACCTATATCGTCTCTTTCATTCCAGTCCATGATATGTAAACCCCACATAAAATCCCAAATACGCCATTGATTAGAACGAATAGCTACTATCTTTGCTGAATAAGGATCAATNTAAATATTTANATTTTTAGAATTTTTATTACTGGATTCTATTTTATATAAGGGTAAATCCCTGCCTCTGTATTCCGAGCCTGGTTTGTCTTCAGTTATTTCTATNAGAGATAAAGGTTTTAAGTAGGTCTTATCGGCTACTATTTGAAGAGCTCTTTCGTNACTAATCTTATTCACTTTTGGAGTCTCAACTTGTTCTTCAGGCTTTAGATAGAGATTGCCTCTAACATNTTCAATTTTATTAAAAGAGAAATAAATTCCGGATACTGTCCACAATAAAAGCTGTATAGAAATAGCTAAGCTGAGATACTTGTGTATCTTTCTGGAAGACCTTACCAAATTATCTCCATCAAATAGCTTTGGATAGCTTTGAGGCAATNATATCTTCAGCTTCTGACATTATTCTATCTATCAATTCTTTGACAGTAGGTATATCGCTGACTAATCCAGCCACCATGCCGCAAGACCATGCACCTGCTTCTGGTTCTCCTTCCATCATCACTTTAGGATAAACTCCGGCTACTTCATCAACAATATCCTCAAATTTTAGATCATCACCTAAAGCCTTCTCTTTTGCCATCAAACTTTCAACAGCAGGATTATTCAATACCCTTTCAGTGTTCGTGAGAGATCTCATGATTAATCGAGTGTCAAGTTCACTAGCATTGACTATTGCTTCTTTNACATTTTGATGTACCGGTGCATCTTCGGTTGCAATAAATCTAGTTCCCATATTCATCCCTTCAGCACCGAGTGCCATTGAAGCAACTAGACTTCTTGCATCTGCCATTCCTCCAGAAGCTACGAAAGGTATATCCAATTCATCAGCCGCTCTTGGAAGGAGAATAAAGTTAGGAATATCATCTTCTCCTGGATGTCCTCCACACTCAAATCCATCGACAGACACAGCGTCACATCCTATATCTTGTGCTTTAAGTGAATGCCTTACCGAAGTGCATTTATGAATAACTTTAATTCCTGCTTCTTTCATTGCAGGCATATACACAGCTGGATTTCTACCTGCAGTTTCAACAACTTTTACGCCATTATTGATAATCACTTCAATTAAACCCGGATAATCTGGTGGAGTGAGAGATGGCAAGAATGTGAGATTTACACCAAACGGTTTATCAGTTAAACCTTGGCATTTCTTTATTTCAGCATCTAATTTTTCAGGCGTACCTTGAGTTAATCCGGTTATNATTCCGAGACCGCCAGCATTGGATACTGCAGCTGCCAACTCAGCAAAACCAACGTAATGCATACCCCCCTGTATGATAGGATGCTCAATTTCAAAAAGCTCAGTTATCTGTGTTTTCATTTCTCCTCCATAATTTNAGAATCCTAGTATATAGATTGATGTATTTAATGTGTCATTTGTTTCCAAAGATAGCGTAAGGCTATNGCAGCTGGAANATAGTAACCCAAAAGGAAAATGGTAATAAAGGCTACTTCGCTTACTTGCTCTCTAAAAAACCAAAAGGCAGGTCCATCAATTAGATCAGTAAATAATCTTACAAAAATCAATATGAATAACATTGGAGCGCTTTTTAAGTAATATGCCAGAATAAATGCAAAACCTACGGCAAGATTTCTAGCAGTATAAATCCAATCAGCAAGGATGGTGGAAGATGCATCTGAACTACCTAAGAACGTTGGATCAGATAGAGCCAAATATGGACCTAAAAACATGGGCCAAACTTCCATGAAAACAATAATGGTCAGCCACCAAGGTAAATNTGTTTTTTTGGTAAGTTGGTTCACAATTTCCTTTTCATTTTAATTTGACCAATAAATGTACTCATCACCTTCTTCGTATGTTTCTCCATCATATTTATCTATCAAAATAGGAGCTTCATAAGTAGGAGGAAAAAGAGNTTCTTTTTGTTTAGAGTTAAATTCATTTAAAAGCCCTTCAATTAAACGNACCNCTTCAGGATGCTTTTCAATTAGATTTGTTTGTTCTAGNGGATCAATTGANGTATCAAATAGCCAACGAAAATTTTCTCTTTTGCTAATTATGTATTTCCATTTGCCATACAATACTGATTGATGATTCCCAGANCGCCAGAAAAGGGTTTGGTGAGGTTCATAAGGATTTNCATTACTTATAAATGGCATTAAATTAACACCATCTAATTCACTCTCATTTATCGGTTCTACTCCTGCAGCTGAAGTAATTGTAGGAAAGATATCAAAATGATGAATCGCGCTATTTGATATTTGATTTGGACTTATTTCGTCTGGCCAACTAAAAATAAANGGTACTCTTATACCACCTTCAAAAAAACTTAACTTCCAACCTCTGTATGGTTTATTTACATCTTCTAGCTCAATATAATTTGCGCCTCCATTATCACTAGTAAATATAATTAAAGTCCTTCCGTAAATATCTAGTTCTTTTAATTTTTCTACAATTCTTCCTACACTTCTATCTAGTGCAGCAATCATTCCTGAGTAAACTTGAAGATTATGCCCATTCATGTGACTCATCTCTTGGACATCACTTCTTAAGGCTTGGAGAGGATTGTGAATTGCCCAGTGACTAAGGTATAAGAAAAAAGGTCTATTTTTGTTTTTNTCAATNACTTTCAAAGCTTCTTGTGTATAGTAGTCGGTTACATATCCATCTGGTTTGAAAAGACTGCCTCCATTAAATTTTGCTGCATATTGACCTGAGCTCCAAACCATTTTATCTATAGAAGTATCGAATTTCGCATTCACGACATCAGGATGATCTTCTGGTAAGTAATAGCCACCCTGNAATCCCAAAGAATCATGAAATCCTTGGCTTTGAGGATCCATTCCATTGGCGTAACCTAGATGCCACTTTCCAATATGAGCTGTGTAATAGCCTGATTCTGATAATGTTTCTGCGATAGTTATTTGTTCGCTCGGCATACCTTGTTCTAAGAAAGGTGGTAGGTTTGATGCTATTTCTCTATCAATTCTGCCTCGCAAGANCGAATCATCTTCTTCTACAAGCCAATTTAGTATTGTTCTGCCAGCATCTTGAAGAGGTGTAAATTCAAAACCAAATCTTGTTGGATATTTTCCAGTCATAATTGAAGCTCTTGATGGTGCGCATGTTGCATTTGCAGCATAACCTCTGGAAAACCATATTCCACTTTTAGCTAATGAATCTATGTGCGGAGTTCGAAGAGTTCCATCAGCCGCTCCACCATTATGTAGTGAAATGTCGTTATAACCCATGTCATCAGCCAGAATTAAAATAACATTAGGCCTTGTATCCTCCTTATTAAGATTTTGTGAGGGGCCTTCTGTCCAACTTGTTGGTATATTTTCTTGAATTGGATTAATCAAGTTCATCACCTTTGGCAATGTCCAAACTATTACGTTTACCTTATATTCCCAAAGAATAAGTCCAGAAATGAATATGATTAATAAAGAATAAGAAAGCTTTTTCATACTTTGGCTCTATNAAATCTTTTCTTTAGTTGATAGTAGTAAAAATATTATCAATAGAAAAACTACATAAGGAGCTCCAGAAGCACCAGGTGTCATTCCATTTGTATAGATACCATCATCCACAACAGATTTTTCCATAACAGGATAAACAAAAAGTCTAATTGACCATTCAACTAACCAAAATATAAACATTAAAGGAATTAATGATTTATATCTTAAAATTACTACCCAACATATCCCACAAAAAATTAATTGAGCCAAACCCCACAAAGAGAAAAACATATAAATCAAAGGCATTGGATCTGGATCNCCCGATAAAGCGATAAAGTTTGCAANATCATGCATTCCATATTCCTCAAAAAACATATGAATCACTGATCNCCAAGTCATGAGACACACAAATGCAATAAAGAACCAAAAAGCAATCCTACTTCCTCGATATATATTGTCTGCAGGNGAGGGTAGGAGATTTAAATTGAACATATTTAGAGTTTTAATGTTCCTAGCTCTGAACAAGTTTGATTGAACTCATTGATGGTATCCTGAATAATNTCTTCAGCTGACTTAATGTCATCTATTAATCCTACAGATTGTCCTGAAAGAGCCGGTGCTGCATTCATGTCTCCCCCAAAATATAGATCTTGTATTTTACCCATAGCAGACATATCCATTTCNCCTGCTTCCAAAATCTCTTTTGTNAACTCTGTTCTAAGTGCTCTAATTACAGGTTTGGAAGTTTTATTTAGTATCCAAGTTCCATTAAGGGAAGATTCAAAGATATAGTTTTTAAAATTATCATGAACTGGACTCTCTTTACTGGAAACAAACCTTGTTCCCATCTGAATTCCCTCAGCTCCTACAGCAAAGGCTGCTGCCATGCCTGCACCATCTGCGATTCCACCTGCTGCAATTATTGGTAAATCTATTTGTTTTCTGATCGCTTGTATTAAAACGAAAAGACCAACTTCCTCTGGACTCTTAAATCCTCCTCCTTCAGTTCCTTCAACCACGAGTCCATCAACTCCACAATCAGCCGCTTTTATTGCTCCTTCAACACTTGGCACTGCATGATAGACAGTAATGCCTGCATACTTGAGTATATCGATATACTTAGAGGGATCACCTGCTGAGGTCGTAACAAACTTTACTCCNTGTTGAACACAAAACTCCACCATGCTTTCGTCTCTTAAAAAAAGCAGGGGTAGGTTGACTCCAAAGGGTTGGTCAGTCAATTCTGACATTTTTTCTATTTCTGCCTTACAATTATCTACTTCACCTGAAGAGGTTTCGATAATACCAAAACCGCCAGCATTACAAACTGCAGAAGCTAATTGGCTTCTAGCAATCCACCCCATCGGCGCTTGNATTATTGGATATTTTGATCCTGTATGTTCTGTTACTCTGTTCATTAGTTTTCCTTAATAAAATTGATTAATAATTCAGATAATTCTTTAGGTCTTGTCCATTGATAGAAATGACCACCTCCAATATGAGGAGCACTCTTGGCATTTGGGCACATCTCTAAAACATCTTTTTCAATGCCATTGGTTACTGGATCATCTCCAGCAAAAACGCTAAGAAAAGGTTTATCCCATTTGGAAAAAAACTCTCTCGCCTTTTTTTGCTCTTCTAAAGATTGGTCAGGAACCGTAGGTACATGACTTGGCATTGCTCTTGGACCCATTTTATAGGTAGGATCAGGAAAAGGAGCCTCATAAGCTTTGGCAATATAGGACTTAAAAGGTGAAGCACTATATTTGCCTAAAAGAATGAAAAAATAATTGAGGATTGTTGAAATCCTAGATCTTTTATCCATCTGCATCGATTGAATAAAACCTATGGGCAAGTCTTCAGTGTCCCAACAAAATTTCTGCCAATACATGAATTTAAGCCCTGGATGAGTTTTTCCACTATCCATTTGACGTATCTGTTTTGCCATTGATAAAGGGTGGAGTTTTATGTNGCTTTCTCGAAAGGCTTTTATTTCTGCAATTACTTCTTCCGANGCTTCAGGATTATAAGGAAGGCCGGTATTTCCCATTGAGACTTTTGAGAATCTCTCAGGTTCCCTAGCNACTACTCTTAATCCAATTAGACCGCCCCAATCCTGTCCGAAGAAAGTTATATCCCCGAAATCATTAGNATTAAGCCAATCAACCATCCAGTCTACTTGATTTTGATAACTATAGTCTTCTCTNGAAGCAGGTTTGTCCGACTTACCGTAACCAGGCAAATCTGGAGCAACAACTCTTATTCCGGCATTAGTCAAAAAAGGTATCATCCTTGAATAAAGGTAGCACCAAACTGGCTGACCGTGCATTGCCAGCAAAAGAGGTCCATCCCTTGGTCCTTCATCTATATGATGAATTCTCAAATCTGAACCATCTTTAGTTTTTATGTTTGTATAACAAGGCTCATANGGAAAATCTGTNAGTCCTTCAAACCGCTCATCTGGTGTTCTTAACACTTTCATTTCTTATGTTCTTTCATTAATAGTTTTTCACAACCGGTTCCTGCAAAAAGATTTAGCAATCTTTTTTGATCTATTTCAGTCAACGNATAAAATTCTTGATTAATCCACTGAAGACATTTCCCTTGATAATTGAAAGTTTTCTGAGACCAAGTTGACCCATCAATTTCTGTTTCCCANGTTTCATCTCCTTTTTCAAGAGCTTTACTATTTTCCAAAAGAGCTGGTACATATCCACGACCTATCTCTTGTAAAAGAGATTTCATAGATTCAGGTAATTCTTCCAGACCAATCCATGGGTTATTTTCAGGTTCTATTCCCGAGAGATCTTCGAGGCCATTGATCCATGAGACAGTTCTAAGAGATTTTTCATGAGCTATCGCTCTTGAAGTAGGATCCAAGCCAATCAGTTGAGTAAGTTGCCCATATATGGCGAAATCAGCTGAACTAGGTCTATATCCGAACAGAAAAGGCAAATTTTCCAGATGAGTCTGCATAATTTCTAAGAATCTTTTGTAACTATTTTCAATAATCGATGCAGTAATGTTATTAGACCCAACAACCCAAAGCCTTTCGATCTGTCTTTTTCCAATACCTTCTTTAAATAGTTTCCANGCATCNTCTGATAGATTAACTTTATGATTTAAAGGAAGTATTGAGGAGGCATTGTCTGCATCTTCTTCAAAGTGCCAACGGTAATGGAACATATATTTTGTAACCCATTCATCTCCAAAATCTTCAAGAAGATAATTCAAAAAGCATAGAGCTGGATCATTTGGAATAACACTTCTTCCATCATATTCTTTTTCAAGTCTTCTTATTATTGGAGTCGAATCAGTAACAGTTTTAAGCTCTCCACTATCATCTCTCATAAGAAAAGTAGGAAGTAGAACCGGTTTGGGTGGNTCAATATTTAGNTCAGNTAAGGGACCTTCACCATCTAGAAGTTCTCCAGGATTNCCCCATATAATTTGATAAGGGATGTGTCTGTAGCGGAGAAGTGCGATCATCTTTCTGGTGTANGGAGAGGGTGGTGCACCTATGAGTGTAAGTCTTTCTTTTTGTAACATAGTGTTATCTCTTATTGACTTGATTNAAGACTCTGATTATAGCTCCAGCAATTTCATCAGGAACTTCTTCTTGTAGGAAATGGCCAGCATTCGTTTTCTTTACTGGTGCTTTTGGNAAGTTTTCTTGCATTCTTGCAAGTGCTTTTCCTAGAATCGGATCATTCATTCCCCAGACTATTTCTGCTGGAATATTCAGGGTTTTTACATAATTTTCTATTTGCATCATAGAGGGAGTACTTGGATGACTGGGGCCATCTGTGACCATTCTCATCATNGCTAATGGCGCTTTGGCATTACCGTTGTCATACAGAGGTTTACCATAAAGTTCTGCCACTTCAGGTGTCCATGATTCAGGATCACCTTGCACGGCTCCTAATCGATCAAACATTGAAAAGAAGACCTCTACAATAAGCTCTCCAATTACNGGAGTCTTTACAGTTGCGTGTGCTGGAGAAAGATC
The DNA here is from genome assembly GCA_002707915.1 of Gammaproteobacteria bacterium. Classification (GTDB taxonomy): domain Bacteria; phylum Pseudomonadota; class Gammaproteobacteria; order Magnimaribacterales; family Magnimaribacteraceae; genus Magnimaribacter. The sequence continues at coordinate 23,950 of PAOE01000012.1, forward strand.
GATATTTATAGTCGGGGCATTAAATCCTGTATTCAGAATGACTGCACCTTTAATAAGATTAGGAGAGAGAGATAAAGCACCCATACCAATAGGTCCGCCCCAATCTTGCCCNGCATATATTAATTCCTCTAATTCAAGCTCATTTAGGACTTTNCNAATCCACCGAATATGATTTTCTAACTTGTGCTCACTTGCAGGAATTTTNGAAGAAAAGCCAAGTCCAGGACTGGTCGGCATAATCACCCTGACTTTATCTAAAGGCAAATTTTCTACAACCTTCCTATANAGAAAACCAGAGGTTGGATTNCCATGCATTAAGAAAACTGGAAATCCTTCACCTGCCTCAAGGACATGAATTTTTATACCNGGTTCTACTTCGATAAAGTAACTTTTGTATTTATGGNTCACCATAGCNGCNGCAAAGTCAGGTAAAGTAAATCNTTCGTANGTACCTGAGTCCAAAACAACTTCACCATCTCCAGAAGGAGTGAAATTATTNCCNTCTCGAGTTATGNAAATTACAAAAATAATTAGTACAACATTAATTGCAATAAAGATTNGGCCAAAGGTTCTCATTNATGACNCTCCNTANGAATTCTTAAATATTTCTTCAACAGANGTTTCAATATTCAACTGACCTTCTAGGCCAGCNACTCTATGCTGAGCACTTTCGATATAATCTGGATCAGAAATCATTTCCAACATAGCTTTTCTTGATGGATACATAGCTATTGCAACTTGATCCCAGAGATCTTCTACTTCTCCTAACATTAATCTTTCTACATTGCCTCCAAAGATGGGCTTTCCTCCTACTTTTGCTAAGTGCTCAACTACTTCCTTACCATAAATTGCATAAGCTTCTTGACCTGTTAAATTGGTTTCTCTTTTATCTGGATATTCAGCAAGTTTTTTGAATTTGAGGAGGTTAACCATAAAGATTGGTTTGTCCTCTTCCTGTTCATTAAACTCTTTTAGTTGAGTTTCATTAGGCATCACTGCATTTTTTACTTCCATAAATTCTCCCTCTATTTAGTTAGCACAGATTATGATAATAATTTAACTAAATAAAGGTTTTATAAAAATATAAAATAAGATACTTTTGAACTATGCAAAATAGACAAGTCCTAATTGATAACCTACCGGAAGGTAAGTTAAGAGAGAGTGATTATAAGATAGTTAGTTCAGAACTCCCGGATGTTAAGCATGATGAAGTGTTAATAAAAACAATATCCTTTGCGATTACTGCTGGGACAAGAGCTGGGCTCCAAGGAAGTGCAAGTTATGCTGGTGCTCCTAAGACAGGTATAGTGATGAATAGTACTGGAGTTGGTGAAGTTGTTGAGAGTTCTATTGATGATTATCCAATTGGAACTAAAGTTCTCACTCAGACAGGCTGGCAAGAATATTCTCTTCAAAAACCTCAAAATCTCACAAAGCTTAGAGAAGGTATTGATCCATCTCTTTATTTAGGTCCATTAGGAATTAATGGCCTGACGGCCTATTTTGGACTGCTAGAAGTAGGTCAACCTGAATCTGGAGAGACAGTAATGGTTTCCGCTGCAGCTGGGTCAGTAGGCCATATGGTGGGTCAGATTGCAAAAATAAAAGGATGCAAAGTTGTTGGCATTTGTGGAAATGATGATAAATGCAGCAAACTCAAAGATGAACTTAACTTCGATGCAGCCGTCAACTATAAAGATTCAAATTTTAGGCAAAATCTCAAAGAAGCAACACCTGATGGTGTTGATATTTATTTTGACAATACTGGGGGAATGATTCTCGGCTCAGCCTTGTTCAGACTCAATACAGGAGGGAGAATTGCCTGTTGTGGAGTTGTTTCACAATACGATACTAATACGCCAGAACCAGGACCAAAAGGCATACCTGGTCTTCTTGTTAATAAGAGTATAAGGATGCAAGGCTTCTTAGTTTTTGATTTTGCAGAAAAATATGAAGAGGCAACAGATAACTTGGTTAGATGGATTGATTCAGGTCAGTTTCAAGTTTTAACTGATGAGCTTGATGGATTGGAGGAGGCACCAAGGGGATTTGTTGATCTTTTGGCTGGAGGGAATATTGGTACAAGAATTATCAATGTCATATCTTAATGAATCTTAATTTTTCTCAAGAGGAAATAACTTTTCAGGAAGAAGTAAGAGATTTTTTAAGGCGTGAACTTACGCCGGATCTCGTTAATGCAGCCAAACAAACTTCTGCTGTATTCACTGAAAAAGAAGTTGCGATGGAGTGGCAAAAAAAGTTGGCTAAACAGGGCTGGTTAGTTCCGTCGTGGCCTAAAGAATATGGCGGTACTGATTGGACAGAAACTGAGCGCTATATTTTTTCATCCGAATGCGCACAGGCCGGTGCCCCTAATTTAATACCTATGGGACTTGCCATGATAGGTCCCTTATTATTAGGAAGAGGGACTAAGGAACAGAAAGACTACTATATTCCAAGAATAATAAGTGGTGAGGATTATTGGTGTCAGGGATATAGCGAACCAGGAGCAGGTTCAGATTTGGCAAGCCTTCAATGTAAAGCAGTAAGAAGAGGAGATAAGTACGTAATAAATGGTACCAAGATATGGACAACACATGCTCATCTAGCAAACAAAATATTTTGCCTAGTACGTACTGATAACTCTGGTAAGAAACAAGAGGGCATAACCTTCCTAATGTTAGATATGGATCAACCGGGCATAAAAGTGGAACCCATTCTCACTATGGCAAAAGATCATGATTTTAATCAAGTTATCTTCACGGATGCGGTAGCCAAAGTAAGCGATAGAATAGGAAAAGAGAATGAGGGCTGGTCAGTTGCTAAATATTTATTAGAGTTTGAAAGGAGTGGAGGAATAGGTGGGTCTAAGAGTCTTTCAGATTTGGAGTTTATTAAACGATTAATCAATAAAATTTCATCTACACATCAAAATCGTTTCTTTACCAAAACCTACTTTAGAAAAGTTTCTGAGTTAGAAATTAAAGCACAATCAATTCAATATACTTCATTAAGAATTCTCAGCTCGTTAAAAGAAGGAGATAGCCCGGGCCCTGAATCTTCAATGATGAAAACACTAGTGACAGATTTAGAACAGGAAATATCTGAATTAACACTTGATGTTATTGGGTATTATGGAATCCCCTTTCAAGATACCGGTTATGGGTCTAACAAAGACAGCAATTGGAGATGAAGATTATCGATCNATAGCAGGAAAGTATCAAAATCTAAGAGCAACAACTATTTATGGTGGTAGTAATGAAATTCAAAGGAATATTATGGCGAAAGCTGTTTTAGGTCTTTNATGCTGTGAATTTTGAAATATCTCGNATTCTCTTTAAGAATTANTACTCNTTCACTATACTTTTGCNCTTTAGGGGGGNTTTCATGATAGCTATTCGCTTAACAATTTTATTTTTCNTTATTTCCCTTGTGAGTTCTTGCTCTCAAGAAGAAGANGCAAGCATTGATTNAAGTNTNTTTGATAAGGAAATTAGCTCTTCCTATGAGAGACCNAAACCCAATCCAGAAAAAAATGTTTATTTTGGCGATTTGCATGTACANACNTCTAATTCTTTTGACGCTTATACATTCGGNACATTAGCTTCACCATCNGATGCTTATAGATTTGCTCAAGGTGAAGCTATACNGCATCCAACTGGATACAAGATTCAGCTAAAAAAACCNTTAGATTTTTACGCCGTCACAGACCATGCCGTTTTTCTGGGAGTTATCAAAGANGCTGCGGATACTAGTTCTGANTTTTCAAAATATGATTTTACTGAGCCAATGCATNATTTAAATGAAAAGGTTAGTAATAGTATCTTTTCTATTTTNAAAAGGTCTGGATTATTTAGGGGATTTGGAGGNGCTCTNGCTGATGGTCTCGCTGATGGNGGTGTAGATAGAGACCTAATTAANAGAATAACAAATTCTACTTGGCAGAAAACAATCAAAGCAGCGGANGATGCTTATAAACCAGGAATNTTTACTACCTTTGCAGGATATGAATACACATCTAGTGTTGATCTTTATGACAGATATTTGCATAGAAATGTCATATTTAAAAATACAGCCAACATACCAGATGTAATTTTTTCAAGATTAGACAGCCAAGATCCTGAAAAATTATGGGATTGGATGGATGGAATAAGAGAGGAAGGTGTTGAAAGTCTAGCTATTCCTCATAACTCTAACATATCGGGCGGTTCAGCATTTTCTATGAACGATTACAACGGAGGCCCCATTGATGAAGTTTACGCAAATAAAAGGCTACGTAATGAACCTCTAGTCGAAATTACTCAAGCAAAGGGTACTTCAGAAACTCACCCATTCTTATCAAAGAATGATGAATGGGCTAATTTTGAAGTTCCAACCAATCATCCAGGTGAAAACGTTCTTACTAACCTAAGCGGAAGTTATGTCAGAGACGCATATTTGAGGGGATTAACTTTAGCCAAGGAGGGAATATCTAATCCATTTAAATTTGGAATTATTGGATCTAGTGATACTCATGTAGGAGGTGGTTCTTATACTGAGGAAACTCACTTTTCCAAAATAGGTCTTTTAGACGGAGAGCCTTATTTGAGGGGCTCGGTACCTTACAGAGGCATCTATGGATTTTTTACAAAACTTTTAAGACCTGAAGCGATTATTGAAGTTGATGAAAATAATTATCTTGGTGTGAGCACTCGACTTATTAGGTTTGGGTCATCTGGACTTGCCGGTGTATGGGCTGAAGAAAATACTAGGGAAGCAATTTATGAAGCATTCAAAAGAAAAGAAACTTTTGGAACTAGTGGTCCAAGAATAAAATTAAGGTTTTTTGCAGGTTATAGCTTTGAGGACTCGAATTTGGTTGACACTAATCTCATAAAAAAGGCATATGCACAAAATACAACCATGGGTGGCACTATTCAAAGTGAAAAAAGTATTGAACCAAAGTTTTTAATTTGGGCTATTTCCGACCCTGAAGGCGCACCCTTACAAAGAGTTCAAGTAATAAAGGGTTGGTTGGAAGATGGTGTTCATAGAGAGAAAATTTTTGATGTAGCTTGTTCTGATGGCAAGATTGTAAATCCTGAAACGAATAGATGTCCCGATAACAAAGCAGAAGTTAATTTAGAAGATTGCTCATTTAGCCTTGAGGATGGAGATGTTGAACTAAAAACCTTCTGGCAAGATCCTGAATTTAGAAGAGACCAAAATGCTTTTTATTATTCAAGAGCTCTAGAGAATCCTACTTGTAGATGGTCCACATGGGATGCAATTAGAGAGAATGAGACCCCTAGATCAGACATTCCTCTTACTATTCAAGAGAGAGCTTGGTCATCTCCCATTTGGTTCCAAGGTAATTAAAACATTTATTGATAAAATAAACTTAAATTGAAATATTGGATATTGTGAAAATTTTAACTCGATTAATAATCATTTCTTTAGTTCTAGGCCTAGCCTCCTGGGTTCTAATTCAAGTTCCATCTGTACAAGATAGAATTTTAGTGGCAGCATTTTCCGCTATTGGATCAGCTTCAAATAATCTACCTAAAGAAGATGCTCTAAGTGCAGCAGTTTGCGGATCAAGATCACCACTACCAAGTCCAGGAAGAGCTGAGACATGTCTTCTTATAGCAGCTGGAGATGATCTATTTGTAGTAGATATAGGTGATGGTAGTAACGATAATCTTAGGAGTTGGAATATCAATTTTAGAAATATCAAGGCAGTGTTAATTACTCATTTGCATTCAGACCATATTGCCGACCTGCCTGGTCTACATCAAAATGCATGGGTTGTAGGTCAACGAAGTTCAAAGTTAAAAGTTTTTGGCCCAGAGGGTACTGAACAGTTTACTCAAGGAGTTGAGATGGCCTATGCTCATGATTATGTATTTCGTAATGAGCATCATGGTGATGAAATAGCACCCTTGGAATATGCAGGTTTTGACACAAATATAATAGACCTAAACAATCCAGTAATATTCGATAACAGTGAACTAAAAATAACAGCTTTTAGGGTTGTTCATGAGCCAATTGAGCCTGCTTTAGGGTTCAAATTTGAATACAAAGGAAGATCTTTAGTAATCACTGGCGATACTTCTTATACGCAGAGTGTCATCGATAATTCAATGAATGTAGATGTTCTATTTCATGAAGCTCAAGCGAATCACATGTTGGCAGTAATGGAAGAGTCACTCAAAAGTCGAGGAGCCAAGTTGTTGGCAAAGGTATTAGATGATATTACAACTTATCACACCACACTTCTAGAAGCCGCAGAGATTGCTAACAAGGCAAATGTAAAAAAATTATTTTTTTATCATCTTACACCGGCACCACGAAATTATATTCAGGAAATTATGTTCACTAGGGGAGTGGATGAAGTAAGAAAAGATTGGACTCTTGTTGATGATGGTACATTAGTAGTTTTGCCAGTTGGATCCGATAAGGTTGTAGTCACAAACATGTAATTTTGTGGCTTTAA
>PAOE01000013.1 GCA_002707915.1 Gammaproteobacteria bacterium
CCAGATCCAGTCGCAGTTCCAGTTACCGCGTAATCAACTGTCACGTTTTGACTGGAAGCTGCTGATAAGTCAACCGTAATGGCTTTTGACGATACTGATTCCGCTCCATTTGAGCTTGTAGTATTGAAGTCAACCACAGGAGCATTATCATTATCGGTGATGGTGTAAGTATGAACGCTATCACTGCCCAAGGTTGCATTACTCGGGTTCGAAAGAGTAACGATAACGGTCTCATTAGCCTCGTCCAGAGAATCATTAACAATGCTAGCAATCGTAATAGTTCCATTTGTTTCACCGGCATTTATGGTTAAGGTTCCATTAGCTAGCGTGTAGTCCGTGCCAGATCCAGTAGCAGTTCCAGTTACCGCGTAATCAACTGTGACGTTTTGGCCAGAAGCTGCAGACAAATCTACAGTCAATCCTGCAGACGCAACTGACTCGGCACCACTTGAGCTAGTGGCATTAAAGTCAACTACTGGTGAGTTATCATCATCACTAATGGTATAAGTGTGAACACTATCACTTCCCAGAGTTGCATTACTCGGATTCGATAGAGTAACAATGACTGTCTCGTCGGCTTCATCAATTGAGTCATCAATTATGCTAGAAATATTGATAATTCCTGACGTTGCACCAGCACTTATTGTGAGAGTTCCATTGGCAAGAGTGTAGTCGGTACCGGAGCCTGTCGCAGTTCCAGTTACCGCATAGTTGACTGTTACATCTTGTGCTGTGGCTGCCGATAAATCCACCGTAATGTCTTTGGACGATACTGATTCCGCTCCACTTGAGCTTGTAGTATTGAAGTCAACCACGGGAGCATTATCATTATCAGTAATGGTATAGGTATGAACACTGTCAGTACCCAATGTTGCATTGCTTGGACTTGATAAAGTAACGACAACTGTCTCATTAGCCTCATCTAAAGAGTCATCAACAATTCCTGCTATTGTGATAGTTCCAGAAGTTGCACCTGCATTGATAGTTAACGTGCCATTAGCAAGTGTATAGTCAGTCCCTGAGCCTGTGGCTGTTCCTGTTATTGCATAATTTACAGTAACGTTTTGTGCAGAGGCTGCCGATAAGTCAACTGTTATGGCTTTGGAGGAAACTGATTCAGCTCCATTTGAACTGGTGGTATTAAAATCAACCACAGGAGCATTATCATTATCATTAATGGTATACGTATGAACACTATCACTGCCCAGTACTGCATTGCTCGGGTTTGAAAGAGTAACGATGACTGTCTCATTGGCTTCATCTAAAGAGTCATTGACAATACTTCCAATCGTAATGGTTCCAGAGGTTGAACCTGCATTAATGGTTAAGGTGCCATTGGCAAGGGTGTAATCGGTACCTGATCCTGTCGCAGTTCCTGTTACCGTATAGTCAACTGTAGCGTTCTGAGTCGATACGAATGATAGGTCTACAGTCAAAGCAGCAGAAGAAACAGATTCGGCTCCACTAGAAGTAGTGGTATTAAAATCAATAACTGGATCAGCTGCTCGAGTTATCACTCGAATATAGTCACCTGGTCGTCCGTTTTTCGAACCAAATCTTAAAGTTCTTTTGTCAGAACCAATAGATACCCAGTCACCAGAAGTAGTGGAACTTGTTGTGCTGCTGCCATAATGAACATGATTTTCTGTCTGCCTTGCGCTGTAACCATTAGCACTAGAAGTTGGATAAGTTGCACCCAATTTATCCACATAATCAAAATCTACAGTCATTGAAGGATCTGTCCAATACCCCAATATTTCGTAATCAAATACGATTTGTCCAATCATTGAAGTTCGATCAGTGCCGTTGCTATGGTCGTCATTTATAAAAACTAGATAAGAATTAGCAGGCGTGTCCCTAAAAACAATTGAGGTAGCACTACCAGTTGGCACGTAACCAAGGCCACTGAAATTATATGTATTTGTACATATAGAGCTGCTCTGACCTTGCTGACAAATATCTGTTCTTTCAGGAGAGATAATAAAATCAAAACCTGAGGTAGATCTTTGACCATTACTGCTTTCTTTCCGGGCTTTAAAATTAGTAGCACTAGATTTAATTTCTACATACGAATTAACGCTTGCAATCCCATCTGCATTAACTTGCGAAGATATCAATCCAGTTAATATTAGCAACAAGCCAACATAAAAGGATCTATGTAAATCCAGTCTTTTTCTCATTATTANTGTTAATTTACTGTACCCAGAAAAATTAGCGGACGACATTCTATATAAAAAATGACAATTTATCATTATTNNTGCTGAAATAACTTTTAATGCTTTGAATGAGGTAAAACNTTTGTTTTTAAAGGAATTATGCTTTCAAAGAGTGTCGCTAAGTAAAATNAACTATNATGTTCAATCTTATTAAACGGTAACTAAGAATGTATAGAATAGGACTATTAGAATCCAGAAGACCCAAAATACTCTAGCAAGTTTTCTAATTGGCTTGAATTCCATAAAATTATCATCATCCCTATCTTTAGGTCGACTTACAAAGTCATAGAGTATTGCAACCCAAAAAAGAATAAAAAGTGAATATAAAATTACTGAGTACATNGGCTTAATNTACACAACTTCCAGTTCTTCCATCCATCTTTACAGCTTCTANCATGGCGTANAAAATATCCGTGTTATCAAGCGTACCCGTAAAGTTTTCAGACCCTGGACCATAGGCATAAACTGGAACAGGAACACCGGTATGAGATCCATATCCTATGCCAGTATTAAAAGAGAATTTAACTTCGGGAGCTGTATAGTCGGTAGGCGAGGACGACTCAATTAGCAAACCTCCGGTTTCATGATCAGCCGTAGCAATTACTAAAGTATCCGGATTTTGTGTTGCGTAATCCAAAGCCAATTCAACGGCCTCATCAAAATCTTGCATCTCTCGTTTGAGGTAATTCAAGTCATTTGCGTGACCTGCCCAATCGACTTGTGATCCTTCAAGCATGATGAAAAAACCCTTACATCCATTTTCATTAAATTTTTCTGATCGGTTAATAGCAAAATTTAACATTTCACTCGAAGAAGGCTCAAAAACATGATTTTCAGGTTTTTCTTTATCTCGCAAAGCTTCATCCGCAAAGAGTCCCACCACTTTTCCTAAATCAGAATGATCAAAACTGTCCAATTCTTTTTTTTCAGTCATTACCATTCTTGAGGATTCCATTTGCTCTAACAAATTCAGTCCATCTGATCGCTTTCCGCCTAAGTCCTCTGGCAAGAAGAAATGCCTACCTCCACCCAATATTGTCATAACGTTTGATTCCATCATTTGTAGGCTTATCTCATCTGTTTTCCATCTTAAATCAACATGAGAAGCGTAAGCTGCTGGTGTTGCATGTGTTATTTCGGAAGTTGATATAAGTGAACTCACATAACCATATCTATCAATTATCTCAGTGAAGTTCTCGAGTATTTTATTATCTTCATCAAGGCCTAAGGCACCATTATTGGTTTTTCTGCCTGTGCTGAAAGCCGTTGCAGATGAAGCAGAGTCAGTCACGATAGCATTTTCGGAGTGTGTTAAAACAATGCCAGATACTGGAAACTTATCGACAGCGATTCTTTCATTCGGACCACCCTTAAGAAGTCTATACGTAGAGACTTGAGTAAGGCTCATACCATCACTTATGAGTAATATAATATTTTTAGGTTTATTCTTTATCGGAATTATTGCTTTTTGTGATAGGGGCTTACCTTCTGGAAGTGTTTCTATAAATGCATCTTTATCAGCTATCGATCCCTCAGGGATTGGGATACTGCTTAAAAGAAAAGCTATTCCTAAAGATTCCAATACTTTGTAGCCCGCAAAACCTCCAAGACTGAAAGAGATCAATATAACCAGAGCATTTTTTTTTAAAAAATAAAGAATTTTCTTCATGATTCCTTACTTAACTNCNCCCAAAATATTTATTAACTGCCTTCCAAGCTATTACTTGAAGCCTCTCCTGAATTTGTTTATCTAATCCGTAATCATACGCATTACCTATTGGTGAAACATTATATACAGAAGAATAAATAACTGCCGCCATCAGGTAGGTACCCGCCTTGCTAGGATGTCTTTTATCTTTAGTGTAAAGATCAATATCTGATATTTCTTTTTCGGCCATTTGAAATGCTATTCCAACTGGGAAAACCATGGCTTCATTTCTATTGCCGGCAGATGTATATGCAGCTGAAAGGCCATCAATCATCTCAGGAACATTTTTATAAGCCCANGTCATTAACAGGGAGGGCTCTACACCATTTTCTCTTAAAGTTTTACTGTGTATATCTACGTAATAGTTAAACAGGTCTCTGCGGTCTTCATGAATAGGACATTGGCTACAGTCCATCATTACTGCAAGATCATAATTTTCAGGATCATACTTTTTGTATTTATTGCTAGANGTAATTGAGAAAGAACCTATCTTTTCATTAGTTACATAAGACTCAACATCGTGCCATTCAAGAGAAGAACTGTTAATGGTTATATTTCTAAATCTATGCCCTTTTCCGAGAGATTTATTAGCTTTAACCATTCCTAAAACAGGCTTATGCACTCCATTGTTGTAATAAAAAAAACTATTACCTATAAATAAAACCGACTTAGGATTGTCTACTTTAGTACTTTTAATGAGCGGTAGAGATTCTCCTGATATTGACAGAGAACTTAAGAGAATAACAGCACAAAAAATTACACCTAATTGATTAATTTTCGCTTGCATCTTCTGCATAGAATAGCAAAGATAGCCACGGGGGAGAAAGAATATGGAAAAAATTGATACAGGAACAGATCACCTGATTTTTGAAAAAGAGAATGGCGTTGCGGTATTAACAATGAACCGGCCTGAAGCTAGAAATGCTATGTCAGGTGAAATGAATGAAGCCATGAGGAATGCCCTCTCAACTGTGGAGCTTGATCCAGCAATAAGATGTGTCGTTCTTACTGGAGCCGGCAAAGGATTTTGTGCCGGAGGAGATGTAAAAGGCATGGCGTCCTCNGGTGATGGTACCGTTGGTGATAACACAATTGATGCAGCTATTCACAGGCAACGTGTTCATCAAAGGGCTACAGCAGGCAAACTATTTAAGATGCCAAAACCTACTATTGCGGCTTTGCCAGGCGCTGCAGCAGGTGCTGGTTTATCGTATGCACTTGCATGTGATCTTAGAGTTATGGCGAACAATGCCATAATGACAACTGCATTTGCTAAAGTAGGATTCTCTGGAGACTATGGTGGCAGTTACTTTATGACTCAGCTGATTGGGTCCGCAAAGGCAAGAGAATTATATTTTCTCTCAGACAGAGTTTCAGCNGAAGAAGCATTGAATCTAGGTCTNACAAATTGGGTTTGTGAACCTGATGAGCTNATGAATAAAACCATGGAAATTGCAAACAAACTAGCAAATGGTCCCTCAGTTGCCTACCGTTACATGAAGGAAAATTTGAACAGAGCCATGAATGGTGAAGTTGATGATTGCTTAGATTTGGAGGCAACGCATCATATACATTGTGGGCAAACCGAAGATCATAGAAATGCAACTAAAGCTTTTGTAGAAAAGAAAGAGCCAATATTCAAAGGTAAATAAACTTGGGGGATCAAATGGAAAATAAAATAAAAAATAATTTAAAAATAGATAAAAGAATACGCGCTATTTTTGGGGAGGTGGAACTTGGCTCTGTTACATCAAGCCCNGCATCAACTCGTGAAGGAATAATGGCTGATCAAGATAGTGAACAGGCAAAACAAGGNCGAGCCATTTTGGAAATGGTCAATAATTCTCCGCATTATAAAGAAACTGTTCCTGAAACTGGCCTCATAACTACAACAAAAGAATTTACTTCAGACCCTGATGGCAACACGATAAAGATCCAATACATACGACCAGAAACGGAAGAAGAATTACCTTGTGTTTACTATATACATGGCGGAGGAATGATGGTTAGCTCATGCTTCGATGAATTATATTCTGCCTGGGGAAGATGTATTGCTAGACAAGGTGTAGCTGTGGCGATGGTGGATTTTAGAAATGCCATGTGGGCTTCATCGGCTCCTGAAGTTGAACCTTTTCCTGCAGGATTGAATGACTGTGTTTCAGGGCTGAAATGGGTTCATGCCAATGCTAAAGAACTAAACATAGATAATGAAAAAATCATAATAGCTGGAGAGAGCGGNGGAGGTAANTTAACCATAGCTACTAGCTTAAAACTCAAACAGGATGGNGATATTGGATTAATNAAAGGCCTNTATGCTTTATGTCCATATATTGCAGGTCATTGGCCCTTGCCTGAGAATCCTTCCTCAGTAGAGAATGAAGGTATTTTATTATCACTCCATAGTGAGCANGAATACTCTCATGGAGCTGTTATCTATGGCATCGATGCTTATAAAAACAAGGATCCACTAGCTTGGCCAAGCTTTGCAACTGAAGAAGATGTTAAAGGTCTTCCTAAAACTTACATTTTAGTGAATGAAATGGATCCTTTGAGAGATGAAGGTGTGAATTTTTATCGTTTACTTAGAGAATCTGATGTTGATGCTCAGTGCAGACAAGTAATGGGATCTGTTCATGGAACAGAAATATTTCTTGGATGCCCAGAAATCAGCGATGAAACCGCACTATCGATTGCGAACTTTGTAAGGAATTAAATTGCTTCTTTCCCTTTGAGGTGATTTATCAATTGTTTATCATGAGTGGTCACCGCTGAGTATCCATCTCTCAGTGCTGGCTTCCATCTAGGATTTGAAGATGCATTTACTTTATCTCCCATTACGGTAACCCTCTGAATTATCCTCTCTCCATCAAAGTCATTTACAACATAATGTTGTGTACTTCTGTTATCCCACATAGCTATGGTGCCCTCAGTCCAATGGTATCTCACAGTAAATTGGGGCTGGGTAACCCATTTAGTGAGATGAGATAGCAACATATCGCTCTCATCCATTGTCATCTCAACAATGCGTCTGGTGAAATGCTCATTTACGTATAAGACCTTTTTTCCAGAAACCGGATGAAGACGTACTACTGGATGAATAGCTGTTTTGTCTGGTCTTCCATGAGGAGAGGCATCATGAAGAGCNGTGATGCCTTCACATAAATCCTTCAAAGGATCAGACAAAGCTTCGTAAGCAGCATTAAGATTACTCCACATTGTATCCCCTCCAATTTCAGGGCATTTGACCATATGCAATACAGACATAATGGCTGGAGAATCTTGATAGGTAATATCAGTATGCCATTCATCGGCTATACCACCTGTAGATGCAGCTAACTCAAAAATTTTTGGATGAGTAACTGTTTTGTTTTTTAAATTTGGATGTCCCTCAAGCTCACCAAATTTGGCACCAAATTCAACATGNTCNTCTTGTGTNATGCGCTGCCCNGGAAAAAAAAGAACCATATGCTCAGTCAAGAGCGATTTTATTTCTTCGATGTCATTATCTGATACTTTNCAAAGATCGATACCAGTTATCTCGGCGCCAAGGGCCATNGATAATTTTTTAACTTCACAATTCATTTANGATTCTACGTGAAAGAGNTTGTTATAAATTTTCCAGCTTCCATCTTTTTCTAAAAATGACAAAGTATCTAAAAACACATGGCCTATGTATCCATCTCTTACTTTTACTGAGGCAGTAGACCCGGCAATATCAAGAGAAACAATCTCAAGCAAAATCTCCTCTCCTTGCTCTTTTGGTGAAGGTTGTTGAGCTGCAACAAAATCTGCAAAATCATCTACTGTCATCTCCGCTAAACCCGTTTCTAGATATCCAGTAATCATCGCATTAGGATAAAAAGCTTCCCTAACTTTATCTGCTGAAGACTCATACATACTATCGAAATAAAGCTGAACTCCAGCTTCTATTTTTTCTTTATCAGTCATTTATTAACTCCTTAAGCTGTAATAGTTGGGTTATATCTTAAATTCTCAGGAATTTTATCGGCTCCAGGAATGCCTCTTTCTATCATGAATGGTTTTAGTGCCTCTATCGCTTTGGGTTCATCAAAATGGCAAATTTTTGGATACATATGATGCATGACATGAATCTGCATAGAGTGATTAAAAAACCTAGGAATACCATTTGTCCAAAATTTGGTATCTTTATAGCGTCCTGGCTCTAAACTTCTGTGAGGAAGGTGAGAAAAAACTACCCCTAGATAAATAGGGATTATTCTTCCTGGAAGCCACCACAAAAAGAGTGTTTCTAATGGAAAATTTAAGACCAAAACAATCTTGCTAAAATAGAAGAGGATAGACCATTTTGAACCTTCAGCAATAGATTGTGCAAATTTTGGGTCCTTCTCAGCATAGTCTCTTATGATTTCTTGAACCTTGCCATTTTCGTTATAAGAATTGTTAACATTTTTAGCAACCTTCCAAAGACTATCGACATGAGTGTGATAAAAATCTGGATCTTTCTCTGGATCATTTGTATGAGCATGATGTTTAAGATGGGTTGCTTTAAGAATGTCATGCGATTGAGAAAGCGGTATTAGAGAAATTTGACCTACCCAAAAATTTAACCATTCTTTNTTTTTATCGCCCCCAGATAAATGGCCATGCTGACCAGCATGGGATGGGAGATAAGCAAAAGCGGTTGTGAATACAGAAAGCAAGAAACCTTCCCATAAGGCTAGCGTCCCATTGATAACTAAGACCCAACATGCAATCCAAACGACAAATTGAAGAAGTCCAATCACTATCATCTCCCACTCAATTCTACCCATGAAAGTGCGCGCCAATTCTCTTTCGGCTTCAACAGATAAATCTTTTATATCTTCCATTAACCTAACCATCCCCAGCCTTTTATTTTAGCCACGAAGCCTAATAAAAGACCCATCGCATAAGAAAAGACTGCCAAAATAAAGCTTGAATCAAGGAAAAACGTGAGTATTGCATACAAAATGCTACCCCAAAAAATCAAGCAAAACCAAACAAGGTTCCACTTCGCAAAGTGCTCACTGAACCAATTCATTCTTACATTCTAGCTTCTATAAAAGTTCGCATCAATTTTGTTCGTGAGGTTTAGATGAAATTAAGTAAATTCAATCATCAAACCCAATGAAAGTTGCAACCTCTTCGACGTCTCTCCTTTTGGAAACAACCTTATTAGCCGGAAAGTTTTCATCNGGATAACCCATAGCTACACAAATCATTATTACTTGATCATCGGGAATATTGGCATATTTTCTAACCACTGGTGATTGCATTATGCCTTGACTATTAATTACTGCTCCAAGACCTTTTAACCATGCAGCATTAACTAATCCATTGACCGCTGCTCCACAGTCAAACTTTGAAATATCATCATCTTTTAGATTGGCATCAAAAGTTACAATTACTGCTACCGGTGCATCGAATTGTCTAAAGCCTCTTAACACCCAGTCTTGTCTAGCTTCAGCATCATGTCTTTCAATACCCATCTCTTGGAATAATTGAATAGCAATTTCTATTTGACGCTCTCTATGCACACCTTCATAACCCAAAGGAGATCTGATTTCCCTGGATGGAGGTACTCCTTCTAAATTTTTTTCTGTATTTTCTTTCCTTATATTATCTAGNACTTCTCCGGTGACTATATGAAAATGCCAAGGCTGAGTATTCATTGAAGAGGGTGCCCTAGTAGCCAAGGCTACTACCTCTTTGAGCACTTCAATACTNACCGGTATCTGTTTAAATCCTCTGATACTTTTCCTGTCTCTTATTACATCCTCGTATAGCACTTAAAACTCCTTTTCGTATGCCATTGGAAAACAGCCTTANTTGAATAAATATCGATATACAGTCTAAGACTTTATATCATGAAGTTTGATATCGAAAATGAGCGTTGAATTTGATGGGATTCCAGGTGGCCTGCCCTCTTCTCCATAAGCTAAGTCAGGATGTATAAATACCCTCCATTTTTCTCCTACAGACATTAAGGCTATTGCTTTTCTACAGCCAGGAATTAGTTGAGATAAATTGATTACTAAAGGTGTGCCACTCTCAACTGAGCTCCAAAAGACCGAACCATCAATTAATGTTCCATGAAAATCTGCCNTTATGACATTATCAAGGGTAGGTTTTTCAGTNGAANTAGNACTGGACTCCAATACGGTGTATTGCAATCCCTTTTCTATCTCAGTTACATCAGCATTTCTTAAATTTTCTTCTAAAAAGTCCTCACCAACTGACAAGTTCAAACTTGCAGGATCATTTTCGGAACATGCAAAAATAAAAAAGGTTAGAAAACCTACACAAAATATATTTCTCGACATAATTTTTACCCCANACGTTTGTTAATTTCTTCTTTTATGAGCCACATTCTATCCTGACCCCAAACATAAAATGGATTATNACCATCTTCATCAGTAACCTTGAAACTTGGNACACCCCAGCAATTGCCAGCATACATATCTTTAAGATTATCTGCTAGTACCTTTTTCCAATGTCGTTTACCTAATTCCTTACCCACAGTATCCCAATCCAAATTTAATTTTTTTATTAAAGATTTTAGGTAATCATCATCACCAATATTTATTCCGTCATGAAAGGAGGAATAAAGTAAGTCATCAATATATTCAAACCCTTTGCCCAAAGAATCAATAATTGGAAAAAGAGAGTAAGCTTTTCTTGCTGGCTTTCCAATAGGAGAGTATATGGAGCCCATTGGATAATCATATTTTCTGCCTTCTCTAGCAGCATCCGAAATAATGTATTTAGCTTTGAAGGGAGGTATGGTCATGTTTCTCATGAGCATGGGAAGGACTGGTTTGGTGATTAAATTTACTGGATATTCATGGGTTATTTCCCTCACCCTTTTTGCACTGACATATGTATAAGGACTATTTAAAGATGGATAATAAGTAAGATTGACTTGCCTGTCGGACTTCAATATCTCAGGAGCAGTAATTTTTGGAGCACAGATGGGTTCGTTAGTTGAGTCTTTCTTAAGTCCTAGTTCAGATAGTCTATCTTCAAGATGATTAATTCTGTCTACACCCCAATAAAGTTCTTTCTCGTAGTAAAAAGCTGATCCGAAATAGTAACCCTTATCACTCCTTATCTGATTTCCAGCAGCAATTTTCGATTTAACNAAATCCTCATCAGCAGCATACTTTTCACCTAACTCATCTAGTATTGCTTCATGTCCATGCCACAAAGCATTGCTTACTGCCTTTCCAACTTCGGCAAAGTGTTTATCCTCCACAAGACTTAATATTGTATTAGATTTGTCAATTAGCTCTTTTCTTGGATATGAATCTGCTGAAAACTCTACTCCATAGAAAGGGGCAATTCTCTTTGCATCTTCCAAGCAATAAATACCATACAAAGACGGTTCATGGACTGCTTTAGGGTCTTCATCACCAACTAAAATAGGTTTCAGATTGATATTGAATGATGAATTAAGTTTTTCTATATACTGAATTGTTAGGTGAGAGTAAGGGTCATCTGCTTTATGAAAATAAAAGACGTCATGAGNTCTGCCTTCTTGTTTTCTTTGCTCCTCTGCTTTTACACGAATTTCATTAAAGAGATCAAAGTTAGAAAACATGTTCATACTTTGATTTCTTAATTTCGCACTAATTGTGCGTTTTACCATGAAATTTCTTATTGCTTCTCTCAGCATAATTATCCCCTAGAATTCCTATAGTAAAATAGTTCTTCGTTTTTTAGTATTGCTTTTAAGGCAGATTCACTCAACTCAGAAAGTTTAGGATTGTCATATCCTCTATCATTCAATAATTGAAGATAATAATCCTTTTTTGTCATCGTCTTGTTTCAACTGGCAAAGCCTCTATCAATAAATTAGGTTTTTCATTCCTTTTTTGTAGTGTGAATTTATCATAGAGCTCACCAGTAGCCTTATAAGCTTTGTACTCAAGATTTTTATCATCAATATGTATGACCTGGTAGAGTTGAGTATTTTCAGCAACTCTTTTTGCGTAATTGCCCTTAGTTATACCGTACATTTTAGGTCCACTCACTGAGACAACATAAACTGTACCTATGTCAGGATCATATGCTTGCTGATAGCCCGAAGGTACATTTTTTAGATCACTAGTATCAACTTGGCCAGTTCTAGCATAGGTATGGTCATGACCACTAAGAACTAGATCCACTTTATATTCGTCTAAGATAGGTTTCCATAGCTCACGAAGTTCTTTATTGTCTCTGTCAGATCCTGGTGAAAATACTGGATGATGAAAAGTCACTATTGTCCATCTATTTGGATTATCTTCCAGTACCTTTCTAAACCATGGTACCTGCTTTTCTCTTTCTTTATTGGAATCTAAGGAAATAAATCTAACTCCCTGATAATCTAAATAATAAACCGTCTCTTTAAGCGATTCATCAGGTACATCCTGTATAGGAAAAGCAAATTGGGGTCTCCAATGATTTGTCACAGCTGGAATGCCACGATCTCTTTGCCTATCAAACAAGGGTGCAGAATAAAAGCTCGTTCCTATTAAATCACTCTCCTTGAAACCGGTAATTGCCTCAATCCCAGAATCAACAAGAATGATATTCCCTCCATCGTTTATCTCAAAAGATGAAGTATTTCCTTTTGGACCTACAAAAGAAGCCTTATAAACGGTTCCTTTATCAGTAGCCTCCGGTTCAAAAGCTGTCATGTTTACTTCAATTCTCTCTCCGGATTTCGTCATCCAGTAGCGCTCGTATTCTGGACCTTGATTAATCCTCTCGTATTCGTGGTTTCCTGGTGTGGCTATAACTGGAATAGTTCCATTTACCCAATCAGGACCTTGATGCCAATCGCCCCATTCGGCATCCCANGACGGATTATCTATTAAATCTCCAGCATGAAGAGTGAACGCTGCACGTGGAGCTTCTCTAAAGGCTTCTCTGAAGACTCTNGACCAATGCGTTCTCACTTCATTTTGAGCATCGCCGAAATAGATAAAACTAAAAGGTCTTGGTCTATCGCTGGCNGTTTTAAAATGATAGTACTCTGTCCAATTAACACCATCACCCACTCNATATGCNTAAAGAGTGTCAGGCTCNAGANCTCTAAAAGTTACCGTATGATAGTTTGCTTCATTTATATCGCTNTTAAANAAAGTGGTTTCAGCGTTGAATTCAGTTGTATCTAAAGCTCTGCCATTGGCATTTGCAATAGCAAGTTGAGCCATGCCTTTGATAGTTGCGGTGTCAGTTCTCCAAGTAACAGATTGTGTAGTAGCAGGATCATCTTCCCATGTTAAGACAACTCTATCTGGAAGTGGTGTTGGAGCATGAGCTTGCTCAGGTGAATATCTAATGACTTCCCCATCTTGATGAGTGAATAAATTAAAACTTACAAGGATAGAAAGGAAAAATATAATTCTTAATAAATATTTCATAAACTATTTCCAATACAAAAATTCGATTATGGAGGATTTATGTGAAGAAAGAAATGACAGAAAGTGAATACTTAGCAACTAGATAGAGAAGAATATTTGATGGTGGGTCTGGGAAGACTTGAACTTCCGACCTCACCCTTATCAGGGGTGCGCTCTAACCAAGCTGAGCTACAGACCCACTTA
>PAOE01000014.1 GCA_002707915.1 Gammaproteobacteria bacterium
TTTAAAAATAACGCACCAACAACATCAGCTGAAGCAGCTGAGGTTATTTTATCGGCAGTAAAAAAGAAACAGTGGAGGATTTTGGTAGGTGATGATGCTAAAGCCATAGATGAATGGGTTCGGAGTGCTCCAGAGAATGCATACAATATTCACTATAATGGAGAGAAAAGGGAGAATTAGATGAAGACATTTAAAGAAAAAGTTGCAGTCATTACTGGAGCTGGATCGGGCATGGGCAGATATCTTGCTGTATTACTTGCAAAAGATGGTGCAGATGTTTGCATATGTGATGTTAATCAAGAAACATTAGATGAAACTGCAGAAATGCTTAGAAAGTACCAAGTTTCTGTGTCTTCTCATCTTCTAGACGTGGCTGATAAAGAGTCCATTGAATCTCTGCCTCAAAAAGTCATCGATCATCATGGAAAGATAGATTTAGTCTTTAATAATGCTGGGGTTACGACAGGGTCTCATTTTAAAGATATAGAAGAAGAAAATTGGAATTGGGTGATGGGTATAAATTTCGACGGTGTAATTAATAGCACTCGGGCTTTTATACCTCATATGATCGATCGTCCTGAGGCAGCAATAGTTAACACGTCCTCAATTTTTGGAATGGTTGCGGTTCCNGGTCAAAGTGTTTANCACGCTACAAAGTTTGCTGTAAGAGGTTTCACCGAAAGCTTGGCTCTTGAAATGAAAGCAACTAATCCTAACTTGCAAATACACTGTGTTCATCCTGGTCATATAGGAACTAACATAGCTGCAACAGCCAGAATGAATGATGAGGACTTTCAAAGAGATGAAAATACTAGAAACTCAATTTTCACAAGAAATGCTCCCCAAACACAAAAGGAAATGGGAGATTTATTCAGAGAGGGAGGTATGCACCCTAGTAAGGCGGCTCAGATTATTCTTAATGGTGTCAAAAAAAATAAAAGTAGGATATTCATTGGTTTGGATGCCAAACTTTTGGATTTATCTCAAAGACTTTTTCCNAAACATTATCATAAGACTTGGGCNCTTTTTATGCCCCTNTTAATGATATTTAAGGATAAAAAGCCAATCAAATCACTCAACTAACTTTTTCANTGTGGAGTAGTTTGGGTTATCTATTTTCATTTTATTTATAGATANCGTCACCAAGAGTCTTTTTAGATCATCATTTTCCAAATCAATATGCCCATTGCTTATNAGCTCTGCAAGNTCATNGATTGATGCTGAATCACTATCTAAAAGCTTACGCAGNTCTTCATAAATTTCCTCTGAAAGTATTTCGCCATCNNTAATTTCTCTTTTTACAATATTCAGCACATTCTCAACAATTCTTAGTTTAAATGCTAAATGAGGTGGAACTTCACCCTGTATTTTCTCTTTCAAGAAATAACTCACCGCATCCAGTAANTCTGTATTTGTTGGCTTATCAAAAATCATCATTTTCCTCCCAAAAAAAGCAGATCAACAATATCTANCTCTGTNTCTGANACTCTTCTTCCAATAGCTGCTTTTTCAANAGANTTCACTGAACCATTNAAGTGAGCAGCCGCTTGTATTAAACAAATTACNCCCCATCTAAAAGTACCAAATACTTGCCATGTCTTAACNATCTCATGNCTTACTTGAAAGTCACTTACAGANTTATATCCTCTNAANAGATCTTCTAAATCACCAAAACCTCCTACTACTTTTTCAGTATTTCCGAACCTCCATGAATTACCACACATCCATCCTAGNTCCTGNAGAGGATTACCTATATGAGCCAACTCCCAATCAATTATTGATGCTAACCCCTTTTCACTGACAATTATGTTGCCTAATCTGAAGTCTCCATGAACTAAAGAATCCTTTAATTCACCAAAATTTTGATTTTTTAACCATAAAAAAGTGTACTCAAATACAGGAGATGGTTGATTAAAGGAAAGATAGGTTTGATATAAGTCTTCAAGCTGCTCAAAGACACTTTTTCTTGGAAGAAAAGAAAACTCATTGATATTAGCTTTGTGAATCTTAGCGATGGACTCACCGCATTCAAAAGCTAAACTTTTAAGTACATTCTTATATTTTTTATCTCTTAAGATTTTTCTAGCTATGGATTCACCCTCAACATATTTCATAACATAGCCATCTCCCAAAGGTTTNTCTTTTGTTGATACAGAAATGATTTCAGGTACCAAAGCACCCATTTTTTTTACATTTTTCTGAATTGCAGCTTCTTCCGACGTCTTTATTGCAAGGGGTCCCTCTATGCCTGAACCACGCCTTAGAATATATTTGCCTCTTTCTAATTCTGATTGGATTTCAAACTTCCATATTTCTTTAGATGCACCTCCAGTTAATGGTTCTAAATTGATTATTTTTGAGTTTGAGGATTTGCAATCAAGTTGATCTGATAAAACTTTTAATAAATCTTCATTCATTTAACTNTTGAGACTCGCATCCCTTTCNCCAAAGTCCCAACCGGCGCCGTTNTCTTGATAATTTTTGAGAATTCTCNTAGCNACTGANTGAACATGAACTTCATCAGGNCCGTCGTAAATTCTTGCTTCTCTAGCATGTCTATACATTTGACTTAATGGTGTGTCATCAGTCAAGCCCTTGGCTCCATGGACTTGAATGGCTCTATCAATAACGTTATGTAACATATTTGCACCTACTACTTTAATCATGCCTATCTCAATTCTTGCATCATCGCCTTGATCAATTCTCTTTGCTGCATCTAATGTAAGTTGTCGACTTGATTGAATTTCACACGCACTATCAAAAACAAATTTTTGCATTAGCTGTTTATCTGCAAGAGAACTTCCAAAAGCATTTCTTTCATGAAGCCTGAGGCACATTAGGTCAAAAGCTCTTTGTGCTTGTCCNAGCCAACGCATNCAGTGAAATATTCTTCCTGGACCAAGTCTTCTTTGNGCTATTAGAAAGCCTTGTCCCCTCGGGCCAAGTAAATTCTCTTTTGGGACTCTTACATTATTGTAAGAAACTTCATAATGACCACCTTCTATGCCCAAAACCGGAGTTTCTCTTACGATCTCATAACCTGAATTATTTGTAGGAACAATTATCATGCTGAAAGCTCCATGGCTCGGAACATCCACTTCAGTGCGACACATGACAGTAGTGTAAGCTGCTCTAGCTGCACCTGTGGTAAACCANTTTCTTCCATTTATAACCCATTCATCACCTTCAAGAACNGCTGAAGTTTCNAGTTGTGTTGGATCTGAGCTTGAGATGTCGGGTTCTGTCATACCAAAACTTGGAAAAATATCGCCTTGCACTAGAGGCTCTAAATATTCATCTTTCCACCTTTTGGAGGCATACTCTCTTAACATNATGGAATCTTGTAATGAGTGAGTACCAAGAGCAACCATGGCGCTGGCAGATCTNCCCACNACTTCATTNATGTAAACATANTCCATAAATGGCATGCCTTGTCCGCCAATNTCCTTTGGATGTCCAAGCGCCCACAAAGATTGATCTTTGGCNTTTTGCATTAAGCNAGTCATAGCTTTTGANGATTCATCACCTTTTTTCTGCAGAACGGGTTCCAAAGGATAAACTTCATNTTCAACGAATCTCTTTACATCTTTTCTTACTTCTTGCCAGTTTCTTTCCATATCTATTTCTTTTTTAACTTTATAGAANTTTTATANCCTTTGAGAGAAATCTCACNTTTAGACAATTTAANGTCTGCTTCNCCCTGGAGAACATTTTCATTAAATTTGTAAACCACATTATAATTGCCCTTCAGACAGTCTTTGTTATGCTTTTCAGCTTTCACTTTAGCTTCTTGAACATTAGCTTCGTAAATTTTCATTTTATTTTTTGAGTGTTTTTGCTTCAGTAATTCTTTCGATTTTTCTGGAGAAAGAATTAAGGCTGAAGCATTNTTTCCACCAAAACCTTTTGCATTAAGGAATGCGGCAGAAAAATGATTTTTGTCTTCAATTTTATCTTCAAGCAAAATATTCAAGTTATCATCGTAAACATCCTCAGCAATATTATCTGTAGACCTTATTCGCGGAATGATTCCTTTATTCCATGTTCCAAGCGCGGTAACTAATTGATCTCCAGATGCCGGAGCCATACTGTGACCTAGAAATGATTTAATGCCCGTTACAGGCCATGAGTTAATACCATAAGTTTTGGCTACTTCATTAAGTATATGAGACTCTGTTGTTCTGTTAGCAGGGGTGCCTGTGCCATGCGCATGAACAAAAGTTTGATTTCTCAATTGTTTTGTTCCAAGTATTTTTTCTGCATCAGCAACGCACTTAGCAACGGTAATATAGTTACCAACACCAGGTCCACTGATTGAACTTTTGTAGCCATCTGAATGAGAGGCAACTGATGGTACTGAGCCATATATTTTTGCACCTAATTCTAAAGCTAAATTATCTTCCATCAGAATAATAAATTGAGCTGATTCGCCTAAAACCATACCAACATTATTTCCAAATGGACGACAAGCCCTCTCTTGAATTGGTCCCTTGGATATATCTTCATTATTTTGTGCCTGCAATTCGATCATTCTTTTATCATCTGATAGAGCACTCATGGCAAAGAAGCCATCAACAATTTCAGGTGTTATAGGTGCTTCAGCACCTCCTACTATTACAACCCTAGCAGAACCAGATTCAATAGCTTCTTTGCCCATTTGAAGGTTATAAAGGAATGTCGCACAAGCCCCTACATTATGTCCGCTTCTTCCTACACTCCCTAAAATATAAGCATTGATAAAATCTGCTGACATTTCAACAAGCCCCAAAGCTAAATTCTTAGAGCTGGCTCTTGACCCTTTGATTCGTGATTGCATCAANCCACCAAATCCANAAACATCTAGNTGACCAATAGCAGCCCCACTAAAGACAGCTATCTGATCAGGTGAAANGGNATCCATTACCTTTTTCCAGCTCAAACCCAATTGACCTAGAGCATCTCCCATTCCAAAAACAGTCATTTGAAGTGCTTTAGGATGTTGCCTCGCTGGATAAAGNCTCGATGGATCAAATCCACTTGGAAGTTGACCTGCAGCACTTGCNTTTATTTGATCAAGGATTATTCCATCTTTGTCATAAATATCTCTATCCAGTTTTCTCACCATACAGTCTCCTCTTATTNCNTCACTGTTTTCCNTGAGAAATTCTTTGAGGTCTATNGANTCNCCTGATGAGGTTTCCCAAGNTCTTCCTAAAGGTTCAATTTTTCCTTGCATAACTGCTAAATCTTGAAGCACTTCAAGTTGTTCTTTTTCACTAATGGAATTAAAAACCAAGTTTTTATAGGATAGGTGAGCAGAACTTCTTCCTGCAGAATTAATTCCGCCGAAAGCTGTAATTAATGCTAGAGGTTTAGAACTCATTTATTTCGACAATATTACTCTTACTTAAAATAACATTGTATGGCAATATTTATGAAATTTTTTAAATAAGTAATTAAGGAGAGGTTATGCATCCTGGAATTAATGGCCCAAAATTCAAAGATAAGCCGGCATTAATTATGGCCGGTAGTGGTGATGTAATTACGCATCAAGAATTAAANGAATTATCAAATCAAGGAGCACAATTGTTCAGATCACTTGGTCTCAAGCCTGGTGATAGCCTTGCATTTATGATGGAGAATCATAAATTATTTTTTCCCATAGCTTTTGCCGCTTATAGAAGTGGCCTCAAATATACCGCAATAAGCTGGAGGCTTCAGGCTAGTGAAGTTGAGTATATTGTTAAAGATTGTGGTGCAAAAGTTTTTATCACTTCAAAATTTTTGGAGGAATCTGCAAAAGATTTATCCTCTTCACTGGAAGGGGTAAACAAATTTATGCTTGATGGTGAATCTGGGGACTTTCTGTCATATGAAGATGCAATTCGTAATATGCCTAATACTCCAATCGAAGATGAGTGTCAGGGTGCTTCCATGCTTTATTCATCAGGAACGACAGGAAAGCCAAAGGGAGTGAGTAGAGAAATAAAAATTTCTCCTCTTCCTTACACGCCGGATGAAGAGGATGTTGGTCTTACAAGGGTTGTGCAAGGACTTTACTCGGCGAGTGAAGATTCAGTTTATTTGTCTCCCGCGCCGCTCTATCACTCAGCACCAATGGGCTTTAATACTGGATTTTTAGCGCTCGGGGCAACTAGTATAATTCTTGAAAAATTTGATCCAGAAGCTGCTTTAGCAGCAATTGAAAAATATAAGGTTACTCACAGTCAATGGGTTCCAACAATGTTTATTAGGTTTCTCAAGAGCGATCCAGAAATTATGGATAAGTATGATTTGTCGTCTCATCAAGTAGCAATACATGCCGCAGCTCCTTGCCCTGTTGAAATAAAAGAGAAAATGATAGATTGGTGGGGAACTATTATTCATGAATATTATGCCGGGACTGAATTCAATGGATTTGTAGCTTGTAATTCAGATGAATGGTTAGAGCATAAAGGTACTGTGGGTAAATCTTTGTTAGGACCTGTTCATATACTCGATGATGATCAAAATGAGGTACCCGTGGGCGAGGAGGGTACCATTTATTTTGAAGGTCCAACAGCAAACGGTTTCTCGTATCATAATGATGAAGAAAAAACTAAGGGAGCTACTTCAAAACAAGGATACACAACATTAGGAGATGTTGGATATTTAGATGAAGATGGTTACCTATACCTTACTGACAGAAAGGCATTTATGATTATCTCAGGAGGAGTGAACATATATCCAAAAGAGACTGAAGACACTTTGATCATGCATCCTAAGGTAGCAGATGTTGCTGTTTTTGGAGTCCCACATGANGAAATGGGTGAAGAAGTTAAAGCAGTTGTTCAACCAAAAGACATGAGTCTAGCAGGAGATGAGCTTGAACAAGAGCTAATGGCATACTGCAGAGAGAATATATCTCATGTGAAATGCCCCAAGAGTATAGATTTCGAAGAGGAGTTGCCACGCCATCCTACTGGAAAGCTATACAAAAGACTTCTCAAAGATAGGTATTGGAAATAAAAAACGATCTCTCTGATTCCATTGTAGCTGGTTCTACAGGGCTTGTTGGGTCTGAATTAGTNAAGGAATTAGTGNGCCTTGGTCATGTGGTAACAGCCTTGACTAGAAGGAAAACTATCCCCACGNTGGAACAAGTTGAGTACAAATTTGTTGATTATGAGAAACCATCAAGTTTTGAGCATCTCTTTCAAAACAAAAAACACGTATTTATATGTCTAGGAACAACTATCAAAAAAGCAGGGTCGAAGGAGAACTTTAGGAGAGTAGATATTGACTACTCGTTTGATATTGCAAAGATAGCATCNAAATTTAATGTTCCTAATTTGTCATTAGTGACTTCAATCGGAGCTGATTCAACATCAAAAAATTTTTATCTACAGTGCAAAGGTGAAATAGAAAATAAAATTCTGACTTTAGATTTTGAATCCGTATCAATTTACCAACCAGGATTACTCATTGGAGCCAGGTCAGAGAAAAGAATTGCAGAATCTTTAGGTCAAACAATTCAACCATTTTTTATTGATCCCCTTCTTCAAGGATCTTTGAAGAAATTTAGAAGCATAAAAGCTACTTACTTAGCGAAATCAATAGCATCAAATTCAGGCAANAAGTCTGGAAAAAGGTATCTTACCTTTAAAGATTTCTTTGTACTCAGCTAGCTTTTTTAAACTTTAGATCAGCATCCTCAATACTCTTGAATCTGACCTGAAAAAGATCTTTTAAGTAATTCTGGGTATTTATCCAAGGATCTCTTGACCCTTGCTTTGGCANCTTATCAGCAACTCTTTGAATATATCCTGAATTAAGATCAAGAAAGTCTCCATTACCAACTACGTCTGGACCAGCTTCGGGATAAAAATAATCCATTCCTTTTGAGTCCATGGTATTTATAAGTTTACAAGCGTATTCACTAGTCAGATCAGCTCCCAGAGTCCAAGATGCAGTTGTGTACCCAAAAGTCGCAATCAAATTAGGCACGTTACTAAACATCATTGTTTTGTATTGAATTCTTTCTGAAATATCTAATCTTTGATTGTCAATAGTAATGTCAATTCCATTCAAAAGTTGCATGTTTAAGCCGGTTGCGGTCACAATAATGTCTGCTTTCAACTCCTGACCAGAGTTTAGCCTTATTCCGTCTTCAATAAATCTATCAATTGTGTCAGTAACCACTTCAGCTTTTCCACTATTGATTGCCTTGAACATATCTCCATTTGGAACAAAGCATAATCTTTGATCCCAAGGCTTGTACTTAGGAGTGAAATGNCGATCAATATCATAGTCTTCGCCAAGATGGTTTCTCACACCTTGGATAAGAAATTTTCTCCATTTTTCTGGCTTTTTCTTTATCTGCGATACAAAAAATCTTCCTAGNAAAATATTTTTCCATCTAATTAAAAAATAACCCAATCGGTCGGTGGTAAATTTTTTGATCAAGCCGTCAAAAGGCCTTTCGTCCGGTGCACTCATATAGTAGGTTGGAGACCTTTGCAACATTGTGATGTGTGATACTTTTTCGGCCATTGCAGGGACTATAGTTACTGCTGTCGCGCCACTTCCTATAACTACAACTCTCTTGTTATTGTAATCGAGATTCTCAGGCCATTTTTGTGGATGTACCAAAGTTCCTTGAAAATCTTCGTATCCGTCAAACTCAGGTAAATANCCCTGATCGTANTTGTAGTACCCACCACAAAGATAAAGTATTTTGCAGGTTACGGTCTCTAATTGATGATTGAGTTTCTCTACCTCTAAAGTCCAATTGGCACTAACACTATCCCATTTTGCTGTTTTTACTTTCGTTGAGAATTGAATTTTTTCTCTCAGATTATTCTCATCAGCAGCTTCATTTAAGTATTCCAAAATGGAAGGTCCATCAGCTATAGACTTGGGATTTGTCCATGGCTTGAACCTAAAGCCCATGGTATGCATATCAGAATCAGATCTTATACCGGGATACTTGAAAAGGTCCCAAGTACCACCTATGTTCTCTCTTCCCTCAAATATGGTAAAAGATTTGGAAGGACAGCTTTTTTTGAGATTATAAGCTGCACCTATTCCAGAAATACCAGCTCCCACAATGACGACATCATGATCTGCCATAATTATTCCTCAATTTATTAATACTAAATTTATTGTAAAAAAAATTCTTCTGTGGGGCTAGGAGAACTCTAATAGTTCTTTCTTCGATCCGCCTTTCTCGCCGATTAAATATTCTAAATATGATTCATATGACTCCATCCACATAGCTTTAGATTTTTTGCGTCCGGCTTTTTCGTCATCTTTTGTACCTTTCATATACCAATTGTTACATTGCAACCATATTTTCCCTTCTGAAGAATCATTACATCTATCGGTCCACTCTTTAACAGCGCTTTCGGATGGTTCAACGATGCTGTTACCTTGGATCTTCATTTGAGAAACCAAATTTGCTATATATTTTCCTTGCTCTTCGCACAAAAGTGTTACGTTCGTCACAGGATTTAAGCTTTGTGGTCCAACCATCATGTAGAAATTTGGCATCTCTCGAACATGCAGCCCCCACAGTGTCTCAGGATTGATCATTTGATAATTATTATCTTTTGAAGCTCCAAACTTAGCAGAAAGAGAAGTCTTATTTTTTCCTATTACTTCAAATGGAATCAGTCCTGCATCAAAACCCGTTGCATATATAATTACTTCGAGTTCATATTCTTTGCCGGAAGCAACTTTTAGTCCATTTTTGGTAATTTCACGAACTCCACCGTCATCGTGAACAAGAAATACATTTTCCTTATTGTATGTTGTGAAGTAATCATCAATGATTAAGACACGTTTACAAAAGAAGGGATAATCAGGAGTAAGTAATTCAGCAATTTCTGCATCATTGACATCTTTTTTTATTCTTTCACTTAAAAGTTTGCAAACTTGTGAATTCCATTCTTGATCATGCAACTGTTCAAATGTAAATGGCAGATTAGGATCAGGTGGAAATTCTTTTTTCCAGTCGACATACCTGAGCTTAGAGCTATAACCACCTTGTTTAAATGCTTCAACAATATCCGGCGGAGTAGGCTGATCTTCTCTCTCAATAGCCCAGGTAGGCGTTCGCTGAAAAACAGTTAGTGTTTCAACCTCATCAGCAATAGAAGTAATGACTTGTG
This sequence comes from Gammaproteobacteria bacterium, assembly GCA_002707915.1. GTDB lineage: Bacteria > Pseudomonadota > Gammaproteobacteria > Magnimaribacterales > Magnimaribacteraceae > Magnimaribacter. The sequence continues at coordinate 10,131 of PAOE01000014.1, forward strand.
CAGCGGAAGCACCGGTTCCTATGATCCCAACATTTTTCCCAGTTATATCAATATCTTTATTCCATTTAGCAGTATGAAAACTCTCTCCCTTAAATTCATCCATTCCACCAAGTTCTGGCATTCTTGGTGAAGAGAGGGGTCCATTTGCACAAACTACATGATTAGACTGAAATTTTACTTTTTTAGAATCCTCATTTGTCAGAGCTTCGATTATCCAATAACCCTCATCACAATATTCAAGCTTAGAAACTTCATGCGAGAATTTAATATGTCGTCTTATATCGAAATGATCTGCAAGTAGCTCTGCATAGTCTGCAATTTCAGTCTGACTCACATATCTTTTTGAAGGTATAAATCCTGTCTNATCCAAGAAAGGTAGATACGTATATGATTGAACATCACATGCAGCGCCTGGATATGACCCGACCCCTCCATGACTCCAAACTCCACCAAGNGAAGTATTTTTTTCAAGCAGACATATATTTTCAACTCCTTGCTCTTTAAGGTAGTGAGCACAGGTTAATCCAGAAAAACCGCTACCAATGATTATTACTTCAAAATTCATAGTTCAATTTTTTTCAGCTGCCTCTATAGTTTGTAAGATCAAAGTATTAATTGTCATCGGGCCCACACCACCTGGAACAGGTGTATAAGCTGAACTTCTATCTAAAGCTCCATCTAGTTCAATATCACCACATTTTTCAGGATGATAGCCTGCATCAATTATTATAGCCTCATCTTTGATCCATTCTGATTTGATAAATTTAGGTATCCCAACTGCTCCCACCACTATATCTGCTTTTGATACATGTTCTGCTAGGTTCTCTGTTTTAGAGTGACATATCGTCACTGTCGCGTTCTTGTTGAGAAGCATTAAAGCCATTGGTTTACCGAGAATGGGACTTCTGCCAACTACAACAGCATGTTTTCCCTCAATGTTTAAATCATAATATTCGATGAGTCTTATTATTCCTTGAGGTGTGCATGAACCAAATGCCTCTTTTCCCATAGACATATTGCCAAACCCTAAACAAGTCACACCATCAACGTCTTTTGATGTTTCTATTGAGTCAAAACACAGCCTTTCATTTATTTGTTCTGGTACAGGATGTTGTAAAAGGATGCCGCTAACATTTGGATTTTCATTGAGTTCTTGAATTTTAGTTAACAGTTCTTCGGTTGAGGTTGATCCTGGCAGTTCAACTTTTAGAGATTTCATACCTACTCTTTTACAAGCATTACCTTTCATTTTTACGTACGTGGCTGAGGCAGGATCATCACCGACAAGAATAGTCGCCAAAGTTGGAACAAATCCTTTTTTGATTTTGAGGTTTTCAACTCTTTCACTNAGAAGTTTTTCCGTTTCAGCGGAAACACTTTTACCATCCAATAGTAATGTCATTCTTTGATTTTCTCATGCTGCAAATTTAAATGAAATATATAAGTTAACTTTTACTATTTTTTGGAGTTTGACTTCAATATAAAAAAGTAAAAAAACAGGTAAAAAAATAGTGCTATAACTATAAATATATATTACAGTTCTGTGACAAGGCTGTGTGAGNTCGGGGNATTTAGTACAGAGCCGAGTTGATATTCAATAAATGGGGAGAAATATGAAAACAAAATTAATTGCTTATTTGGCAATGTTACCTTTACTTTCCTTTGTTCATGTTCTTTCAGCCGAGGAGGTTGAAGAAGTAGTTGTTACAGGATCTTTCATTAAGGGAAGCCCAACAGATGGCGCTTCTCCTGTAGAGCTTTATGACAGAGATACAATTGAAGGAATTGGTGCTGTTGACGCTGCAGATATTACAGCCAATATGGTTGTTGATACTGGATCTGAAAATAATGCCGACTCTTTCACTTCTGGNTCTATGCAAGGAAGAACAAACATAAACTTAAGAGGTTTAGGCCTTTCATCAACTTTAGTTCTTTTTGACGGAAAAAGACAGACAGTTACAGGAACAACTGCAAATGATGGCAGNGTTTTCGTGAATACATCTGCTATACCTGTTATTGCTCTTGAAAGAGTTGAAGTGCTCAAAGAGGGGGCTGCATCTGTTTATGGTTCTGATGCTGTTGCAGGTGTTGTAAATTATATATTTAGAAGAGACTTCACCGGTTTTGAGGTTGACATTACAACGCAAGAAACTGATCTCGGAGATTCCAAAGATAGAAGAGGTAGTTTNATTTGGGGTGGTGAAAGCGGTGATACAAACTTGGTTGTTGCATACAGCACTTTAGATAGATCTCCACTTTCTCAAAGCGAATTAGAACTAGCACCNTTGGGTGTGAGTGGTTTGGGAACCAGTTTCTTGTTATTCGGTCCATCTACTGTTGAGTCAGGTCCTTATGCAGGNACTTACTCCGCTTTTCAAAACGTGGGAGATCCAAATTGTGTNGCCAACAAAGGCATTGTTATTCCTCAAGCAAGTGGATTCCGTTGTGGATTTAAATATGGTCCTCGTTTCAANATAGTAAATGATGAAGATCATGATCAATTGTATGTTTCATTGAAAACTAAATTGACTAGTGGGGTTGATGCTAAGTTAGATTACTTAAAGGCTGATACAAATGTATACGATAATCCTCAGTCACCTTCATATCCTGCTCTTTCTTACTTAAGTCCCGCTAATGCTATTCTTCCAGGAAAGGGTGGCAATCCATTTGGTGTTCCAGTTCTATGGATTGGAAGACCTTTAGCTTCCGCCTTCCCATCTCCTTTTGCTCCTAGAGAAATAGAAATGGAAAGGGTTTCATTTGGACTAGCTGGAACCTTCGATAATGGATTTGATTGGAACTTCGACATGACAAGAAGTGCTGAAGATAACTATGGAAGGCAGCCTGATACAGGTACCTCGAAATTAGCTGCCGCGATTGATGGTAGAGGAGGTCCTAGTGGAAATGAGACTTTCGATCTTTTTGATCCAACTGCTAATTCTCAAACACTTAGAGATTGGCTCAGATCAGATCAAGAAACGTGGACCAATGTTGTATTATCGGTTGTCGATTTTGTAATGTCAGGGGAAGTTGGAGGCATAGATTTAGCTGTTGGTGCTCAACAAAGACGTGAAAAATATGACATCACAAGGAGTCCTAATTCTATAGTTGAGTTCGATGCTGCAGGTAATCTTACTAAACCAGCCGATATGATCTTCTTAGGCGGAGGAACTGAATCATCTGCTTCTAGAACGACCAATGCTGTTTTCCTTGAGGCGTCTACAGACCTCTCTGAAAATTTAGAACTAAAAGGTGCAGTCAGGTACGAAGATCTTGAAAATGATTCTAATGTAGATCCCAAGCTTTCTTTAAGATATCAAGCCAGTGATGAAGTTATACTTCGTGCATCAGTAAGTACTTCTTACAGAGAGCCTTCTCTCTCACAGCTCTACACAAGTACAGTGGGTTTGCAAGGAATTCAAGATTACAATCCTGATGGTTCAGCGAAAGGTGGAACAGCATTTATTAGGATAGCTCAAGACGGTAACCCAAATCTTAAGTCTGAGGAAGCCGATAACATGAATCTAGGTATCATTTGGAGACCTTCAGATAACTTTGAAGCAAAGCTTGACTATTGGATGGTAGATTACACAAACGTGATAACCATTGAGAGCGCTCAGGGTATTGTTGCCAGAACTCCCAATGATCCAAAAGTTAAAAGAACTATTGATGGTACGTTAACAGGTGTTACTACTAGTTACTTCAATGCAGCTTCAGTGGAAACTAATGGTTTTGATGTTGAAATGTCTTATGGAATGGATACTCAAATAGGTGAAATGCTATTTGGTTTAAATGCAACGCATATGCTTCAATATGAAATTCCAGTTGGGGGAGTTCTTACAGATGTAGTTGGTTTGTTTAACCACGATAATTTTGCAAGATCTTTACCGGAGACTAAAATGGTAGTTTCTGCACAATTAAGATCTGGTAAACATTCAGCAGCTGCTTATGGAAGATGGGTTTCAAGTTATGAAACTACAAGACCAGTTAGTGCTTCTGCTGCTGCTCAAGGATTTACTCAGGATATAGACAGTCACTTTACTGTTGATCTTCAATACAACTATGCTTTTGATTTTAATGGAGAAGATGATCTTAAATTAACTCTAGGGATCAAAAATGCATTTGATGAAGAAGTTCCTCAAGTATACGATGCAGCAAACTGGAGTTATGATCCTAAACATCATGACCCCAGAGGAAGAATGATCTCAGTTGGCTTGAAACTGACTATGTAACTTTCCTCAAATCAAGAAACCCAGCTTAGGCTGGGTTTTTTGTGCACTTTGGAAACTATAGAAGGTATAATTTAAGTTTNGACGGGGCATAGCGCAGCCTGGTAGCGCACCTGCTTTGGGAGCAGGTGGTCGCAGGTTCAAATCCTGCTGCCCCGACCATTTAAAATTGAACGATAAGCAAATAGTAATAATTGGTGGTGGTCTACAAGGATTGGCTACTGCTCTAACTTTGATAGAACGAGGAGAAGATGTTCTTGTTTTAGAAAGAGAGGAGGATGTTGCGCATTCAACAAGCTTTGCCAATGCAGGAATGTTGACACCCTCTCAATCTAATCCTTGGAACTCTCCTGATGATATTCTTCAAGTTCTCTCTGGTATAGGTAAAAAAGATTCACCAATGACTCTAAGTATTGGAGCTATTCCATCATTATTTTTTTGGGGACTAAAGTTCGTAGCAAATTCAACACCCAGTAGATACAGAAAAATTTCATCTAATCTTTATGAACTAGGCAACTACAGTAAGGAATTGACTAAGCAATTACGCCAAAAATATGATTTCTCTTACGATGAGTCCGAAAAGGGGACTCTAAAAATATATAGAGATCATTCAAGATTAAATAAATCCGTNAATAATCATCAAAATATATTTTCAAGTAACAAAGAGTTTACCGTTTTGGATAATGAAGAACTTGTCGAACTAGAACCTCAGCTAAATCCCATAAAAAATGATTTAGCAGGTGGNATTCATTTTCCAAATGATGAAACTGGAGATGCCTATAAATTTTGNAAAAATCTTGAAGACACAATAAGAAATAATGGAGGANGAATTCTTTGTAATACAAAAATTAATAGAATCTTAACAAACAAAGGAGAAGTTAATTGCGTAGTTACTGATAGAGCAATTCTTCAGACAAAAAGAGTTGTNATATGTGCGGGAAGCTGGTCGAGAGAAATANTNAAGCAAACAAAACTCAANTTACCTGTAAGGCCNGTAAAAGGTTACTCTTTAACTTATGAGACNGCAGGATTGAANAACCAACCAAACATTTCATTAGTCGATGAGAGTATTCATACTGCGGTTACACCTTTTGAAAATCGAATAAGGGTTGCAGGAACTGCTGAATTTGTAAACTTTGATAATAATATCCATCCTGAGAGGGAAAAATATCTGAACGATATGTTAAAGAGTATTTATCCAAATCTCTATTCNCANATTGACAAAACAACTGGAAAACTTTGGCATGGGTTTAGACCCATGAGTGCCGATGGTTTACCCTTTATAGGAAAAACTTCTATCAAAGGATTGTTAGTNAATTGTGGCCAAGGTCATTTAGGATGGACTCTTGCAATGGGCTCAGCTGCATTGCTNGCCGATCAATTATTGGATACAAAATCAGATATAAATTCTGATCCATANAGAGCTTCAAGGTCTNTGTAAAAAATAATTTGTNATTACTTTTCATCATATATAATTTGCAAATCTCCTCGTAGCTCAGTTGGATTAGAGCAACTGCCTTCTAAGCAGTGGGTCGCAGGTTCGAGTCCTGCCGAGGAGGCCACTTTAAAACTATCTAGACAAGATTGGGCCCAACCTAATGCTTGAAGCCTATAATTTAGGTAGATAGAATAAATTCTTTAGTAAATTTATCTTTATGATTGGTTCTCACATTTCAATTTATGGCGAAGTTCAAGGTTCAGGATTTAGGGCTTGGGCAAAAGAACAAAGCGCCAAGCTTTCTTTGACAGGTTGGGCAAGAAAAGCATCGGATGGTTCTATAGAAATATTCATACAAGGCGATGAAGATCAGGTGAATGCCTTTATATCGCTATGCTGGGATGGTCCATCTTTTGCTCATGTTGATGACGTTCTAGTTCAAGATGGTGAATACGATGAGAATCTCAAAACATTCGAAATTTATTGATAATTTATCTCTTCTTTTTTATGTAAGTGATAGAATGCGGGTCTTTTGGTGGGCGTAGCTCAGTTGGTAGAGCCCTGGATTGTGATTCCAGTGGTCGTGGGTTCGAGCCCCATCGCCCACCCCATGAGGAAATAAAATGAAATTTTTTAAATCTAAGACTGATATCAATCAAAGTCTAGACATTACTGTCTCGAATAGTGAGATAGAAGATCAAGTACTTTCCAAACTCAAAAAAGTTCAAAAAGATTCAAAATTAAAAGGCTTCAGAAAAGGTAAAGCACCTATTGAAGTTGTCAGTAATATTTATGGTCCTGAAATAAGACAGGAAGTTATATGGGATTTGGCTAGTCAGCAATTTTCTAAATTAGCTCAAGAGAAGGATTTAAAAATTGTTAGCAGACCTAACTTAATTCCTAAACAGCTAGAAGAAGGCAAGGATGCAAAATTCGTTGCCGACTTTGAAGTGTATCCAGAAGTTTCTCTGACAAAAATGAGCAAAGTAACTTACAAAAACTTTAAATGCGACATTACTGACGAGGATATAGATAATTCTGTACTAAACTTACAGAAAAGATTAAGTCAATGGGAGGTTAGCCAAGAAGAATCTAAAAAGGGAGATCAAGTAAAAATTAATTTCGTCGGTAAAATAGACGGGGAAGAATTTGAGGGTGGAAGCGCTGAGGACTTCAACGTTGAGTTGGGATCAAAATCAATGATTGAAGGTTTTGAAGATGGTTTAGTAGGGCTGAAAAGAGGCGATAAAAAGGTTTTAGACCTTCAATTTCCAGAAGATTATGGCAAAGAAGATCTCGCATCCAAACCTGTTCAATTTGAGATTGAGGTCAAAGAAGTTCAGATATCGAAACTTCCAGAATTAAATGAAGAATTTTTCAAGTCTACGGGGATTGATGCAAAAGACATCAAGGAGTTCAAAAAAGAGGTTAGAGAAAAACTTGAGGAAGATTTAGTAAATCTGCTTAACGGAAGAGTGAAACAAAGCCTTTATGATGGTTTATTAGAGGTAAATGATTTTGAAGTTCCTCTTGCGATGATTAATTCAGAGATTTCGAATATGAAACAAGACACTGCTAGACGCATTGGCATGGATCCGAAAGACATGAACCCTGACCTTTTTCCAGATGATACCTTCAAAGAAGAGGCAACAAAAAGAGTAAAAATAGGCATACTTTTAAATCAAATAATAGAAGAAAGGGACTTCAAGCCGGATCCCGATAAAGTTAGAGAAATAATTGAAGATAGGGCTAAAAATTATAAAGATCCCGATCAGGTTATAAATTACTTTTATTCGGATGATGAACAACTTAGAAACATTGAATCAATCTCTCTTGAAGAGCAAGTTGTTGATGCCATAAAGATAGAGGCAAAAGCAACTGAAGAAAATTTAACCTATGAAGATTGCGTTTCAGGAACATATGGTTGAAAATCGATAATTAGACCCCACTTAATAAAAAACGGAAATTTTAATGGCCAAAGAAAATCTNAANACTTTCAANCAACTTGTGCCTATGGTGGTAGAACAAACTCCTAGNGGCGAGAGAGCCTATGATATNTACTCNAGGCTTCTTAAGGAAAGAGTNATATTTCTNACTGGCCCAGTNGAGGATTACGGTGCAAATCTAATAGTTGCACAAATGCTTTATCTTGAAGCTGAAAACCCTGACAAAGACATNCATCTATACATTAACTCCCCAGGCGGTTCTGTAACAGCAGGTTTGTCAATATATGATACGATGCAATTTATCAAACCNGATGTGTCTACACTTTGTATAGGACAAGCTGCGAGCATGGGGGCAGTTCTCTTAACTGGGGGGGCAAAGGGTAAACGTCAAGCNTTACCAAATTCGAGAGTAATGATCCACCAAGTTTTAGGAGGTTTTCAGGGTCAAGCAAGTGATATTGAAATTCACACCAAGGAAATACTTTCAATAAAGAANAAACTCAATNAAATTTTAGCTGANCATTCTGGTCAGAAGGTTGATAAGATTGCCAAGGATAGCGATAGAGATAATTTTATGTCTCCTGATGAGGCAGTTAAATATGGTTTAATTGACGNTGTCGTTGATAGTCGAACGGATTAAAAATAGGAGCATATATGTCAGATAANGAAAATACAGATAATGAAGATAAGCTTTTATATTGTTCTTTCTGTGGGAAGAACCAAAATGAAGTTAGAAAACTCATAGCTGGACCCTCGGTATACATCTGTAACGAATGCATAGATTTATGCAANGACATAATTAAAGAAGAGATATCTGAANCTTCTGAAGAAGATGAAGAGCANTTNCCAGTTCCAANGGAAATAAAATCCACTTTGGATGAATATGTAATAGGCCAAGAAGAAGCAAAAAAACATTTATCTGTTGCTGTTTATAACCATTACAAAAGATTAAAGGGAACTAAAAGACTAGAAAATAAAGATGATGTTGAGCTCACAAAAAGCAATATTCTTCTTCTTGGACCTACTGGCTCTGGCAAAACGCTTCTTGCCCAAACTTTAGCCAGATTGCTTGATGTGCCTTTCACTATAGCTGATGCCACAACATTAACAGAAGCTGGTTACGTTGGTGAAGATGTTGAAAATATTATTCAAAAATTACTTCAGAAATGTGACTACGATATTGAGAAAGCTCAATTGGGAATAGTTTATATCGACGAAATAGATAAGATCGCAAGGAAATCTGATAATCCTTCAATAACAAGAGATGTTTCTGGCGAGGGTGTTCAACAAGCACTNCTGAAGCTTATTGAAGGAACCATCGCTTCAGTTCCTCCACAGGGTGGAAGAAAACATCCTCAACAAGAATTTTTACAAGTAGACACTTCAAATATTTTATTTATCTGTGGCGGAGCATTTTCTGGACTGGAATCAGTTATTCAACAGAGATGTGAAGAAACAGGTATAGGTTTTGGAGCCAACGTAACTTCAATTAAGAACGAAAACGAAACCGATAAAATGATTAGTCAAGTTAGACCTGAGGANTTAATAAAGTTTGGTTTGATACCTGAATTTGTNGGTCGTTTACCGGTTATNACNACNCTAGAGCAACTAGATGAAGAGGCNTTGATCACAATTCTTACTGAACCTAAAAACAGCCTTACAAAACAATTCTCNAAACTTTTTGANATGGAGGAGGTTGAGCTTGATATCCGAGAAGATGCACTTTCAGAGATTGCCAAAAAAGCAATTGAGAGGAAAACTGGTGCAAGAGGCTTAAGATCTATTCTTGAGAGTCTTCTGATGGAAACTATGTATAAAGTGCCTTCTGAAGACTCCCTAAAAAAAGTAGTTTTAGATGGGGCTGTTGTAAGAGGAGAAACTGACCCGCTCATGGTTTACGAAAAGGCTTCGAAAACTAAAACAGGCTAGTACTTGTAATTTCAAACTTAAGCCCCATTAATAGACATAAACCAGAGTAAATTATGTCTAATACAAGCACAAACATACCCTTATTACCCCTNAGAGATGTAGTAATCTTTCCTTCAGTTGTNACTCCTCTTTTTGTAGGCAGGGAAAAATCAATTACCGCACTNCAAGCTGCCATGGCNGGAGATAAGCAGATAATGCTTGTAGCTCAGAAAAGTGCACAGCAAGATGACCCAAAGCTTGGAGATTTATATACCATTGGTACACTATCAACAATACTTCAACTCATTAAGCTACCCGACGGAACCCTTAAAGTTTTAGTCGAGGGTAATAAAAGAGCATCCATTGAATCTTTGGACTCNACTGATGAATTCTTGTCTGTGAAGGTTTCTGTTCTCGAAGAAGAAGATGAATCTGATAATGTAAAACATTTTCTTCCATCACTAAAAAAACAATTCCAAGAATATGTCAAGCTTACCAGAAAGGCTACACCAGAAGTACTTAATACCGTCAATGCAATTGATTCTCTGTCTAGATTAACAGATACATTAGTTGGTCATCTCTCTATAGATTTGAATCAAAAACAAGATATCTTGGAAATGGTGAGCNTAACCGATAGAGCCAATCGAATNCTTGAACATCTAGATTCTCAGTTAGATCTTTCCAAAGTTGAAAAGAAAATACGCGGCAGGGTCAAGAGCCAAATGGAAAAAAGCCAGAAAGAATATTACTTAAATGAGCAGATGAAGGCTTTAAAAAAAGAGCTTGGTGAAATTGATGAAGCAGAAGAGGCGGAACAACTAGAGTCGAAAATAAATGAAGCTGGGATGCCCAAAGAAGCTCAAGAAAAAGCCTTAACAGAACTCCAAAAATATAAAATGATGTCTCCCATGTCTGCTGAAGCCTCTGTTGTGAGAGGTTACATAGATTGGATGCTCAACATTCCATGGAAAAAGAAAAGTAAAATTNGATCTGACCTCAATAAAGCCAGCGAAGTCCTAAATGAAGATCATTTTGGTCTTGAAGAAGTTAAAGAAAGGATACTTGAATATCTGGCTGTGCAAAAGAGAGTAAAAAAACTCAAGGGCCCTGTGTTATGCCTAGTGGGACCACCTGGTGTAGGAAAGACTTCGCTAGGAGAATCTATTGCTAGAGCAACTAACAGGAAGTTTGTAAGAATGTCTTTAGGCGGTGTAAGAGATGAGGCAGAAATACGAGGGCATAGAAGAACGTACATTGGTTCCATGCCTGGCAGAATACTGCAGAAACTTTCAAAGACAGGTGTAAAAAATCCATTGTTTCTCTTAGATGAGATAGACAAAATGGGAATGGATTTCAGAGGAGATCCTGCTTCAGCATTATTAGANGTATTAGATCCAGAACAAAACCATACTTTTAATGATCATTATTTGGAAGTTGATTATGATTTATCTGACATTATGTTTGTCTGCACTGCAAACAGCATGAATATTCCCACTGCACTATTGGACAGGATGGAGATAATTACACTCCCTGGCTATACAGAGGATGAAAAAGTAAGCATCGCTGAAAAATATTTAATACATAAACAAAAGAAAAATAATGGAATAGGAGAAGACGAACTCTCTATTTCAAAAAATACCATAAAAGATCTTATAAGGTATTTCACAAGAGAAGCAGGAGTTAGGTCTTTAGAAAGAGAGATAGCTAAAATATGCCGAAAGGTTGTTAAGAAAAATGCTGAGGTGCAGAAACCAAAGAAAATCTCAATAAAACCCAACACATTAGAAGATTACTGTGGNGTAAGGAAATATGAATTTGGAGAAGCTGAAGAAAATGACCGAATAGGTCAAGTCACTGGCCTTGCTTGGACTCAAGTAGGAGGCGAACTTCTTACTATTGAAGCATCAAGCTTTCAGGGCAAGGGTAAAATCATCAAAACAGGTTCTCTAGGTGACGTTATGCAAGAATCTATTCAAGCTGCTTTGTCAGTNGTNAGATCAAGATCTGAAGCGTTAGGAATAGATCCTACATTTTACGAGCAGCAAGATATTCATATCCATGTTCCAGAGGGAGCCACTCCTAAGGATGGACCAAGTGCAGGTGCTGCTATGGCTACTGCCTTGACCTCTATACTTTCAAAGATTCCTGTCAGGTCAGATGTTGCTATGACCGGGGAGATAACTTTGAGAGGTGAAGTTCTGAAAATTGGTGGATTGAAAGAAAAACTTTTAGCAGCAAGGAGAGGCGGCATCAAAGTGGTATTAATTCCTGAGGGAAATGTGAGAGACCTCAAAGAAATACCTGATAACATTAAGGCTGATCTTGATATAAAACCCGTAAAGTGGATTGATGAAGTTCTAGATATCGTTCTCACAAGACAACCAATTCCTTGGGAAGCTGAAGATGATGACGACAAAGTGCCATCAAAAAAAACTAAGACAAAAAAAAGCAGCGTCAAGGCACATTAATTTAGTTAATTCAAGCTTGACAAGGCTTATTCGTAGGGTTTTAATCATTATGACCAATTTGCGAGGGACAAGTTGGCTTAACAAGACTCTAGGAGAATAATGTGAATAAAGCCCAATTAACTGATGCTGTAGCTGCAGCAACTGATACTTCAAAAGCCGAAGCCGGAAGAGCGGTCGAGGCAACTTTAAATGCAATAGCAGGAAGCCTTGCTGGTGGAGATAGTGTTTCACTTGTAGGATTTGGAACTTTCAATGTAAGACATAGAGCTGCAAGAACAGGTAGAAATCCACAAACTGGGGCTACTATTCAAATAGCCGCCTCTAAGTCAGTAGGATTTAAAGCTGGTAAGGCACTAAAAGAAAGCCTCTAAAAATTTATTTTGTAAAGAGCGCGCCTTANGGCGCGCTTTTTTTAATTGGATATNGGGTATGTCAGGAATACAGAGCATCAGAAATGGCCTTACAGGTAATATTACTAANATAATAGTTGTTGCCATCATCATCACTTTTATTGGCTCCGTGGGGTGGGCAGGTTTCTTTTCTCAAGGCAGCGCAAATATTATTGCTAAAGTAGGCTCTCAAGAAATTACNGCCGCAGATTTAAGCTTCGAAGCGAGTACGCAGCAATTTTCATTGAATCAAAGGTTTCCGGGACAAGAAATTGAAGAAGATATAATTATTAATTTGTCCAAAGAAGTTCTTATCGATAAATTTAGCATTCTTGATTTTCTATATAAAAATAATATTTATCTTACAGACGGTTTTGTCTATAAAGCTTTATCAGATGAAGAGCAATTCCAAGAAAACGGGAGATTTAGCAAGAATAGATTTGATTCATTTGCAAGAAGTAACGGATTTATTCCATCGGATTATTTAAAGNGAGTAAAAGAAGATTTTTTATTNAGCATTTGGAATCAATCTATTGCTGCTTCTTCTTTTGTAATTGATGATGATATTAATGAATCGATACAATTGGCAGAACAACTCCGCGATATTACTTTCATTAAAATTCCTAGAATTAAGTTTGAAGAAAAGATAATTCTCGTAGANGAAGATNTAGAGAATTATTACGACCTAAATAAAGCTTCTTTCACTAGTCCAGAGAAAGCAAAAATTACTTACANAGTTCTCGATTCAGAAGATATCAAAGAAGATATTCTCATATCTGATGAAGAAATAGATTCCGAATATCAAGATTACTCTAATAATTTTGATCGCACTCAAAGAAAGTCTGTTTCACACATTATGTTGAATATTGATGATTCAAGAACCTCTGATGTTGCACTNCAAGAAATTGAAAAAATTAAAAATGAATTTGATNCAGGTAAGAGCTTCGAGGAACTTGCCCTTGAGCATTCAGAAGATGGTGGAACTANAGATTTAGGGGGTAGTCTAGGAATAACAGATGGTACGCTNCTTCCACCAGAATTTGAAGAAGCACTNCTAGATATGGTTGTTGGAGAGACTAGAAGCATAGAACTAATGACCAGCATTCATCTTCTNAAATTAGATGAGATNATCCAACCAGAGCCGGAGAGTATAGAAGAAAGGAGTGAACAAATAATTGATACTCTGACTAGTATTAAAGCTGAGGAACTTTATGTTGAGCTTTTAGATGAAGTTTCGAATATGGCTTTTACATCATCAGATATACAGAATATTTCCAAANATCTTGATTTAGATGTTGTCGAGACAGATTTTGTTGCCAAGAACGAACTTCCTGAATCTCTGCAAAGTCAAAACTTGATTGATTATATTTTTCNAGACTCGTTCGAGAGTAACTTTCCTGAGATAATAGAGTTATCTGAATTNTCTGCCGTTTTGATACAAGTGACAGACTATCTAGAGGAAAAACAACTATCTTTCCAGGAAGTTAAGTCTCAGATTCAAAATGTTTACCTAGCTGAGGAGACAATGAAAGCCTCAAAAGAATTTGGAGAAAATTCAGTCTCCGAATTGCAGAATGGTTTGGAAATTTCGGAATTATCTATTCAGCAAGGTCAAACTTTGGAAAATTACAAAGGTATTAAGAGAGATAGTTCTCTTTTACCAATCCAAGCAGTTAATCAAATTTTTACACTTCCAAAATCAAAGTCTGGAGAAGCTTTTGGTTATTCTATTGCCCAAAATGGAGACACTTTTATCTTCCGACTTGATGATGTAACACCTGGGAGTGTCTCAGTGACAGATGAAGAAAAACAAAGTATTACAGATTTTTTAAGTCAACAGAAAATTACTTCTGAGCTGGCTGAATTACAGGTTTATTTGGAAGATAGCTTATCAGTTCAGAAACTCAACTAANTCTCTGTTTCTTCTATTGAGCCCATGGCGGTAATGTTAAATCCTCCATCCACATAGAGAACTTCGCCACTTATACCACTTGCCATATCAGATGTTAAAAATGAAGCTGCGTCTCCAACCTCTCTAGTTGTTATATTTCTNCCAATTGGGGACCTGCTTGCATTGTAGGNAAGCATTTTTCTAAAATTCTTNACGCCTGATGCGGCTAGAGTCTTAATTGGGCCAGCAGAAATCGCATTAACTCTGTGACCTTCCTTGCCAAGTGAAACAGCTAGGTACCTTACNCTGGCTTCCAAACTNGCCTTTGCTAGACCCATAACATTATAGTTAGGAAGGGTCATTTGAGANCCTAAATANGATAAAGTTAGCAATGATCCATTTCTGCCTTTCATTAAATTTCTNGACTCTTTGGCTAAGCCTATAAAGCTATAACTGCTGACATCATGTGCTATTTGAAAGCCTTCACGCGAAGTTACATCAACAAATTCACCGTCTAGTTCTTCTCTCGGTGCAAAACCCACGGCATGAATTACAGCATCAAGCCCGTCTATGGATGTTTCAAGATCGTTAAACATACCTTTTATTTCTTCATCTGAAGAAACATCACAAGGTAGATAGGTATTTACTCCCCAATCTTTTCCCAATTTCTCAACATTGCCTTTAAGTCTTTCATTTTGATAAGTTAAAGCTATATTTGCTCCATTTTCAGCCATAGACTCAGCTATACCTGCTGCTATTGAATGTTTGTTTGCTACTCCAACTATTAAAATATTTTTATCTTTAAGTATTCCCATATCTCTATTTTATTGTTTTTTCTTAATTCTAGATACAAAAAAGCCCTATCTAATCATGAGCTTCTAACATTGCTACATCGCTTTAATTTGTTGCTAAATTGTTGCTAAATCTTCATTTTTCAATTAATCTTGCCTCAAAGGGTCCATAAAACCCTTTGTTTTTTAATATTTTGGGGATATTTATATGAAAAAATCCGAAT
>PAOE01000015.1 GCA_002707915.1 Gammaproteobacteria bacterium
TAAGAAATATATCCATACTCTGTTGAAGCTTTGTCAGGCTTTACTCCCATCAAAGTAAGTGCATTCTTAGGAAAATAATCTTTTATGACTGCACATGTCTCGTAAAATGATTTATTGAAAGGAATATAATGATCGGAGGGCATCGCCATGTACAACTCTTTTTTATTTCTTTCTAAATCAGAAAGAACTGGCAAAGCTAAGGCTGCAAAAGTATTCTTTGATTCCGGTTCTAGATATATTTTTTCTACCTCTACTCCGGTCTTTGCAAGGGAATCTTCAACAAGTGGTAAATAATCCTTTGAAGTGACAATCAAAGGCTCTAAAAAGAGTTTTTTATTATTTATTCGCTGAAGGGTTAAATCAAATAAGGATAAGTCACCAAAAAGTTCAATAAACTGTTTTGGCTTCTCTTTTGTAGATAAAGGCCATAATCTTTTACCTGATCCTCCTGCCAGAAGGATTGGTCTAAACTTTTTTTCCATTACGAGTAAATTATAAACTAAGATTTGGGTATAAAATCAGATGGAAAGTAGTTTAAAAAAAGGTCATTTTTGCCATTGGCATCTTTCACAATTTTTTTTCCCAGTTCAACTCCCCATTGATCAAATGGATTTATCCCTAAAATTAAAGCTTCAAAAAAAACTTTATGCTCGTAAAGTGCCATCAAAAAACCTAGTGTCTTCAAATCAAGAGAGTTTAGTTGTATTACCGAGCAAGGGTTATTGCCTGGCACTGTTTTATAATTTTCTTTCTTGTTATCCTCGCCCAAGGTCATAGCAAGAACTTGTGATAAAAGCATCTCATATGAATCTCTAGATTCACTATCTTCATTGTTAATTCCAATAAAATCACAAGAGGTAAGAGTCTTGCCTTGCATCATCCATTGAAAAGTTGAGTGCTGAGAATCAATGCCATATCCGCCCCATATCAAAGGCGAAGTCTCAAGAGGAGAAATAGTTGAATCAAAATTTATTGATTTGCCATTACTCTCCATGCTTAATTGCGCAATATATTTTGTTAATGAGCGCAAACGATAATTGTATGTAAATATGGCATGATTGTTGATTCCTAAAGCGGATGCATTCCATATTCCCAACAAGGCCAAAATCATGGATATATTTTTTTCCCATTTACTTTCCAACACATACTTATCTGCCTGAAAAGCTCCTTCCAAAAAGTCTTGGTAGGATTGAAAATCTGCGTTAACAAAAGCTGGTATGCTCATCGATGACCAAACAGAAAACCTTCCNCCTAAAGAGTCTAATATCTCAAATTGGTGATCTTCCTTTATCCCAAATGCTTTCATGCGTTCTTTATCAGAAGAAACTCCATATATATGATCTTCCGGATTTATTTCTGGCNTCTCATCAAACCAAGCTTTTATCATATTGAGATTTTTTATGGTTTCATAAGTACTAAAAGACTTCGAAGATACCACTACAATGGTTTCCATTTGATNGCATTTTTGCAAGGTATTTTTTAACTCCAATAAATCATAACTCGAGCAAAAANAGATGCTTAATGGTTCATTTTTATTAACAAACTCGACTANTAATTCAGGACCTACTCTTGANCCACCAATGCCAATACAAACTAAATTTTTTATGTTTTCTTTGGCCTTAAGAGCAGTCAGGAAGGTATCTATTTTACCCTTTTCAATAGATACNAATTCAAANTCTNCATTTCTTGATGNCTGTCTATATATTGTATGTGAGACACCTCTGTGTTCTGAAGGATTTAAATATTTTCCTTTAAGTAATTCAGAAAAACTGTCTCTNAGATCAAATTTTTCAGGAATAGTAAGCAACCAGTTTAAGTCTTTCTCTGTTATCAACTGTTTAGAGAAATCTAAACTTAGGTAAGGTGAGGAAATGAAATTATCATTTAATTTTTTTTTAGGGAGCAAATCACTTATCTTTAAATTTGCATTTAATTTTCCAAGTTTTTTTAGGTCCTCAGCAAATTTAACTCTTTCATCATTCATCTTTTTGTCTCTTACCCTTTGCAGAAAAGAATATAATCTCAAGAAATACAGCGACGAACAAACCTAAAAGAAAACTTATCAAAATTGCATTTCCTAGGGGTATATCTATGTCTATGAATAGAAGGTCTAATTGTATTAAAGAGCTATTGAGGTCTAAAAGTAAAAAGGAGTAAAGACCTATCAGTAAAATTACTATTAAAAGAATAATAAGAAGAAAAGACATAAAGTTAAATTTTATTCAACCAACCAGTTTCAAGTAATCTATCTTCAATAAATTGTAATAGTGCATGACCGGCAGTTATGTGTGCCTCTTGTATTCTAGCTGTTACATCACTTGGCACTATGAAAGCAGAGTCACAATAATCTAAAGCCTTTCCTCCTTTATTACCTAAAAATCCGAGACTATAGATATCTCTTTTTTTTGCTTCTTGTAATACTTCTAAAATATTTCTCGAATTTCCAGATGTAGTAATAACTAGAAGAATATCTTCTTGCGAACAGATTGCAGTGAATACTCTTTTGAAAATTTCATTAGATCCGTAATCATTTATACAAGCGGTAAGCGTTGAAGTATCTTGAGCCAATGCTAAAGCAGGTATGCTTTCCCTGTTAACATCTGAAGTTAATCTGACCAGAAATTCTGCAGCTAAATGTTGTGCATCCGCTGCTGAACCACCATTACCGCATATTAAAAGTTTTCCTCCGTTTCCTATGCTCTCAGATATTTTTTCACCAGCTTCTAATAAAACCTGATGCAAATCTAGATCAAGTATTTCTTGCTTGACTTTAATTGAATCAATAAAAGAATTTTTTACCTTATTTCTAATATCGTCAGACATATAAACCTCACCCCATTGATATACTATACAGCTTATAACTTTTTATTTGTTCAAAGATTCTTTTAAATTTTTAGATGCTCTGAAATAGGGGTGGGATTTTTCTTCAACTAAAACAGAAGTTCCAGTTTTAGGGTTTCTAGAAATTCTTTTTTCTCTTTTCCTTGTTGAAAAGGTTCCGAAATTTCTAATTTCTACTCTGTCCCCNTTATGCAAGGTTTCAGAAATAAAATTTAAAATGGTATTGGTCGATTTTTCTAAATCTTCTTCTGATAATAAATCTTTACCGCTGAACAGTCTCTTTATAAGGTTTGATTTATTCATCCTCTGATTTGGAATCTTCCATTTCAGCTTTGATTAAATCGCCAATATTTGATTTTGTAGCCTCTTCAATTTCCTTATTCTTTTGCGCATTGTCTTTAAGGGCACTTTTTTCCTCTTGTTTTTCTAGCGCTCTTAGAGAAAGAATGATTTCTCTATCTTTTCGATTTATATTTGCAATTACAACCTCAATCTCTGAACCTTCCTCTATAGGCGTTTCAGACATAGAGTTGGTGTAATCTTTCATAGGAAGATAACCTTTAACATCCTTCGCTAATTCTAAGTCAATCCTATCATCAGAAGATCCAACAATTGTTGCATTTACTCTCGAACCTTTTTTGTTTGCATCGATGTAATCACCAAAAGAGTCAGAAACTAACTGTTTGATTCCTAAAGATATTCTTTCTCTCTCTGATTCGATAGACAGGACAAGGGCCTCAACAACATCACCTTTGTTTAAAGCTCTAGCGGACTCTTCACTCTCATCCCAAGAAATATCTGAAAGGTGCACTAATCCATCTATACCACCTTCAAGCTCTATGAAAACACCAAAATCTGTTATGGATTTAATTGCTCCGGAAACTTTATCTCCTTCGTTGTGTGTATGCTCAAATACTTGCCATGGATTTTCTGTCAACTGTTTCAAGCCCAATGAAATTCTCCTCTTCTCTTCATCAACTTCAAGGATCATAACCTCTACCTGATCTTTTAATTGAACTACTTTTGAAGGATGAATATTTTTATTTGTCCAGTCTATCTCGGATACATGGACTAAGCCTTCAACTCCCTGTTCGATCTCAGCAAAAAAACCNTAATCTGTAAGATTTGTAACCGTAGCCATGACAGATGTATTTAAGGGGAATTTAGATTCAATACCTATCCAAGGATCATCGATTAGCTGCTTGATGCCAAGAGACACTTTCTTTTCCTCCGCATCATACTTAATGACTTTTACATCAAGCTCCTCTCCAATTTTAATAGCCTCAGAAGGATGGTTGATCCTGCTCCAAGAGATATCTGTTATATGGAGAAGACCGTCGATTCCACCTAAGTCAACAAAAGCTCCGTAATCAGTTAGATTTTTGACCACTCCTTTAATAACTTGTCCTTCTGCTAATGTAGAAAGAAGTTTTTCTCTCTCCTCAGAGTTTACTTCCTGCAGAACAGCCTTTCTTGAAAGCACAACATTGTTTTTNTCTTTATCGAGTTTTATTACTTTAAATTCTTCGTAATTCCCTACCAAATGCTCTAAATCTTTTGTAGGAATTACCTCTGCTAAAGAACCCGGTAAGAAAGCTTTAATACCTTGTACGTCAACTGTCATTCCTCCTTTGACAGAACCAGTAATTAAACCTTTTAAAATAGAATCTTGCTCAAGACAGTCTTCAATCCTTTTCCACACTTCTTGTTTTATTGCCTTTTCTCTAGATACCCTAGTATTTCCGTGTCCATCCTCTATTGCCTCGAGGGTGAGTTGAACTTCATCTCCAATCTCTAATTCAAGTTCACCAGACTCATTATAAAATTCTGAAATAGGTACAACAGCCTCAGACTTTAAACCAACATGCACTACCACATGATTGTCTAAAATATCAATAACAATCCCAGTAACGAGACTGCCTTGTTTCATTATTACTGTACTTAAATTTTCATCTAAAAGTTTTTCAAAGCTTGTTGCCATATTTTTTAAAGGTAAGTCTTAATTTTCTTTACCACTCCTTCAGGGTTTAAATTACTTGTATCAATTATTACAGAGTTATCAGCAGGAACTAGTGGAGAATGTTCTCTTTCAGTATCCTTTTTGTCCCTCTCCNCTAATTCTTGTAAAAGGNTGCGCATGTTAACCTCCAAACCATGTCTTTTCAACTGTGTTTGTCTTCTTTTAGCCCTTTCTTCTATTGAGGCAGTAAGAAAAATCTTGTACTGAGCATCTGCAAAGATAACCGTTCCCATGTCTCTTCCATCTGCNATAAGCCCCGGTGAGATCATAAATTCTCTTTGACATGGTTTAATAAACTCTCTGATTTTTGGTTCAGTTGCCAATGTAGAGGTTATTTTTGCTATCTCTTCAGTTCTGATTTTAGAGGTGATATCTTCTTTGTTGAATATAACTTTAACTGGCTCTCCTGGTATGCCTGGATCGAAAGATACCTTAAACAATTTTTTAATCTCAACTGCGTTTTCATCAAACTGTTCAAGAGATATATCATTTTCATTCATAAAGAAAGCAAGGGTTCTGTAAAGAGCCCCGCTATCCAATATATTCCAATCAAGATCAAGGGCTAGCATTTGTGCAACAGTACCTTTTCCTGCACCGCTTGGTCCATCAATGGTTATTACTGGAACAGTATAATTATTCATATTCATTTATCTCTATTCCAACTGATTTACAAATATTAATAAAATTGGGGAAAGAAGTATTAACATTCTTACAGTCTGAAATCCTGACTTCATCATCAGATCTTAAAGATCCTATAGCGCTTGCCATTGCGATTCTATGATCACCATAAGAATCAATTTCAGCTGAGTTAAGTATTCCCTTCGATCCTATACCATGGATAACAATACCATCATCACTAAGTTGATAACTTATTCCGAATGCATTCAAAGAATCAGCCATTGCCTGAAGTCTGTCACTTTCCTTAGTTCTTAACTCTTTTGCATCTTTGACAATAGTCATNCCTTCCGCGAGAGCAGCTGCCATAAAAAAAGCAGGCATTTCATCAATCATATTTGCNACTAAAGCGGTATCAAGAGTAATTCCTTGAAGCACTGAAGTCTTGACTAAAATATCTGCTGTAGGCTCAGGAGTATCTNTNTGATTNATGAGATCTATATNTGCTCCCATATTTCTCAAAGCATGAAGAAAACCAATTCTAGTGTCATTNATNCCTACATTATTGAGTCTTAAAAANGAATTTGGGCAAATTAAAGCTGCAAGTATAAAAAATGATGCTGAAGAAAAATCTCCAGGAACACNGATATCTTTTGGNTCAATTCTTTGAATTTTGTTGACACANATAGTCTTNAATGTTTTNTCANAAAAAATTTCAATNGGAATACCAAACTCCAAGAATATTTTCTCTGTATGATCTCTAGTTATAACATTNTCTTTAATTCTAGTTTCACCTTCTGCAAANAATCCTGCGAGCATCANNCANGATTTTACTTGGGCACTTGCTANAGGAAGAGANTATTCTATTGNTTGAAGAGACTTAACAGAATTTATNGTAATNGGCAGTGTTCCTTNATCGCTTGCAGATATATTTGCTCCCATAGNAGTTAAAGGATCAACTATTCTTTGCATAGGTCTTGTTGAAAGAGATTCATCTCCAATCAAAACTGATGAAAATCGCTGTGCAGACAAAAGTCCAGCACATAATCTTACTGATGTTCCTGAGTTTCCAAAATCAAGNACTTGATCGGGCTCCTTAAGGCCTTCTANACCCTTACCATCCACTNAGCAAATTCCATCTTTCAAAGAAATGCCTACTCCCATCTTTTTGAATACTTCAATTGTTGCCAGACAATCCTCACCTTCGAGAAGACCATATATTCTAGAACNGCCCTCAGCGAGAGAGGCTAATATAATGCTNCGGTGTGATATGGATTTATCCCCAGGAATGGATATTTCTCCAGCCAGCCCGTTCCCTTTTTTTACTAAAAAATTCATTTATTTATCTGAAATTGAGATATCTCTTATTCTTTTTATTTCANGTAAAAATGAGATCATTTCCTCTTCATTGCCTTCTTGTATCAATTGTTTCAGATTANTAAGGCTAANTTCAAACTCTTCAATGGAAGAAATGATATTACTTCTGTTTGATACAAAAATATCTTTCCACATAGTGGGGTCACTCGAAGCGATTCTAGTGTAATCTTCCAAACTACCACCTGAATATTCAAATGTTTTTTCTTTTAAGTTTTTAAAAAGACTTTCTGCCAAAGAATAAGAAATAACATGAGGTAGATGACTAGTTCTCGCAAAAATAAAATCATGCTCTGATTGAGAGAGGATCTTTACTCGGGATCCTAATGAATTCCAAAACTCAGCAATTCTTGCTATGTCATCTTCTTGGTTTGTATCATGAGGAGAAATTATAGAAACTCGTCCCTCAAAAAGATCATGTTTGGAGTGCATGAGACCGCTCTTTTCAGAACCTGCTATTGGATGAGACAAAACAAATTTATCCTTCAACTCTTTGTATTCTTTTTGAAGAACTTCGTAAATCAATCCCTTAGTACTTAAAGTATCAGTAAAAATAATCTCTTTTGATGGATCTAATGATAAAAACGAACTCAGAGCGGCTTTTATTGATAGGACAGGAGTGCAAAAAATGACCAAAAGGTCCTCAAGATTATCTAAGTTCAAAGTTTGATTTGAAATTAGATTATTCTCTTTTGCGATGGACAAGACTTTTGAATCATTATCAATGCCATGAACTTCCCCATTGAAAGAATTATTTTTTAACTTTTTCGCAATTGATCCACCTATCAACCCCAGTCCAATTATTAATACATTACTGAATTCTTTAGTAATGCTCATTTTGAGAGAGTTGATTTTATTTTTTCAAGGAAGGTTAAGTTTTCTTCAGGTAAGCCCACGGAAACTCTGAGAAAATTAGGCATCTTATATACTCTCAATGATCTAACAATTACACCCTCTAAAAGTAGTTTATTGAATGCATCATTGGAGTCTTCCCTACAATCAAAGGATATAAAATTTGCTCTACTAGGAAGGCATTCAAACCCCAAGGCTTGAAGATCATTAAACAATATTTGCTTTTGCTCAAAATTCAACTCTAGACATTTTTTGATNAACTGATCATCATCTAAAGCTATTTCAGCGGCNTAAAGTGCAAGAGAATTTGCATTGAAGGGTTGTCTTACCCTNTTGAGGTAATCTGCNATTNCTATTGATGAAACNGAGTAGCCAACTCTAAATCCAGCTAAACCATAAGCTTTAGAAAAACTTCTACTGATTACAAGATTTGGAAATCTCTCTAATACATCAAACTCTAGATCTGAAGTCTCAAAAGAAGAATATTCAAAATAAGCCTGATCAAGAAGGACAATAATTTCTTCGGGCACTTTTTCAAGAAAGTTTAATAATTCAGATTGTTCAATGAAAGATCCAGTNGGGTTATTAGGATTAGCGATAAAAATTAACTTAGTATTTTCCTCNATGGAATCTAACATTGCCTCTAAATCNTGAGAAAAATTCTTTGCAGGCACCTCAATTCCCATTGCCCCAACTGCTCTTACAACAAGNGGGTAAACTGCAAATGCATGCTCAGAATAGACCGCACTATCATNTGGACCTAAAAAACTTCTTGCAACNAATTCTATGATGTCATTGGANCCATTTCCAACAGTAACTTGATTTTCCAAAATATTAAATTTCNTNGAAATCTTTGCTTTCAGCCGAGTAGCATTACCATCAGGATAACGATGGGTTTCTTTTACAATTTTTTCAATAGAATCAATAATCTTTGGGCTGGGGCCAANGGGATTTTCATTACTTGCAAGCTTAACTGCATTTTTTATTCCTAGTTCTCGTTCTAGATCTTCAATTGGTTTGCCGGGTTCATATGGACTTAATCCATCAATCCCTTTGTTTACTAGTTTTTTAAGATCCATAATCTAGCCTAGTGATTTAGGATATGAACCAAGTATATTTAATTCAATATCCTTCAGTGAAAAGTCGGAAAATAATTCTTTTATCCGGTCATCATCTTTATGTCCATCAAAATCTATGAAAAAGGAATATTGCCATTTATTAGTTTTCGAAGGCCTATAAGTTAAATGNGACAGGTTTATNTCTAACNTATTGAAAGGNTCCAATAAAGAGTACAAAGCTCCCTTCTCGTTCTTAGTTGTTGCCATTATGGAGGTTTTATCTATTCCAGTTCTTGTAGCCATTATGTTACCAATAGTTATAAATCGGGTAGTATTTCCTGAATAATCTTCAATATGTGAATTCAATATCTCTAGCCCATATTTCTCTGCCGCAAGATCTCCTGCAATAGCTATAACTTTATTATCACTAGTAACATTTGCAGCTGCCTGAGCATTACTTGAGACACTTACTAATTTAACTCCAGGACAATATGATTCAAGCCACTCTCTGCACTGTCCCAAAGTTTGTTCGTGGGCATGAATTTCAAAGCCTTCTTTGGGGAGAGGTTTGTTGTATCCCAATAGATTATGGTTTATTTGTAATTCAATTTCTCCGCATATTTTCAGATCAAATTCTGCTAAACAGTCTAAAGTAAGATTTACTGAGCCTTCAGTTGAATTTTCAATTGGCACAATTCCAAAATCGGAGATGCTAGAGGAAACAGATTCAAATATTTTTTTTATATTTTCTTCAGGTAGCTTATCTACAGACCTGCCAAATTGACCCTCTAGAGCAGATTCNGAATAAGTNCCCTCGGGTCCTAAATAGGAAACAGTAAATGTCGATTCGGTAGATCTACAACTAGAAATAATTTCATTAAAAATATTGATTATCTGCTCTTTATTTAAAGGTCCATTATTTAAATCAGTGAGCCTATTGAGAATAAAAGATTCTCGAGAGGGTTTGTAAATATCAGAACCACTTTTTGCCTTTCCTGCTGAAATAGCTAACTCAGCCCTCTCATTTANCAAAGAAAGAATCTGATCATCAATCGAATCAATGACTTTTCTGACTTTTGATAATTCATCCTCTTTAGACATTAGAGTATTTGTTTTCGAAAGCTTCCATAAAATTTAATAAGGCATCTACACCTTCTTCAGGAAGACCATTATAGATACTTGCTCGCATTCCTCCCACAGACCTATGACCTTTAAGAGCTAGCAAGCCAACTTCATTAGACTCTTCCAGAAATACATTGTTGAGATTATCATTGAGAAGTAAAAAAGGTACATTCATAATCGATCTATTTTCAGGATTAATCTGATTGCTGTAAAAATCAGAATTATCAATAAAATCATAAAGCTTCTTAGCTTTTCTATAGTTGATTTCAGCTATAGCTTTTACACCACCTATAGACTTTAGCCATTTAAAGACTTTACCGGCAACATACCAAGCGAAAGTAGGAGGAGTGTTTGACATAGACTCTCCTTCATGAATTAGCGTGTAATTTAACAAGTTAGGTGTTATGGGTTGTGGACTTCCTAAGAGTTCTTTTTTTACAATTACAAAACCCAATCCAGATGGACCTATGTTTTTTTGAGCACCTCCATAAATCAAAGAAAATTTTTCTATATCGA
Organism: Gammaproteobacteria bacterium; assembly: GCA_002707915.1. Lineage (GTDB taxonomy): Bacteria > Pseudomonadota > Gammaproteobacteria > Magnimaribacterales > Magnimaribacteraceae > Magnimaribacter. The sequence goes on from PAOE01000015.1 coordinate 10,399, forward strand.
TTGGTTCAGAAAGAATACCTGAGGAATAATCAGCAACTATTGGCAAAGGTGAACTATCTAAAGTTCTCAAGCAAAGTCCACCNATTGTCTCNTTTGGCGTGTAATGAACATATGACGATTCTTCATCAAGAGACCATGATGATTGTTCGGGAAAGTAAGTAAAATTATCATCTTCAGACGAGGCTGCTATTCTTACATTTGTATATCTTTCAGCTTCTTTGATAGAACGTTTGGCCCAATGACCACTGTTTACATAAGAAGCCACTCCATCAGATTTGGCTAGATTGAGAGGTACCATTGCATTTTGCATAGTTGCACCTCCATGCGTAAATAAAACTGCGAAATCCTCTGAGATAGAAAGTAAATCTCTAAAATCAGATTCAGCTTGTTTTGCTATTTCTATGAATTCCGGACTTCTATGACTTATTTCCATTACGGATAAACCAAGACCTTTCCAGTCTAAAAGTTCTTCTTGGACTTCAAGTAAAACCGACTCAGGCATAGTTGCAGGTCCTGCACCAAAGTTAAATTTTCTTGGCACTATTCATCTCCTATGAATTCTTCACTAATAGGAGCAATGCTTATTAGTTTTTCAGAGTCTTTTAGCCTAATAACAGTTACTCCCTGAGTNTTTCTTCCNATAACATTTACTTCAGATACTCTAGTTCTAACCAACATCCCCTTNTCTGAGATAAGCATCAACTCATCATCATCATTGACTTGGGCAGCACCTATTAATTGACCATTCCTCTCTGAAATTTGCATAGCAATAACACCTTTGGCACCTCTTCTTGTTTTTCTAAAATCAGCTGACTTAGAACGTTTTCCATAACCATTCTCACTAACAGTAAATATCGAAGTATCTTCTTCAGGAACAATAAGAGAGATTACTTGCTGATTCTTCTCTAATTTTATTCCTCTAACNCCTTTGGCTGTTCTNCCCATNGACCTTACTTCAGTTTCTGAAAAATGAGCTGCCTTTCCTGCATTCGTAACTAACATTATAAACTTACTTCCATCGGTGACTGTCGTTCCAACTAACTCATCTCCATCAAGAAGTGTAATAGCTCTTTTCCCCCCTTTTCTTTGGTTTTGGAACTCTGTTAAAACTGTTTTCTTGATTGTTCCCGCTTTTGTTGCCATGAGGATAAAGTGTTTATCATCATATTCCTCCACAGGTACCATGCTTGTTATTCTTTCACCTTCATTGAGTTGTATGAGATTAACTAAGGGTCGCCCTTTAGCAGCTCTGCCAGCAGAAGGAATTTCATAAACCTTCAACCAATAAACTTGTCCGAGATTCGAAAAACAAAGGAGTGTTGTATGAGTGTTTGCAACAAGAAGTTGCTCAACAAAATCTTCATCTTTAACTGATGCTGCTGTTTTTCCGGTTCCACCTCTTCTTTGAGCTCTATATTCTTCTAGAGGTTGAGTTTTTGCATACCCTTCGTGCGATATTGTTACGACCCTATCTTCAGGNGTTATTAAATCTGCCTCAGTTAAATCGGCTGCAGAATCTTGAATATCTGTCCTACGATCATCTTTATATTTTTCTTGAACTTCTTTNAGCTCATCTTTTACCACTTCAATTAAGCGATTAGAGTCTCCCAATATCTCAAGTAAATATGTAATGTGCTCGATGATCTCTTCATATTCATTGATTAACTTATCTTGTTCCAGACCGGTAAGTCTTTGAAGTCTCATATCTAAAATAGCTTGAGCTTGTTGTTCAGACAATTGATACGTTTTACCTATTAAGCCTATAGATGAATCTGTGACATCAATTTTGCATGCATCAGGTCCAGCCTTTTCTAACATTGCAATTATTTTTCCAGGTTTCCATTTTTTGGAAAGTAATTTCTTTTTTGCCTCAGAACCCTCTTTTGATTTCTTAATGAGGTCTATCATCTCATCGATGTTAGCTAGAGCTATTGTTAGGCCTTCAAGTATATGACCACGTTCTTTTGCTTTCCTTAAATCAAAAAATGTTCTTCTAGAAACAACTTCTTTTCTGTGATTAAAGAAAACAGAGAGTATAGATTTTAAGTTTAAAAGTTTTGGCTCACCATCTATCAGAGCAACATTGTTTATTCCGAAGACAGTTTGCATTTGCGTTTGAGCATAGAGATTATTTAAAACAACATCAGGAATCTGNCCAGATTTAAGCTCAATTACGACTCTAACTCCGTCCTTATCTGATTCATCTCGAATATCTCTTATTCCTTCTAACTTTTTATCTCTCGATAGCTCTGCAATTTTTTCTATCAATCTTGCCTTAACTACTTGATAAGGCATTTCAGTTATTACTATTTTTGCCTTATCCTTGTCCTCATCTTCAAATTCAGTTTTTGCTCTTATTTGTACTCTTCCTCTTCCAGTCTCATATGCACTAACTATTCCTGCCTTACCATTTATTATGGCTCCTGTAGGAAAGTCAGGACCAGGAATATACTCCATTAGTTCTTGGACAGTTATTTCAGGATTATCTATGTAAGCCAAACAAGCCTTGAGAGATTCATTCAAATTGTGAGGAGCCATATTTGTAGCCATGCCAACAGCTATTCCTGCAGATCCGTTAACAAGCATATTTGGAATTTTTGTAGGAAGCACTTCTGGCATCATTTCAGTACCATCATAGTTTTCTACATAATTAACCGTTTCTTTTTCCAGATCAGCCAACAGCTCTTGAGAAATTCGTGCCATTCTGACTTCTGTATACCTTTGCGCTGCGGGTCCGTCTCCATCCATTGATCCAAAATTTCCCTGTCCATCAACAAGCGGATATCTTAAAGACCACCACTGAGCCATTCTTACAATCGTCTCATAGGCAGCACTATCGCCATGAGGATGATATTTTCCAATCACATCTCCTACTATCCTTGCAGATTTCTTATGAGGCCTTCCAAAATCGTTATTTAAAACATGCATAGCGTATAAAACTCTTCTATGAACAGGTTTTAAGCCATCTCTAGCATCAGGCAATGCCCTGCCAACAATCACGCTCATTGCATAGTCTAAATAAGACTGTTTNAGTTCTTTACCTATATCAACAGGTACAATTTCCTTAGCAGCTATTTCACTCATAACTTATGTCCGGATGTTTAATTTAATCGAGATAAAAAGAGATAATCTTTCAAGAGAAATTCTTAATTTTTGGTATTTTCCTTGCAATATCAACTTAGATTGATTTTACCATAATCAACCTTAAAAATCGCTGAAAAAAGGGGCAAAAAAGGTGAGTTAACCTTTAAATTCTGAGACCAATGTTGATACCATATCCTTNGCATCTCCGAAGAGCATTCTAGTGTTAGACTTAAAGAANAGTGGATTCTGTATNCCTGCAAATCCAGATGCCATNGAACGTTTTAAGACGAANACTGTTTTNGAATTATCGACTTCGATAATAGGCATTCCATAGATAGGACTGCCCTCATTATCTTTAGCATCTGGATTAACCACATCATTTGCCCCAATTACCATGCAAACATCGACTGTTTCCATGATTGGATTTACATCTTCAGGTTCAACGAGAACATCATAAGAAACGTTTGCTTCCGCAAGGAGAACATTCATGTGACCCGGCATCCTACCGGCAACTGGATGAATGGCATATTTAACCTCAGTACCATTTTCTTCCAAAAGTTCACCTAATTCGCGGACAGTATGCTGAGCCTGAGCTACTGCCATTCCATATCCTGGAACAATTAAAACAGATGATGCAGCTTCCAAAATTAAATAAGCATCTTCTGTATTTATTGGCTTTACCTCTCCCTGTTCTTGTGAAGATTCAGTTGATGAATCAGGTGCCGCACCAAATCCGCTGAACAATACATTTGCAAGCGATCGATTCATCGCCTTACACATGATATTAGTCAAAATTAAACCGCTGGCCCCTACCAATGCTCCCGCAACAATAAGCACATTATTAAGGATCACAAATCCAGCGGCACATGCAGCTAATCCTGAAAAACTATTTAAAAGAGCAATAACTACAGGCATATCGGCACCACCAATAGGAATTACAAATAAGACTCCTAAAATGAAAGCTAGTCCAATAAGTAGTAGTAATGTTTGCTCAGAAGATATTAATCCTTGAATGAAGAGCATGTTGATTCCAACTAGCAAGATAGCAAAAAGAAGGAGTCCATTTACAAACTGTTGCCCTTTATAGAGGTAAGGTTTGCCGGATATTGTTTCTGAAAGTTTTCCATATGCAATGATACTTCCAGTAAATGTAAGTCCACCGATGAGAACTGTTAGGAAGATAGCTCCTAGAAATGCAGGATTATCAAAAACTCCAGAGACATACTCAGCCGAACCTACCAAAAGACTTGCAATACCCCCAAAGCCATTAAAAATAGCCACCATTTCTGGCATAGAAGTCATTTTCACTCTAGTTGCAGCAAAGAAACCAACAATACTTCCTGCAACTAAAGCTCCTGCTATATATCGATAATCAATGATGTTTTGATCAAGCAGTGTTATGAGAACTGCCAACAACATTCCTGAAGAAGATAAGAAATTTCCGCGTGTTGCGGTATCAGGAGATCCCAGCATTTTAAGACCAACGATAAATAGTATCGATGATGCGATGTAAGCAAGATTAACTAGAATTGCAGTTTCCATAACTATTTTTTCTTAAACATACTTAACATTCGGTTCGTGACCAAGTAGCCACCAACAACATTAATAGAAGCGAAAAATACTGCTGCTGTACCAAGAGCTATCGTTATAAATTCAGATGCGCCAGATGACAAAATAGCACCTACCAATGTAATACCAGATATTGCATTTGCACCCGACATTAAAGGAGTATGCAGTGTTGAGGGAACTTTAGTTATTAATTCAACTCCCAAGAATATGGATAAAACTAATATAAAAATTAAGAGAATGATCTGACTTTCCATGCTTTTCCTTATTTTATTGCTTCGTTTACAACCTTTCCTTGATGCGTGATTACACATCCTTTAAGTATCTCATCTTCCAAATCAAAGTTAAGGCTTTTGTTTTCTGCATCCCAAAACTCCTCAATCATATTAAAAATATTATTTCCAAATACTTGAGAAGCATCTCTAGCAACCTCTCCGGGTAAATTGGACATACCTATAATAGTGACTCCGTTATCGAATACGTATTCATCATTTTTAGAACCTTCAACATTACCACCTGTAGAAACTGCCATATCAACAATCACACTGCCGGGTTGCATTGCATCAACCATCTCTTGAGTGATGATTCTTGGAGCTGGCCTCCCAAAAACCTGAGCAGTAGTGATAATTACATCTGAAAGAGAACAGATTTTTTTCATGCCGTCTTGTTGCATTCTAATCTGTTCAGGTGTTAGCTCTTTTGCATATCCTTGATCAGTTTCCTCAGTATCTCCTATATCTATTTTTACGAATTTAGCTCCTAGAGATTTAACTTGCTCCTCTACAACAGGCCTTGTATCAAATGCCTCTACCCTTGCTCCCAATCTCTTTGCAGTTGCTATAGCTTGTAAACCCGCCACTCCGACTCCAACAACAAATACTCTTGCTGGAGAAATTGTACCTGCAGCTGTCATCATCATTGGAAAAGATTTAGACAGTGTTCTTGATGCCTCTATGACAGCAGCATAACCGGCTAAATTTGCTTGGGAACTCAAAGCATCCATTTTCTGTGCACGAGTTATTCTAGGCACTAGCTCCATACTGANTGAGCTGACATTTGCAGAGGCTAATTCAGAAACTAGTTCCTCTTCGTTAAAAGGATCTAGAAAACTAANAAAAATTGCATTCTTTTTTAACAAAGCTACTTGATTACTGCTAGGTTTATTGATTTTACAAACTATATCAGCACCACTCAAAGCTTCATTAATATCATTACAGATCTTCGCACCAGCTTGAGCATATAAATCATCTGAAACGAAAACTTTATCGCCTAATCCTGTCTCCACAGACACCTCGATACCTAAATCGATAAATTTCTTTGCNACTTCAGGTAAAATAGTTGCACGTATTTCGTTTGTCTCTTCTTTAGGAAAGAATATTTGCATAATATTTTGACTNGGAAANTTGTCAGAGACAGTTTAATGAAAAAAAATGACTATGAACATAAAAAATTTGGACCAAGATGAAGTTNCTAAATTTGACGAACTGGCTACCAGATGGTGGGATAAGGANGGAGAATTTAAACCACTTCATCAAATAAATCCGTTAAGAGTNGGCTTTATAAATGATCGAACTGATTTACNAGGAAAAAAAATCTTAGATGTTGGCTGTGGTGGTGGTATTTTAGCTGAAGCTCTTAGTGAGCTTGGAGCAGAGGTCACAGGAATTGATGCTTCTGAACAAACGATAGGAGTNGCANNTTCNCATTCAAAAAAAATAGNAAGTAATGTTTCTTACCATCAAAATACNATTGAAGAATTCATAGAAAATAATCCTGAAGAAAGATTTGATGCCATTACNTGCCTAGAAATGTTGGAACATGTCCCCTCTCCTGAGCAAATAATAAAAAGCTGCTCAAATATACTAAAGAAAGGTGGTGATATTTTCTTTTCTACCATCAACAGAAATCCAAAATCTTATCTTTTTGCAATTATTGGAGCTGAATATGTCTTGAAACTTTTACCAAGAGGTACTCATGATTATCAGAAATTCATTAAACCCTCGGAGCTAGCAAAATGGATTAGAGATTCTAGATTGATCCAAAAAGAGACAATAGGTTTGAGTTATAACCCTATTTCAAATAACTATTGGTTGGGAAAGGATATTCAAGTTAACTATATGGTTCATGCCACTAAGGAAGAAGATTGAAAGATATAGAACTTTTTGCTTTTGACTTAGATGGAACCCTATTAGACACTGCTCCTGATTTCTTCAAATCCGTAAATATCCTCAGACAAAAATATAATCTTGATGAAGCAGATTATGTCCAAGTAAGGTCGCTAGTTTCACAAGGTGCTGCGAGCCTTGCAGCCTATGCATTGGAGCTAAAATTAGATGAAACAGAAGCAATTGAGTTCCATAGACAAGAACTCTTGGAGATTTATGAAGAATGCTGCTTGGATGCAACAAAACCTTTCGATGGAGTAGATACATTGCTAGCCAAACTAAATGAGAAACAAATCAAGTGGGGAATTGTCACCAATAAACCGAGAAAGTTTGCAGAAAAAATTGTGATAAATAAACTTGATAAACATAACCCCCCTTTTCTGGTTTGTCCTGACGATGTAGGGGCTAGAAAGCCTGAGCCAGATGGTTTAATTCAAGCACTAAAAATTTCTAACACGAATTCCAAAAATAGCATTTATATTGGCGATCATAGAATTGATATTGAAGCGGGAAAAAATGCAAAAATGATTACTGGTGCTGCAGCTTATGGATATATCCCACTTGAAGATGATGCGAATAACTGGGGGGCTAAGTATATCTTTCTTCATGCTAAAGAAATTGAGACATTAACCTAGAAAATGTTGGATTTTAAGAGTTATAAATTTCCATCTAATACGTTAGAGGATAAAACAATTGTAATCACTGGCGCAGGTTCAGGTATAGGAAGAGAAATAGCAAAATGCTACTCAANGCTAGGTGCCGAATTAATCTTATTGAGTAAAAGTCAAGATAAGCTTGAAACGCTACATGATGAACTTTCTTCGGATAATTCAAAAAATATTCTAATTCAACCTATTGACTTTGCCTTATCTGAAGAAAAGGATTACGTTCAGATTGTTGAAGCACTTTCAGGGGAATATTCAAAAATAGATGGTCTAGTAAACAATGCAGGGATATTAGGAGAAAAGAAATCAATTGAGCAATATAATTATAAAATTTGGAAGCAGGTTATGAAGGTCAATCTCGACGCAGGTTTTTTATTAACAAAACATCTAATCCCTCTTTTGCGAGAGTCAAAAAGCAGTTCAGTTATTTTTACTTCTTCAGGTGTGGGTAAAGTGGGTAGACCCTATTGGGGATCTTATTCGGTGAGTAAATTTGCAACTGAGGGATTGATGCAGATTCTTTCAGAAGAGCTTCAAAATACTTCTTCAATAAGAGTTAACTGTATCAATCCTGGTGCAGTTAGAACTAAAATGAGAAAGTCTGCTTACCCTGCAGAGAATCCAGAAATCAATCCATTGGCATCTGAGATAATGAAACCTTATATATTTTTGATGTCGGATGTTAGTGAAAATATTAATGGTCACTCAATTGACGCTCAAGAGAACTGATTTCGCTTTTTGTAAGTTCTTTGAAAGCTCCCTGCTTTAAGTTTGCTGGTAAAAATACATTACCAAATCTTACTCTTTTAAGTCTTGATATCTCCAATCCCTGACTTTCCCATAATCTTCTTACCTCACGAGTTCTACCTTCCATAATGACCATTGCAAACCATTGATTGGTATTGCCTTTTCTTCCGCTTTGAACATCTGTAAATTTTGCAAGCCCATCTTCGAGCTTTACTCCATTTACCAGTTTTTTAAGGATTTCGTCTGTGACTTGTCCATGAACTCTTGCTACATATTCTCTTTCGATTGAGGATGATGGATGCATTAAATCATTTGCGAATACCCCATCATTTGTGAAAAGTATTAAACCTGAAGTATTGATATCAAGTCTACCTATTGACACCCACCTACCAGATTTTAATCGAGGTAAAGCATCAAAAATTGTTTTTTTATGCTCAGGATCTTTTCTAGATGATATTTCGCCAACTCTTTTGTTATAAATCAAAACTCTTTTGTTATTAGGAGTTTTTTTATTGAGTTTTATGAAACGACCATCAACTTCAAAAATGTCATTTTCATTCACAAGCTGACCTATGGAAGCTTGTTTACCGTTCACTAAAACTTTTCCCTGTCTTATTAACAGTTCTATTCCCCGTCTAGAACCTATTCCATGATCTGCGAGGATCTTATGGATACGAGTTTTCAATTTTTAGCTAAGAGCTTGGGGGTTGTCTTTGCTTTCAGGCTCTTCTATTGGTAGCTGTAGCTCTAAAGAATTTAAATCAGGTAATGATGGTAACTCAGGCAGTTCCCTAAGATGTTGCAATCCAAAGTAATCTAAAAATTCTTTAGTTGTTGCATATAATGACGGCCTTCCCGGTACATCTCTTTGTCCGATGATCTTCACCCAGCCTCTTTCCATTAAACCTCTCATCAATTGAGTACCTACTGTAACACCCCTAATCTCTTCTATTTCACCTCGTGTAATAGGTTGTTTGTAAGCAATCAATGAAAGGGTTTCCAAAGTAGCTTTAGAAAATTTCTGAGGACGTTCTTCCCATAATTTAGCCACATAAGCTGATAAGTTTTGTTTTACTTGTAGTCGATAACCGCTAGCCACTTGCTTTAGTTCAATGCCTCTTTCGATGCAGTCCTCATCTAATTGATTCAAAGCTGACCTAATATCGTCTTTAGAAGGCTTTGGATCATCGAACACTTTGACCATCTCATCTATATTGATGGGTCTAGATGCAGATAAAAGCAATGCCTCCAAAATCTCATTAAGTTTATTTTTCATCAATGCACCTCATCAATACCTTTAATATGAATGGGACCAAATTCTTCTGATTGAACAATCTCGATTAAAGAATCCTTCAGTAACTCCAATATGGCAAGGAATGTTACAACAACTCCTATTTTTCCTTCTTTCGGGATAAACAATGATGTGAATTCAATAAAGGATTCAGTTTTCATGCGTTCCAATATTTGAGTCATTCTCTCCCTTGTTGAAAGTTCTTCAAAATTTATTAAGTGAGCCTGGGATTGATCTACCCTTCTCATTACTTCAGCTAAAGCAAAAGTTAAATCCTCAATAGGAATATCAAGCATAGGTGTTTGTAGCGTAAACTCGGGGAGTTTTGCATTAGCAGAAAAAATTTCTCTATCTATCCTTGGAATTTTATCGATTCTCTCAGCAGCTTCTTTGTATCTTTGATATTCCTGAAGTCGTTTAATGAGTTCTGCTCTGGGATCTTCTTCCTCTGCTTGCTCATTAGGTCTAGGTAATAACATTCTAGACTTTAATTCAGCAAGATAAGCTGCCATTACTAGATAATCACCGGCTAATTCAACTTGCATAGCGTCCATTAGCTCAATATAAGAGGTATATTGCTCGGTNATCTTAGCTACATTTATNTCTAAAATATCAAGATTCTGTTTTTTTATGAGATAAAGAAGAAAATCTAATGGGCCCGCAAAACTATCTAGCAANATCTCAAGAGCGTTAGGAGGAACATATAGATCTTCTGGTAAGACTGTTTCTTTCCCTTTAACAGTCGCTAAGAACATCTCCCCCTGTTGAGGATAGTTTTTATTTACCTCAAGAATTTGAGGATTTAAGGTTTTTGTATCACCCATTTTTTCCCAATACTTTCGTATTGGTCTTATATTATAGACTCATATGAACGCGTTAGGAAATAAAGTCTACTTTANAAACTTATTTGTGATCGGGTAGCGCCTATCTTTCCCAAAACCTCTAGAAGTTATCTTCACTCCGAGTGGGGCTTGGCGCCTCTTGTATTCACTTATATCTATAAGTCTTAAAACCCTCTCAATAACGTCATTACCAACACCTAAAGACTCTATTTCTTCTTTGCTTTTATCTTGCTCTACATACAGCTCTATAATTTTGTCCAAGATATCATAATCCGGTAGGCTATCTGTATCTTTCTGATCAGGTGCAAGTTCTGCTGTGGGTGGTCGCTCAATAATTCTTTCAGGAATAACTTTGGAGATAGTGTTTCTATATCTTGAAAGTTCATAGACCATAGTCTTAGGAACATCTTTGAGGACTCCAAAACCTCCAGCCGTATCACCATATAAAGTTGAATACCCGACAGCGGTCTCACTTTTATTGCCAGTTGTTAAAACGAGATCACCTGATTTGTTCGATAAAGCCATCAAAATGACTCCTCTGCATCTTGATTGAAGGTTTTCTTCTGTAATATCCTTTTCTTTTCCCTTGAATTCTTTCTCAAGACCTTTATTGAAGGAATCATAAATATCCCCAATCGGTATAACTGAATGCTGTAGCCCTAAATTTTCTGCCAACTTTTGAGCATCTTCAACACTCATATCCGAAGTAAACTTGAAAGGCATCATATAGGTTCTTACTTTATCTGGTCCAATAGCGTCAGCTGCGATCACAGCTGTCAAAGCTGAATCAATCCCACCTGATGATCCTATAATTACTCCAGGNAATTTGTTTTTTTCTATATAGTCCTTCGCTCCAATAACTAGAGCCTGATAGACCTCTTCAAGTTCATTATCTTCGGGAATAACCATTTCATCTTCTGTAATGAGAACATCATCATTTTCAACAAAGGATATGATTCGAGAATCACTCTTAAATTTGTCTAGCTGAAGAACTTGTTTTCCATTTCCATCCATAGCCATAGATGTACCGTCAAATACAAGTTCATCTTGGCCTCCTACTTGATTAGCATAAATAATTGGTAGCTTATACTTAGCTGCATGACCGGAAATAAGACGTTTTCTGTCTTCTATTTTTCTTAGATGAAAAGGCGAAGCATTTATGTTCAGCATTAAATTTGCCCCGTTTTCTTGAGCTTGTTTGACTACTTTTTCGTGCCAAATATCTTCGCACACTGATAAAGCAACCCTGAGACCATTTACTTCGAAAATACCGGGACTAGAGCCTGATACAAAGTATCTTTTTTCATCAAATACCTCATAGTTAGGCAATTCTTGTTTTTTATACTCGGTAATAATTGAATGATTTCTTAAGACTCCAGCACAATTATAAATAGATTCACCTTCTTTTTTGGGATAGCCAATGACAATAAAACTTTCGGGTTTAATTTCGGTGAGTTTCTGAATAGCCTCGTAAGATTGATCAAGAAGGTCATCCCTTAGAATTAAATCCTCAGGTGGATATCCTGTTATGAACATTTCTGTAAGAAGGAAGATATCTGGTGTTTCTTTAGAAGCTATATCCTCAATTGCAGAAATGGCTAGATTCAAGTTTCCTTGAATATCGCCAACGATAGGATTTGCCTGAATAACACCTACAGAAATTCTCTTATGAGCCATTTGTAACCAAAATATTAAATACTATAACTATTTGAAAAATTGAGGGCGCATCAAAACTAAATCATATCTTAACATTTTCATGCTTTAATCTGTGCATAATGTATGTAGAATGCANNTCCGATTTTAAAAATGAGTTTACAAAAGACAAGTGATCTTAGGATAGCTGGTAGGCAGGAAGTGATTTCTGCTAATTCTCTTATATCAAAACTGCCTATATCAGAAACATCATCTGAAACTGTTTTTAATGCTCGTAAAGAGTTCTCAGATATTCTTTATAAGAAGGATAAAAGGCTAGCTGTTGTGGTTGGNCCTTGCTCTATACATGATCCAAATGCTGCAAAAGAGTATGCAGAACTTCTCTTNNAAGAGAAAGAAAATCTCAAAGAGCACTTATTAATAATAATGAGGGTATATTTTGAGAAACCGAGAACTACAGTTGGATGGAAAGGACTTATTAATGATCCTGACTTAGATAATTCATTNAATATAGATAAAGGTCTATCCATAGCTAGACAACTTCTNAGAGACATTAATGATCTAGGAATGCCTNCTGGAACNGAATTTCTAGATGTTATTACACCACAGTACATTGCAGATTTAATCTCATGGGGAGCAATTGGAGCTCGAACTACAGAAAGTCAGGTTCATCGAGAGCTAGCTTCTGGATCTTCTTGCCCAATTGGATTTAAAAATGCAACTAATGGTGGTGTACAGGTGGCGGCGGATGCCATTGGATCAGCCTTACATCCTCACAAGTTTCTGTCGGTTACCAAGGAAGGAAAAGCAGCTATATTCTCNTCCTCAGGAAATAANGACTGTCATGTAATTTTAAGAGGGGGTAAAAAGCCTAACTATACCNAGGAATTTATAAACTCCACATCTGAAATACTAAAATCAAACAAACTTGAAGAGTCAATTATGATAGACATGAGCCATGGTAATAGTAGCAANCAGCACAAAAAACAAATCGAGGTTTGNGATAATGTTTCAGAACAAATTCGATCNGGTGAGAACAGGATTACAGGGGTAATGATAGAAAGTAATCTTGAAGAAGGTAATCAAAAAGCAGATGATCTNAATAACCTGATTTATGGAAAGAGTATCACAGATGCTTGCATAGATTGGAGAGATACTGTTGATTGCTTGCACAAATTAGCTGATGCTATAAACGACAGAAATAAATAACCTTTCTCTTGTTTAGATCAACGTCATAAATTAATCTAAGTTTTTATTTATGACAGACTCAAAAATATCCTTTTCTAGAGAAATAGCTGAATCAATTGGTTTGGGAGAGGCCATTATTTTGGAACAAATTAATCAAAGTTCTCTTCAAAACAAAACATCATCCTTAGACAATATCTGTTCAAATNTGTCTTTCATAAATCCTAATGAAATCGAAGAACTACTTACAAAACTTATCAAGATAGGTCTAATAGTTGANCAAAAGATTAACAAAGAGANTGTATTCTCACTCAAGAGAAAAGAAGAACTCAGTCGTTCTGNTAAATGGCTTCCNAATCAAGAAATACTTGATCAAATAAATGAATACGGTATACCGGAAGATTTTGCACACTCACAAATAGAAGATTTCAATAAACTCAGCAATGAACGGGATAGTCAGGAGTCCAACTGGGGAATTAAATTCTTAAGATTTGTAATTAAAAAATGGAGATTCAAGGAAGCCGAAGATAATAAAAAGAAGAAAAGAAAGCAGATTGANAAAGATTGGGTGCCAGATTTGGATGCTAAAGAGATTCTTATCAACTCAGGCATTGATGAAGAGTTTCTTNTGAAAGAANTNCCGGAATTCATTATGTATTGGAGAGAACGGAAGGAGGAGTCTGATATTTGGAACAGCAAGTTTATAGCNCATATTAGAAGAAGATGGGGAAGGCTCAGTCAAATTAAAGAGATAGACGATCTGCCATCAAAAATGACAAGTAATTGGAATCCAAATGAGGACTTCTTTGACATATTAGCATTGACGGATATCCCAAGAGAGTTTGCAGAAAAAATAAAACCNGAATTNATTATGTATTGGAAAGAAAATGGGCAATCTCTGACTTCTTGGAACAGTAAATTTCTTCAGCATGTCAAATATAACTGGGAAAGGAACAATAACGACGAAAATAAGGAACATAANAAACAGTTAGAAAATAGAATCGAATCAAGCTGGAAGATTGAAGAGAAACCAATTATGAAATCTAGTTCTCCTCAAAGTTCAGAAAAGACTAGAGAGAATTTCAAAAAGCTTAAAGAAAAATATCAAATATAACTTGCCTCATGGTATTTTAGTGTTATAGTTATGTATAACACCTAACCTAGTTATGAAAATTAAACAAACATACAAAACAGCCGCTATTCTTGCNTCTTTTCTCATNATATGGATGGTTTCAGGAAGCTTAATTGAAGAGGAAAGTTTTGAGAAACGNGATACATCTTTAGATACGCTNTCTTCTGTNACNATTGTAAANAGTCAAGCCNTAACTAAGTCTAANATACTAAAATCAAGTGGNTTTACAGAGGCTGATAAATTTGTTCAAGTTAGAGCTGAAGTAGGTGGGAGATTAATTTCAAGGCCTGTTCAACAAGGTGATTATGTTGAGGAAGGTGACCTTATNTGTCAGTTGTATATAGCTGGAAGAGAGGCATATCCAAAAATTGTGGCGCCCTTCTCTGGTTTTTTAGAAACCTTAAGGGTTGAACAAGGTGATTTCCTCAATACAGGAGCTGTTTGTGCAGCTCTGATAGATCCCGATCCCATGCTTTTGGTTGCTGATATCGCAGAGAAAGATATAGCTCAAGTGCAGCTTGGTTCTAAAGCTACAGCAAAATTAATCTCNGGTAGGTATATTTCAGGNGAAGTAACTTTTATAGCTTCATCAGCTGATAAAAATACCAGAACTTTTAGGGTAGAAATTAGTGTTGATAACAAAGATAGAACTATAAGAGATGGGGTGTCTGCTGAAATATATATCCAAGGAAAAGAGGAACCTGCCCATAAAATATCACCCGCTATATTATCTCTAAATGACCAAGGTAAGTTGGGTGTTAGNACTGTCACGAATGACAATCGAGTTGAATTCCAAGAGATTACAATCCTAGAAGATACGAATTCAGGAATGTGGGTATCTGGCCTAGGAGAAGTTGCAAGAATCATAACTCTTGGACAAGAATATGTCTTTCAAGGGCAGACTGTAAGAGTAACTGAAACCTTTTCTCCNGATGCATGAAAAGTTTCATCACAGGCGCAATTAAGAAGAGTAGAACTTCATTAAGCATTCTCGTCCTATTNGGACTCTCGGGCATTTTTGCCCTTAATTATCTTCCGAAAGCTACTGAGCCACAGGTAAATTTTCCAGGAGCATATGTAGGTGTTGGTTTTGAAGGTGTTTCACCCGAAGATTCTGAAAGACTTTTAGCTAAACCACTAGAAGATGCGCTNAGAACCATTTCGGGTGTCGTAGATGTTAGATCTACATCAGCAACCGGATATGCTGCTGTAGTNGTTGAATTCGATCAAGATGTAGACATTGACGAAGCCCTATATGATGTGAGAGTAAAAGTGGATGAGGCTAGAGGAGAATTACCACTNGATGCAAGAGAACCTACCATAAGAGAATTTACCTCAACAGATAATCCTATATTGACGGTAAGTGTTGCAAGCTCGGTATTACCTCAAAGGGTATTGGTTAATCTAACCCAAGAATTACAAGACTTAATCGAAACACATCCTAATGTGCTTGAGGCTGAACTAAATGGTGTTCCAGAAGATCTGATAGAGGCGATTGTAGATAAAAGTAAATTAGAATCCTATGGGATTTCCATGAATCAGCTTTATCAAGCTGTATCAAATAATAATCGCGTTATTCCCGCTGGTTTTCAAGATACTGGAACTGGAAGATTCGCTGTAAATGTTCCAAGTGTATTTTCTAGCTTAGAAGATATAGAAACTTTACCAATCAAGGTATCTGGAAATTCGGTAGTCACTCTAAAAGACGTAGCTGATGTCAGTTTGACTTTCAAAGATAGAGGAGGATATTCAAGAATTAACGGGCAACAGTCTCTTTCGATAGATATTAAAAAAAGGTTAGGAACGAATATTATCGATACTGTCACAGACATAAGAGAGATGGTTGAAGAAAAAATACAAGGTTTCCCTGATGGTATAGATGTCAACTTCGTGAGAGATGACTCTGAATTTGCACTTGATATGATCTCCGAGTTGCAGGGAAACGTATTAACATCAATAGCTTTAGTAATGATTGTTGTCTTAGCGGCCTTGGGTTTCCGAACTTCAATGCTCGTAGGTATGGCTATACCCTTCTCTTACTTATTCGCTCTATTGTTGCTCCTCATCATGGATAAAGAATTTAACTTCATGGTAATGTTTGGAATGTTAATTTCTATGGGAATGACCATAGATGGTTCAATAGTTGTAACGGAGTATGCCGATAGAAAACTCGCTGAAGGAATGAATAGGATTGAAGCCTATACAGCAGCGGCAACCAGAATGTTTTGGCCTGTACTTTCCTCAACTACTACAACATTGATTGCCTTTACGCCCTTGATGTTTATGCCTGGATTTGGCGCTTTCATTAGAGATATGCCTATTACAGTATTTTGCGTTCTTGTGGGCTCTCTTCTCTACTCTCTAGTTTTTGCACCTATACTAGGAGCTATGTTTGGTGGTTTAGCTAAACAGTCTGAGGAGGAAGTTAATAACATTAGATTGCTAGAGTCTTCCGATCCTCTAAGTTTATCTGGTGCTTCAGGTTTCTATGCAAGAAAAATTAATCGTTATCTTGATACTCCAGGTCAAACAATATCCATAATTCTTGCGGCTATAATTTTATGTATTGGCCTTTGGACACATCATGGTAAAGGTATTGTTTATTTCCCCACTGTGGCTCCTCAATTTGCCGAAGTAGATATCATGGCAAGAGGAAATTTGTCGGTAGATGAGATAAGAGATATTGCTATTGAGGCAGAACAAAAAATTATTGATATTGAAGAGATAGAAAGGCTTTCAGTATGGTCCAACTCAGGTGGAAGTAGAGGTCTAGGCAGAGGTTCTAACTCTCCTGATAGAGTTGGTGGAATGTTTATAGACTTCTATGGAGAAGATGAAAGGGTTTCGGATCTAAATGGCTTTCAAATAATGGAAGTTCTTCGCGAGAGACTAGATGAAACCCCGGGTTATATAGTCCAAGTTGAAGAAGAGAAAGGTGGTCCGCCAATAGGTAAACCCCTTCAGTTGAACGTAAGTGGTGATAACGAACAATTACTTGTTGCTGCAATTCGAAGAATTAGAAGCAAACTTGAAGACATGGGAAGTTTTAAAGATATAGAGGACACAACCGTAACAAGAGGAATAGAGTGGGAATTACAGATTAATAGAACAAAAGCTGCTCAGTATGGTGCAGGGCTAAGTGATGTTGGCGCTTCCGTTCAGATGGTAACAAATGGAATAAAAGTTGGAGAGTACAGACCACTAAATCTTGATAGAGAAGTTGATATAAGGGTGAGATTCCCTAAATCAGAAAGAAATATCGATCAATTAAGTAACCTGAATGTTCAGACCGTTAAAGGTCTTGTCCCTGTAAGCAGTTTTGTAGAGACAAACATAAAGCCTGCTACTAAAAGTATTTCAAGAAAAGGTGGAAAAAGAGTTCATAGTATTGCGGCTAATACTGTTGAGGGTGCTATACCTTCAGTGCAAATAAAGAAAGTTAAAGATTGGCTCGAAACACAAGACTTAGGCAGAGGTGTAACAGTTGGATACGATGGTTTTGACAAATATAACAAAGAAGCAGCTGATTATTTAGTTCTAGGTTTTATTGCCATGCTCTTTGTTATGCTCATAGTTCTTGTGGCTCAATTTAATAGTTTCTATCAAGCCAATATAGTCCTATCTGCTATTCTTTTATCTTTCGGCGGAGTTTTTGTATCACTTCTGATTTTGGATAGATCCTTCAGTACACTCCAGACAGGAATAAGCTGTGTCGCACTCGCAGGAATAGTTGTAAACAACAACATTGTTTTGATTGATACTTTCAATCTCCTAAAAAGAAACAACCCTGGTTCAACAACAAAATCTTTGGCATTAAGAAGTGCAATATTAAGGCTAAGACCTGTTTTCCTTACATCCTTCACAACTATTGCGGGATTGTTGCCAATATCTTTGGGCTACAGCATAGATCTTATCGATAGAACAATTAAATCAGGGTCATACATAACCAGTTTCTGGGAACAGATGGCAGGATCTCTGGTTGTGGGACTCACCGTTGCGACCATATTAACTTTAGTCGTAACTCCTTGCGCACTTGCTTTTTCCGATACTATTAGATCGTTACCTAGAAGACTCATCAGGTTTTTAACTAAACCCTTTAAAGCTCTTAATCAACTTATTAGAGCTAACTAACGAGTTTATCATAGTCAGCTTTTTATTGATTCTAGGGTATCATGTGCATGCTCAACTCAATCAATAAGGGAATATAGATGACTAGAAAACTGACTTGTCTTACTTTTGCTTTAATTTTGTTGTCAGCAAATAGCTTTGCTGAAGAGATTGATGAAATAGTTGTTCTTGAGAAAAAATTATCTAGCTTATCTGGATGGTCTAATAATCAGTCAATATCTGCGATTAATCAGGAGGAGCTTGAAAAATTAGATGCTCAACATCCAAAGCAAATTTTTAGAAGATCATCAGGAGTTTGGATTAGCAGAGGTTCCGGACAAGAACATTTAACAGCAATTCGTTCACCAGTGCTAACCGGGCCAGGTGCATGTGGCTCTTTTCTAGTACTTGAAGATGGTATACCTATAAGGCCATCAGGCTTTTGTAATGTTAATGGATTATTCGAAACTTTCTATGAGATGTCCTCTGGAGTTGAGACCATTACTGGACCGGCTAGCTCTAGGTATGGTGCGAATGCAATGCATGGAGTAATAAACATACTCTCGAAACCAATAGAGTCTGATAATAGATTTTATTTAAATGCTGGGCCAAATAATTATAAAAATTTTAAAATTAGAGCTAGCAATAACTTGGATTGGAGCTTTGATGGGTTTTTTGCCAATAACGATGGATTTAGGGATCAATCGGGTTACGATCAACAGAAAATAAGATTGCAGTCAAAATTCGATCTTAATGAATGGACTGGATATCTAAAAGCAACTCTTACTAATCTTAATCAAGAAACAGCTGGATATGTAAACGGCTTCAACTCATATAAAGATGAAGAATTTAGTAAACAAAACTTTAATCCAGATGCTTATCGAGATGCAAATTCTCAAAGAGTTTCACTAAAACTGATAAAGGAAATTGATGATGTAATTAGTTCAATAACCCCATATGTCAGAAGCAATGATATGAAATTCTTTCAACATTTCTTACCTGGAACACCTTTGGAAGAGAATAGTCATTATAGTTTTGGCGCAATATTTCAAAGAATAACTGACTATGAATCTTTTAGTTTCATCAGAGGGTTACATATTGATTTCGCAAAGGCGGAACTTACAGAAACTCAAGCTAATAAGTTGACAACTAGTTCAGCCTTTAATAACGCCACTAGACCACAAGGTAAACATTATGACTACGAAGTTGACTCCATCACCTATGCATTTTTTGGTGGTATTGAGAACTTATCTATAGGCAATAATTTAATTTTCTTTGCAGATGCTAGAGCTGAATTCATTGAGTATGACTATACAAATAGGATGATAAGTGGAAATACAAGAGAGGATGGATCACGATGTGGTTTTGGTGGATGTTATTACAATAGACCCGCCGATCGAACTGATGATTTTAATGAATTAAGTGCCCGAGCAGGCATATCTACAACACTTGATTCTATAAATTACTTTGCTCAAATAAGTTTAGGATTCAGACCTCCACAAATTAATGAAGCCTATAGGCTTCAAAAGAAGCAAAATGTGACTGATCTTGATTCAGAAACTCTCACAATGTTTGAGTTTGGGAGTAAATTTGAGCTGGAATCCTTGATAGGTTCGTTAAGTTTCTATCAGAGTAAGAAGAAGAATTCGATTTTTAGAGATTCGCAGAACTTCATTGTCGATAATGGAAAAACAGACCACAAAGGCGTTGAACTCAGCCTAAGTATCTTTGTGAATTTAAGAAATACTATTAATGCTAATATTACCTATGGAGATCATAGGTATGATTTTGAAACCGACACTTCAATGAGAGAAAAGATTAGAGTTGATAATAAGATAGATACGGCTCCAAAAATAATGGCAAATCTCCTATGGAATATAAACTTCAACGATGACTCCAATTTATCATTAGAAATTGAACATATGGATTCTTACTATACAGATGCAGCTAATTTGCATGAATATGAAGGTCATACACTTTATCACGCAAGATTTAACAGAGAATTCTCTGAATCCTTGAAAGGATATTTAAGAATAGAAAATTTGACTGATAAAAGATATGCAGAGAGAGCGGACTTCAATGCTTTCGGTGGTGATAGATATTTTCCTGGTTTACCAAGAGAAGTTTATGTTGGTTTAGAATATAGTTTCTAAGTTAATGAACAAGAAAGTAGATGTAAATTTTGAAAAAGCTCTGGATGAGCTTGAGTCTATAGTCGAGGATTTAGAATCTGGTGACTTAAGCCTTGAAGATTCTCTAAAGTCCTTTGAGAAAGGAATCAAGCTTGCTAGGAAATGCCAGGAGCAACTTTCTAAAGCTGAATTACAAGTTCAAAAGCTCATTGAAGAAGATGGAGAGTTTACAACAACTCCATTGAAAGATGTCTGAGTTTGAAAGTCTGCTGAAATCATATCAAGCAAGAATAAATCATAAATTGGAAGGTCTTCTCCCAATGAATGATACCTTGCTTTCTAGGGCAATGCGTTACTCTGTCCTCAATGGAGGCAAGCGACTTAGGCCAATGCTCGTTTATCTTATTGGTGAGTTAAGCGATACAGAATCTGAATATCTTGATACTTTAGCTTGCTCAGTTGAACTGATACATTGTTACTCACTTATTCATGATGATCTTCCAGCTATGGATGATGATGATCTTAGAAGAGGAAATCCCACGACACACAAAAAATTTGATGAAGCTACAGCAATTCTCGCAGGAGATGCACTTCAACCGCTTGCATTTGAATTAATTACCTCAATCGAAACTTCTGACAGAAACAAAGTTGAAATGATTAGGAGTTTGGCAAAAGCTTGCGGTCATTTGGGAATGGTTGGTGGTCAAATTAAAGACATTCATTCTCAAAATATATTTAATATGGAATCACTCGACCTAATGCACTCAGAGAAAACTGGAAGCTTGATTGAAGCATCAATTGAAACTTCTGGAATATTGAGTGGGCTTTCAAAAAACGATATAGAGTCTTTAAAAAGTTATGGTGCGAAAATTGGTCTGGCTTTCCAGATTCAGGATGACATAATCGATATTGAGTCACCATCATATGTGAGTGGAAAGGATCAAGGGTCAGACATTACAAAAGATAAAACTACGTATCCATCATTAGTTGGATTAGATGAATCTAGAATGAGAGCGAAAGAACTCGCTAATCAAGCCAAAAAAATTCTTCTGCCAATAACTAAAAATACTGATAATCTAATAAAATTAGCTGATTACATAGTTTCCAGAAAGGCTTAAAGTGAAAATTTTTGATTCCATACCTACCGAAAAACCGATTTCAGAGATTCTGGAGGATATAAATGATCCCAGAGATCTGAGAAATCTTAGCCAAGATCAAATACCTCAGCTAGCAGATGAATTGAGAGAATTTCTTCTTTACTCGGTTGGAAAAACTGGGGGCCATTTTGGGGCCGGTCTTGGAGTAATCGAGCTAACTTTAGCACTGCATTACAAGTTTGATACTCCCCATGACAGAATTGTTTGGGATGTAGGTCATCAAACCTATCCCCATAAAATCATAACTGGAAGAAAAGATGCTATGGAGAGCATGAGACAAAGCAATGGTCTGGCCCCTTTCCCAGTAAGATCTGAAAGTATTTATGATACTTTTGGAGTTGGACACTC